>NZ_JBIWJA010000023.1:0-94998 GCF_044764905.1 Streptomyces sp. NPDC093586 | reverse complement strand
CGGCAACCGTTGTCGGTTGCCGCAGGCCCTCCGGCGTCTCCTCGTGCTCCCCGGCCCTCCGGGACCACATACGTCACCGGGGTGGCCGGAAGCATCTCAGGCTTCCGGCCACCCCGGTGTTACGTTTCTGCTGTCCTCGCGGAAGCGCGGGTCGCGCTAGGCGTCCTCGTGGGACGCCACCGCGCGGCGCGCGTCCGCGTCCAGGACGCCCCAGCTGATCAGCTGCTCGGTGAGGACCGAGGGCGACTGGTCGTAGATGACGGCGAGTGTGCGCAGGTCGTCCTGGCGGATCGAGAGCACCTTGCCGTTGTAGTCACCGCGCTGCGACTGGATCGTGGCCGCGTACCGCTGCAGCGGGCCCGCCTTCTCGGCCGGCACCGTGGCCAGCCGCTCCAGGTCCAGGACCAGCTTCGGCGGCGGCTCGGCGGCGCCACCGGGGGTGGTGCCGGGCAGCAGCTCCTGCACGGGAACGCCGTAGAAGTCCGCCAGCTCGGCGAGGCGCTGCACGGTCACGGCACGGTCGCCGCGCTCGTACGACCCGACCACGACCGCCTTCCAGCGGCCCTGGGACTTCTCCTCGACACCGTGGAGGGAAAGGCCCTGCTGGGTGCGGATGGCCCGGAGCTTGGCCCCGAGCTGTTTGGCGTATTCGCTGGACATATGGCTCCCCGGACAAGGTGTCGACGCGGCCGGCTGTGTTGTCTGCCGCGCGGCTGGTAACTCACTGTGAGGTTACGCAGCGTTACTCTTCTGCGTCAAGCCGAATGGTCCGCACCGACTCTTCCGTGGTACTCGCGGTTCATTGCTGCGAACGGGTGAGGCGGACGCGCCGCAGGAGTGACGGGGGAGTGTCGGGGGCCCGGTCGGGGCGTTCCCGTGAGCCTGATACCGTAGGTGGCGCAAATCCGACGTCCTTTAAGGTCCGTCCCGTGAGGCGGAGAAGGAGGTCCGTTTCGTATGGACAAGCAGGACAGCAGGCAGCAGGACACGCAGTCCGACGCACGGCCCGTTCTCGAAGGGCCCGACATCGCGCGGGTGCTGACCCGTATCGCCCACGAGATCGTCGAACGCGCCAAGGGCGCCGACGACGTGGTGCTCCTCGGCATCCCGACCCGGGGCGTCTTCCTCGCCCGGCGGCTCGCCGACAAGCTGGAGCGGATCACCGAGCGCAAGGTGCCGGTCGGCTCGCTCGACATCACCATGTACCGCGACGACCTGCGCATGCAGCCCCCGCGCGCACTGGCCCGCACCGAGATCCCCGGTGACGGCATCGACGGCCGTCTGGTCGTCCTCGTCGACGACGTCCTCTTCTCCGGCCGCACCATCCGCGCCGCCCTGGACGCCCTGAACGACATCGGCCGCCCGCGCGCGGTGCAGCTCGCGGTCCTCGTCGACCGCGGCCACCGCGAACTGCCCATCCGGGCCGACTACGTCGGCAAGAACCTCCCCACGTCGCTGCGGGAGACGGTCAAGGTCCAGCTCGCCGAGGAGGACGGTCGCGACACCGTGCTGCTCGGTGCCAAGCCGGACACCCCGGGCGCCCACCCGTAGTACCCGGCGTACGCCCCTCATCGGTGCCGTACGCCCGCTCGGTGTGCCCCCGTGCGCACCAGGCCGCCCGAATTATCCCGCTCTTCCGCATGAATCGCCTTACGGAGCCTGACAGATGCAGCGTCATCTCATCTCGGCCGCCGACCTCACCCGCGACGACGCCGTCCTGATCCTCGACACCGCCGAGGAGATGGCCCGGGTCGCGGACCGGCCGATCAAGAAACTGCCGACCCTGCGCGGCCGGACCGTCGTCAACCTCTTCTTCGAGGACTCCACCCGGACCCGGATCTCCTTCGAGGCCGCCGAGAAGCGTCTGTCCGCGGACGTCATCAACTTCACCGCCAAGGGCTCCAGCGTCTCCAAGGGCGAGTCTCTGAAGGACACCGCCCAGACCCTGGAGGCCATGGGCGTCGACGCCGTCGTCATCCGGCACGGCGCCTCCGGCGCCCCGTACCGCCTGGCCACCTCCGGCTGGATCGACGCCCACGTCATCAACGCCGGCGACGGCACCCACCAGCACCCCACCCAGGCCCTGCTGGACGCCTTCACCATGCGCCGCCGCCTGGTCGGCCGCGACGCCGGCCTCGGCAAGGACCTGGACGGCCGCCGCATCACTCTGGTCGGCGACGTCCTGCACAGCCGCGTCGCCCGCTCCAACGTCGACCTGCTGCACACCCTGGGCGCCCAGGTCACCCTCGTCGCCCCGCCCACCCTGCTGCCGGTCGGCGTCGAGACCTGGCCCTGCGAGGTCTCCTACGACCTCGACTCCGCCCTGCCGAAGTCCGACGCGGTGATGATGCTGCGCGTGCAGCGCGAGCGCATGAACGCCGCGTTCTTCCCGACCGAGCGTGAGTACTCCCGCCGCTACGGCCTCGACGGCGACCGCATGGCGAAGATGCCGGAGCACGCCATCGTGATGCACCCCGGCCCGATGGTCCGCGGCATGGAGATCACCGCCGAGGTCGCCGACTCCGACCGCTGCACCGTCGTCGAGCAGGTCACCAACGGCGTCTCCGTCCGGATGGCCGTGCTCTACCTGCTGCTGGGCGGCAACGAACCCGCCGTCACCCACGCCCGCACCACCGAGGAGAAGTAAGAAGATGAGCAAGACCCTGATCCGCGGTGCGAAGGTGCTCGGCGGCGAGCCGCAGGACGTGCTGATCGACGGCGCCGTCATCGCCGAGGTGGGCACGGGCCTGAGCGCCGAGGGCGCCGAGGTGATCGAGGCGGACGGCAAGGTCCTGCTGCCCGGCCTGGTCGACCTGCACACCCACCTGCGCGAGCCCGGCCGCGAGGACTCCGAGACCGTCCTCACCGGCACCCGCGCCGCGGCGAGCGGCGGCTACACCAGCGTCTTCGCCATGGCCAACACCTTCCCGGTCGCCGACACCGCCGGCGTCGTCGAGCAGGTCTGGCGGCTCGGCCAGGAGTCCGGCTACTGCGACGTGCAGCCCATCGGCGCCGTCACCGTCGGCCTGGAGGGCGCCAAGCTCGCCGAACTGGGCGCCATGCACGAGTCCGCGGCCGGCGTCACCGTCTTCTCCGACGACGGCAAGTGCGTCCACGACGCCGTGATCATGCGCCGCGCCCTGGAGTACGTGAAGGCCTTCGGCGGCGTCGTCGCCCAGCACGCCCAGGAGCCCCGGCTCACCGAGGGCGCCCAGATGAACGAGGGCGTCGTCTCCGCCGAGCTGGGCCTCGGCGGCTGGCCCGCCGTCGCCGAGGAGTCGATCATCGCCCGGGACGTGCTGCTCGCCGAGCACGTCGGCTCCCGCGTCCACATCTGCCACCTGTCGACCGCCGGCAGCGTCGAGATCGTCCGCTGGGCCAAGTCCCGCGGCATCGACGTCACCGCCGAGGTCACCCCGCACCACCTGCTCCTCACCGACGAGCTGGTGCGGTCGTACAACCCGGTCTACAAGGTCAACCCGCCGCTGCGCACCGAGCGGGACGTGCACGCCCTGCGCGAGGCGCTGGCGGACGGCACGATCGACATCGTCGCCACCGACCACGCCCCGCACCCGCACGAGGACAAGGACTGCGAGTGGGCCGCCGCCGCCATGGGCATGGTCGGCCTGGAGACCGCGCTGTCGGTGGTCCAGGAGACCATGGTGGACACGGGTCTGCTCGACTGGGCCGGCGTCGCCGACCGGATGTCCTTCACGCCCGCGCGGATCGGCCGGGCCGCCGGACACGGACGACCCGTCTCGGCTGGTGAGCCCGCCAACCTCACGCTCGTCGACACGGCATACCGTGGCCGGGTGGACCCCGCGGGCTTCGCCTCGCGCAGCCGCAACACTCCGTACGAGGGGCGTGAGCTGCCGGGCCGTGTGACGCACACGTGGCTGCGGGGCAAGGCGACGCTCGTCGACGGGAAGCTCACGTGACACCTGTAATCCTGCTGGCCGCCGGGAAGGAATCGGCGGAAGTGACCGACTGGGCCGCCCGCGTCGGCTGGGTCGTCGGCCTCGGCCTGTTCGTCGCGCTCGTCTACTGGCTGATGCGCGAGGGCTGGAAGTGGCGGGGCACGCTCCAGAGCGACCTGCCGGAGCTCCCCACCGCGCCGGACTCGCCCGGCGAGGCGAGACTGACGATGAGCGGCCGCTACCACGGCTCCACCACCGCCGGTCAGTGGCTCGACCGCATCGTGGCGCACGGCCTGGGCACCCGGAGCCGGGCCGAGCTCACGCTGACGGACGCGGGACTGGACGTCGTGCGCCCCGGCGCGACCGACTTCTTCGTCCCCGCCGCCGCGCTGCGCGAGGCCCGCCTCGACAAGGGCATCGCCGGCAAGGTGCTCACGGAGGGCGGTCTGCTGATCGTCACCTGGGAGCACGGCGGCAAACCGATCGACTCCGGCTTCCGCTCCGACCACGCGGCCGAGCACAACGAGTGGGTCGACACCCTGAACGACATGATCAACAAGACGGAAACGGAAGGCGCACGATGACGACCTCCACCAGGGGAGCCCACAAAACTCCCGCCGTACTCGTCCTGGAGGACGGCCGGACCTTCCGCGGCCGCGCCTACGGGGCCGTGGGGGCCACGTTCGGCGAAGCCGTGTTCTCCACCGGCATGACCGGCTACCAGGAGACCCTGACCGACCCGTCGTACCACCGCCAGGTCGTCGTGATGACCGCCCCGCACATCGGGAACACGGGCGTCAACGACGAGGACATGGAGTCCAGGAGGATCTGGGTCTCCGGGTACGTCGTCCGCGACCCCGCGCGGGTCCCCTCCAGCTGGCGCTCGACGCGCACGCTGGACGAGGAGCTCGCCGCCCAGGGCGTCGTCGGCATCTCCGGCATCGACACCCGCGCCCTCACCCGCCACCTGCGGGAACGCGGCGCCATGCGCGTCGGCATCTTCTCCGGCAACGCGCTGCCCGACGAGGGCACCATGCTCGCAGAGGTCCGCCAGGCCCCCGAGATGAGCGGCGCCGACCTCTCCGCCGAGGTCGCCACCACCGAGCCGTACGTCGTCCCGGCGATCGGCGAGAAGAAGTTCACCGTCGCCGCGATCGACCTCGGCATCAAGGGCATGACCCCGCACCGCATGGCCGAGCGCGGCATCGAGGTGCACGTCCTGCCCGCCACGGCCACCGTCGAGGACGTCTACGCCGTCGCTCCGGACGGCGTGTTCTTCTCCAACGGCCCCGGCGACCCGTCCACCGCCGACCACCCGGTCTCGGTGATGCAGGGCGTCCTGGAGCGCGGCACCCCGCTGTTCGGCATCTGCTTCGGCAACCAGATCCTGGGTCGCGCCCTAGGCTTCGGCACCTTCAAGCTGAAGTACGGCCACCGCGGCATCAACCAGCCCGTGCAGGACCGTACGACCGGCAAGGTCGAGGTCACCGCGCACAACCACGGATTCGCCGTCGACGCCCCGCTCGACAAGGTCTCCGACACCCCCTACGGCCGCGCCGAGGTCTCCCACGTCTGCCTCAACGACAACGTGGTGGAGGGCCTCCAGCTTCTCGACAAGCCGGCCTTCAGCGTCCAGTACCACCCCGAAGCGGCAGCCGGCCCGCACGACGCCGCGTACCTGTTCGACCGCTTCGTTTCCCTGATGGAGGGCCAGCGTGCCTAAGCGCACCGATATCCAGTCCGTCCTGGTCATCGGCTCCGGCCCGATCGTCATCGGCCAGGCCGCCGAGTTCGACTACTCCGGCACCCAGGCGTGCCGCGTGCTCAAGGCCGAGGGCCTGCGCGTCGTCCTGGTGAACTCCAACCCGGCGACGATCATGACCGACCCGGAGATCGCCGACGCCACGTACGTGGAGCCGATCACCCCCGAGTTCGTCGAGAAGATCATCGCCAAGGAGCGGCCCGACGCGCTGCTGCCCACCCTGGGCGGCCAGACGGCGCTGAACACCGCCATCTCCATGCACGAGCAGGGTGTGCTGGAGAAGTACGGCGTCGAGCTGATCGGCGCCAACGTGGAGGCGATCCACAAGGGCGAGGACCGCGACCTGTTCAAGGACGTCGTCGAGGAGGTCCGCAAGAAGATCGGCCACGGCGAGTCCGCCCGCTCGGTCATCTGCCACTCCATGGACGACGTCCTCGCCGGCGTCGAGACGCTCGGCGGCTACCCGGTCGTCGTCCGCCCGTCCTTCACCATGGGCGGCGCCGGCTCCGGCTTCGCGCACGACGAGGAGGAGCTGCGCCGCATCGCCGGCCAGGGCCTCACCCTCTCGCCGACCACCGAGGTGCTCCTGGAGGAGTCCATCCTCGGCTGGAAGGAGTACGAGCTGGAGCTGATGCGCGACAAGAACGACAACGTCGTGGTCGTCTGCTCCATCGAGAACTTCGACCCCATGGGCGTGCACACCGGCGACTCCATCACCGTCGCGCCCGCGATGACGCTGACCGACCGCGAGTACCAGATCCTCCGCGACGTCGGCATCGCGATCATCCGCGAGGTCGGCGTCGACACCGGCGGCTGCAACATCCAGTTCGCGGTGAACCCGGTCGACGGCCGCGTCATCGTCATCGAGATGAACCCGCGCGTCTCCCGCTCCTCGGCGCTCGCCTCCAAGGCGACCGGCTTCCCGATCGCGAAGATCGCCGCCAAGCTCGCCGTCGGCTACACGCTGGACGAGATCCCGAACGACATCACGCAGGAGACCCCGGCCTCCTTCGAGCCGACGCTCGACTACGTGGTCGTGAAGGCCCCGCGGTTCGCCTTCGAGAAGTTCCCTTCGGCGGACTCGACGCTGACGACCACCATGAAGTCGGTCGGCGAGGCCATGGCCATCGGCCGCAACTTCACCGAGGCCTTCCAGAAGGCGCTGCGCTCCCTGGAGAAGAAGGGCAGCCAGTTCACCTTCACCGGTGAGCCCGGCGACAAGACGGCGCTGCTCGAAGAGGCCGTCCGGCCCACCGACGGCCGGATCAACGCCGTCATGCAGGCCATCCGCGCCGGCGCCACGCCCGAGGAGGTCTTCGACTACACGAAGATCGACCCCTGGTTCGTCGACCAGCTCTTCCTCATCAAGGAGATCGCCGACGAGCTCGCCGAGGCGCCCGAGCTGACCGCCGACCTGCTCGGCGAGTCCAAGCGGCACGGCTTCTCCGACCAGCAGATCGCCGAGATCCGCGGCCTGCGCGAGGACGTCGTCCGCGAGGTGCGGCACGCGCTCGGCGTCCGCCCGGTCTACAAGACGGTCGACACCTGCGCCGCCGAGTTCGCCGCGAAGACCCCGTACTTCTACTCGTCCTACGACGAGGAGACCGAGGTCGCGCCGCGCGAGAAGCCCGCGGTGATCATCCTGGGCTCCGGCCCGAACCGCATCGGCCAGGGCATCGAGTTCGACTACTCCTGCGTCCACGCCTCCTTCGCGCTGAGCGACGCCGGGTACGAGACCGTGATGGTCAACTGCAACCCGGAGACCGTCTCCACCGACTACGACACCTCCGACCGGCTGTACTTCGAGCCGCTCACCCTGGAGGACGTCCTGGAGATCGTCCACGCGGAGCGGCAGGCCGGCCCGATCGCGGGTGTCATCGTCCAGCTCGGCGGCCAGACCCCGCTGGGCCTCGCGCAGGCGCTCAAGGACAACGGCGTGCCGATCGTCGGCACCTCGCCGGAGGCCATCCACGCCGCCGAGGACCGCGGCGCCTTCGGCCGGGTCCTCAAGGAGGCCGGCCTGCCGGCCCCCAAGCACGGCACCGCCACCACCTTCGCCGAGGCCAAGGCCATCGCCGACGAGATCGGCTACCCGGTCCTCGTCCGCCCCTCCTACGTGCTCGGCGGACGCGGCATGGAGATCGTCTACGACGAGACCCGGCTGGAGTCCTACATCGCCGAGTCGACCGAGATCAGCCCGTCCCGCCCGGTCCTGGTCGACCGGTTCCTGGACGACGCGATCGAGATCGACGTCGACGCCCTGTACGACGGCGAGGAGCTGTACCTCGGCGGCGTCATGGAGCACATCGAGGAGGCCGGCATCCACTCCGGCGACTCGGCGTGCGCCCTGCCCCCGATCACGCTCGGCGGCTTCGACATCAAGCGGCTGCGCGCCTCCACCGAGGGCATCGCCAAGGGCGTCGGCGTGCGCGGCCTGATCAACATCCAGTTCGCGCTGGCCGGGGACATCCTCTACGTCCTGGAGGCCAACCCGCGCGCCTCGCGCACCGTCCCCTTCACCTCCAAGGCGACCGCGGTGCCGCTGGCCAAGGCCGCCGCCCGCATCTCGCTCGGCGCGACCATCGCCGAGCTGCGCGCCGAGGGCCTGCTGCCGGCCAACGGCGACGGCGGCGAGCTGCCGCTGGACGCGCCGATCTCCGTCAAGGAGGCCGTGATGCCGTGGTCCCGCTTCCGGGACATCCACGGGCGCGGCGTCGACACGGTCCTCGGCCCGGAGATGCGCTCCACCGGCGAGGTCATGGGCATCGACTCCGTCTTCGGCACGGCGTACGCCAAGTCGCAGGCGGGCGCCTACGGGCCGCTGCCCACCAAGGGCCGCGCGTTCATCTCGGTCGCCAACCGCGACAAGCGCTCGATGATCTTCCCGGCGCGCGAGCTGGTCGCCCACGGCTTCGAGCTGCTCGCCACCTCCGGCACCGCCGAGGTCCTCAAGCGCAACGGCATCAACGCCACGGTCGTCCGCAAGCAGTCCGAGGGCACCGGCCCGAACGGCGAGAAGACCATCGTCCAGCTCATCCACGACGGCGAGGTCGACCTCATCGTCAACACCCCGTACGGCACCGGCGGCCGCCTCGACGGCTACGACATCCGTACGGCGGCCGTGGCGCGGTCCGTGCCGTGCCTGACGACGGTCCAGGCGCTCGCCGCGGCGGTCCAGGGCATCGACGCCCTCAACCGCGGCGACGTGGGAGTCCGCTCACTGCAGGAACACGCCGAGTTCCTGACCGCGGCCCGCGACTAGCAGCCCCGAGGGGGACACCGGAAACGGTGTCCCCCTCTTCATGAGCCCTTCTCTTCAAGAGCCCCGAGGGGCTCCGCGTGAGGCTTCACGAGGACACATGTACAAGATCTTCTTCAAGCTCTTCTTCTCCCGGATGGACCCGGAGCAGGCCCACCACCTGGCCTTCCGCTGGATCCGTCTCGCCGCCCGCGTCCCCGTGCTGCGCACCTTCGCCGCCGCCGCGCTCGCGCCGCGCCACAAGGAGCTGCGCACCGAGGCCCTGGGCCTGCGGATGCACGGCCCCTTCGGGCTGGCCGCCGGCTTCGACAAGAACGCGGTCGCGATCGACGGCATGGCCATGCTCGGCTTCGACCACGTCGAGATCGGCACGGTGACGGGGGAGCCGCAGCCCGGCAATCCCAAGAAGCGGCTGTTCCGCCTGGTCGAGGACCGGGCGCTGATCAACCGCATGGGCTTCAACAACGACGGCTCCCGCGCCGTCGCGGCCCGCCTGGCCTCCCGCGAGCCCGTCTTCCGGACCGTCGTCGGCGTCAACATCGGCAAGACCAAGGTCGTCCCGGAGGAGGAGGCCGTCGGCGACTACGTGAAGTCGGCCGAGCGGCTGGCGCCGTACGCCGACTACCTGGTGGTGAACGTCTCCTCCCCGAACACGCCCGGCCTGCGCAACCTCCAGGCCACCGAGGCCCTGCGTCCCCTGCTGAGCGCCGTCCGCGAGGCCGCCGACCGCGCGGTGCCCGCCCGGCGCGTGCCCCTGCTGGTCAAGATCGCACCGGACCTCGCCGACGAGGACGTCGACGCGGTCGCCGACCTGGCCGTCGAACTCGGACTGGACGGCATCATCGCCACCAACACCACCATCGCGCGCGAGGGACTCGGTCTGCGGTCCGCGCCCTCCCTGGTCCAGGAGACCGGCGGCCTCTCCGGCGCCCCTCTCAAGACGCGCTCCCTGGAGGTGCTGCGCCGCCTGTACGCGCGCGTGGGCGACCGGATCACCCTGGTGGGCGTCGGCGGCATCGAGACCGCCGAGGACGCCTGGCAGCGCATCCTGGCCGGGGCCACGCTGGTCCAGGGCTACAGCGCGTTCATCTACGAGGGGCCCTTCTGGAGCCGCACCATCCACAAGGGACTCGCCGCCCGTCTGCGGCAGAGCCCGTACGCCACCCTCGCCGACGCGGTCGGCGCCGACGTGAGGAAGTCCCGATGACCGGTACGACGGAACCCTTCGGCGCGCGGCTGCGCCGGGCCATGGACGAACGCGGCCCGCTGTGCGTCGGCATCGACCCGCACGCCTCCCTGCTCGCCGAGTGGGGCCTGAACGACGACGTGGCGGGCCTGGAGCGCTTCAGCCGCACCGTCGTCGAGGCGGTGGCCGGCCGGGCCGCCGTCCTCAAGCCGCAGAGCGCGTTCTTCGAGCGCTTCGGCTCACGCGGCGTCGCGGTCCTGGAGACGTCGGTCCAGGAGGCCCGGGAGGCCGGCGCGCTGGTCGTCATGGACGCCAAGCGCGGCGACATCGGCTCGACCATGGCCGCGTACGCCGAGTCCTTCCTGCGCACGGACGCCCCGCTGTTCTCGGACGCGCTGACGGTCTCCCCGTACCTCGGCTACGGCTCGCTGAAGCCGGCCGTCGACCTGGCCCGGGCCAACGGCGCGGGTCTGTTCGTGCTGGCGCTGACCTCCAACCCGGAGGGCGGCGAGGTCCAGCACGCCACGCGCGCCGACGGACGGAACGTCGGGGCGACCATGCTGGCGCACCTGGCGGCCGAGAACGCGGAAGAGCGGCCCCTCGGCTCCTTCGGCGCGGTGGTCGGCGCCACGCTCGGCGACCTCTCCTCGTACGACCTGGCCATCAACGGCCCGCTCCTCGCGCCCGGGATCGGCGCCCAGGGAGCGACACCGGCCGACCTGCCGCGGGTCTTCGGTGACGCGGTGCGCAACGTCGTTCCCAACGTCAGCCGGGGTGTCCTTCGTCACGGTCCCGATGTGGCCGCGTTGCGGAAGGCCACCGACCGTTTCGCGGAGGAGATCAGCGACGCGGTCGCCGCGGCCTGACCCTGGATACATCCTCAAATCAGAGGCAATATGTCTTAAATGTCTGGCCTGACGGAGGCTGACCAGGACTTTTCCGCTGTTCTCGCTGACTCTGGCGGACTTGACCGCTAGTCTCCGACAGGGGCCGACGGGCAAGCGTGTTGCTCGGGGCTCCCAGGTGTGGGGCGACTAGGTTCCTCACCGGTCCGTATCCGACAGTTCGACATCCGAGGTGACGTAGGCGTGGCTCTTCCGCCCCTTACCCCTGAACAGCGCGCAGCCGCGCTCGAAAAGGCCGCCGCGGCTCGCCGGGAGCGGGCCGAGGTCAAGAATCGACTCAAGCACTCCGGCGCCTCCCTCCACGAGGTCATCAAGCAGGGTCAGGAGAACGACGTCATCGGCAAGATGAAGGTCTCCGCCCTTCTCGAGTCCCTGCCGGGCGTGGGCAAGGTCCGCGCCAAGCAGATCATGGAGCGGCTCGGCATCTCCGAGAGCCGCCGCGTGCGAGGTCTCGGCTCCAACCAGATCGCATCCCTGGAGCGTGAGTTCGGCAGCACGGGCTCCTGAGTCCCGGGCACCGCGCGATTGCTGGAATAATCGCTGCATGGCTGCAACACCCCGGGGGACGTCCCCCGTACCCCCGGACGCACGTCCGCGACTGACCGTGCTCTCCGGCCCCTCGGGGGTCGGCAAGAGCACGGTCGTCGCCCATATGCGCAAGGAACACCCCGAGGTCTGGCTCTCGGTGTCGGCGACGACCCGCAGGCCCCGGCCCGGCGAACAGCACGGAGTCCACTACTTCTTCGTCACCGACGAGGAGATGGACAAGCTGATCGCCAACGGCGAGCTGCTGGAGTGGGCCGAGTTCGCGGGCAACCGCTACGGCACGCCCCGTACCGCCGTGCTGGAGCGCCTGGAGGCCGGTGAGCCGGTGCTGCTCGAGATCGACCTCCAGGGTGCGCGGCAGGTCCGCGAGTCCATGCCGGAGGCCCAGCTGGTGTTCCTGGCACCGCCCTCCTGGGAGGAGCTGGTGCGCAGGCTCACCGGCCGGGGCACCGAACCGCCGGAGGTGATCGAGCGCCGCCTCGCCGCGGCCAAGGTCGAGCTGGCGGCCGAGCCGGAGTTCGACGAGACCCTGGTGAACACCTCCGTCGAGGACGTGGCGCGCGAGCTGCTAGCCTTGACGAACGTCGTGTGATCGCGACAGGTCCACCGACCCCGGCCGATCGCCTCGACTGAATCTTTCCCATCCATCGGAAGGTAGAGCGTGTCCTCTTCCATCTCCGCGCCCGAGGGCATCATCAACCCGCCGATCGACGAGCTCCTCGAGGCCACGGACTCGAAGTACAGCCTCGTGATCTACGCGGCCAAGCGGGCCCGCCAGATCAACGCGTACTACTCGCAGCTCGGCGAGGGCCTCCTCGAGTACGTCGGTCCTCTCGTCGACACCCACGTCCACGAGAAGCCGCTCTCGATCGCCCTGCGCGAGATCAACGCGGGTCTGCTGACGTCCGAGGCCATCGAAGGCCCGGCGCAGTAGTACCGGAAGCAGTATTTTCAGCTCGAAGCTGACTTTTCCACAGGCCCGGCAGTCCGACTGCCGGGCCTGTGGTGTGTGATGGGGGCACACGTATTCCGAGTCCGGGAGAGATGGTGGACAAGCCCAAGGTCGTTCTGGGGGTCAGCGGCGGGATCGCCGCCTACAAGGCCTGTGAGCTGCTGCGCAGATTCACGGAGTCGGGACACGACGTGCGCGTCGTCCCCACCGCCTCCGCGCTGCACTTCGTCGGCGCCGCCACCTGGTCCGCCCTGTCCGGCAATCCCGTCTCCACCGAGGTGTGGGACGACGTCCACCAGGTCCCGCACGTGCGCATCGGCCAGCACGCGGACCTCGTCGTCGTCGCCCCGGCCACCGCCGACATGCTCGCCAAGGCCGCCCACGGCCTCGCCGACGACCTCCTCACCAACACCCTGCTCACGGCCCGCTGCCCGGTCGTCTTCGCCCCCGCCATGCACACGGAGATGTGGGAGCACCCGGCCACCCAGGAGAACGTGGCGACGCTGCGCCGCCGCGGCGCGGTCGTGATCGAACCGGCCGTCGGCCGCCTCACCGGCGTCGACACCGGCAAGGGCCGGCTGCCCGATCCGGGCGAGATCTTCGAGGTCTGCCGCCGGGTGCTCGCCCGCGGCGTGCGGGAGCCGGACCTCGCCGGACGGCACGTCGTCGTCAGCGCCGGCGGCACCCGCGAGCCCCTCGACCCCGTCCGCTTCCTCGGCAACCGCTCCTCGGGCAAGCAGGGCTACGCCCTCGCCCGCACCGCCGCCGCCCGGGGCGCCCGCGTCACGCTGATCGCGGCGAACGCGGCGCTGCCCGACCCGGCCGGCGTGGACGTCGTCCCGGTGGGCACCGCCGTGGAACTGCGCGAGGCCGTGCTGCGCGCGGCGGCGGACGCCGACGCCGTCGTCATGGCCGCCGCGGTCGCGGACTTCCGGCCGGCGGTCTACGCCGCCGGGAAGATCAAGAAGAAGGACGGCCAGGACCCCGAGCCGATCACGCTGGTGCGCAACCCGGACGTCCTCGCGGAGATCTCCGCCGACCGGGCCCGTCCCGGGCAGGTGGTCGTCGGCTTCGCCGCCGAGACCGACGACGTCCTCGCCAACGGCCGGGCCAAGCTGAAGCGCAAGGGCTGCGACCTCCTCGTGGTGAACGAGGTCGGGGAGCGCAAGACCTTCGGCGCCGAGGAGAACGAGGCCGTGGTCCTCGGCGCCGACGGCAGCGAGACCCCGGTGGCGCACGGCCCGAAGGAAGCCCTGGCCGAAACGGTGTGGGACCTCGTGGCGAAGAGGTTCGGCTGAATGACCCATTCGTTCCCCGGTGCTCGCGTACCCCGGACATTCGGGCGTGGCGCGCCTGGCCAATGGCCCTCCGCATTGGGCAGAATGCCCGTGCCGCAGGTCACAGCCCTTCCGAGAGCTGAGACGGGTGAGTCCGCGGCCGAGTGCGACCGATAAACTGTTCTCGGACGTCGCCGGGTGCAGCTCCCCGTGCCGTCCACCAATGATCAGCCAGCAGCCGCTGCAACCCCAGGGAGCGTTGTGTCCCGTCGCCTGTTCACCTCGGAGTCCGTGACCGAGGGTCACCCCGACAAGATCGCTGACCAGATCAGCGACACCATTCTCGACGCGCTTCTGCGCGAGGACCCGACGTCCCGGGTCGCCGTCGAAACGCTGATCACCACCGGCCTGGTGCACGTGGCCGGCGAGGTCACGACCAAGGCCTACGCGGACATCGCCACGCTGGTGCGCGGCAAGATCCTGGAGATCGGCTACGACTCCTCGAAGAAGGGCTTCGACGGCGCCTCCTGCGGCGTGTCCGTGTCGATCGGGGCCCAGTCCCCGGACATCGCGCAGGGCGTGGACACGGCCTACGAGTCCCGGGTCGAGGGCGACGAAGACGAGCTGGACCGGCAGGGCGCGGGCGACCAGGGCCTGATGTTCGGCTACGCCTCGGACGAGACGCCGACGCTGATGCCGCTGCCGGTCTTCCTGGCGCACCGCCTGTCCAAGCGCCTGTCCGAGGTCCGCAAGAACGGCACGATCCCCTACCTGCGCCCGGACGGCAAGACGCAGGTCACCATTGAGTACGACGGCGACAAGGCCGTCCGCCTCGACACGGTCGTCGTCTCCTCGCAGCACGCGAGCGACATCGACCTGGAGTCGCTCCTGGCTCCGGACATCAAGGAGTTCGTGGTCGAGCCGGAGCTGAAGGCGTTGCTCGACGACGGCATCAAGCTGGAGACCGAGGGGTACCGGCTGCTGGTCAACCCGACCGGTCGCTTCGAGATCGGCGGCCCGATGGGCGACGCCGGTCTGACCGGCCGCAAGATCATCATCGACACCTACGGCGGCATGGCCCGCCACGGCGGCGGCGCCTTCTCGGGCAAGGACCCGTCCAAGGTGGACCGCTCGGCGGCGTACGCGATGCGCTGGGTCGCCAAGAACGTCGTCGCCGCGGGCCTCGCCTCCCGCTGCGAGGTCCAGGTCGCGTACGCGATCGGCAAGGCCGAGCCGGTCGGCCTGTTCGTGGAGACCTTCGGCACCGCCAAGGTGGACCCGGAGAAGATCGAGAAGGCGATCGACGAGGTCTTCGACCTCCGTCCGGCCGCCATCATCCGCGACCTCGACCTGCTCCGCCCGATCTACGCCCAGACCGCCGCCTACGGCCACTTCGGCCGTGAGCTGCCCGACTTCACCTGGGAGCGCACCGACCGCGTCGAGGCGCTGCGCAAGGCGGCGGGGCTGTAACAGCGGTTCCGCTCGACGGCACGCCGCGAGGCCCGGTGTCCCCTCGGGGACGCCGGGCCTCGGCGTGCCCGGAGCCGGTACGGAACGGTGGGAACCGGGGCACCGCCGGTTGTCAGTGGTCTTTGGTAAGAATGCAGGCGTGAGCAGCGAGAACGATCCGGCGGGCGGCGGCGTGGGCGACGCGCAGCCCGAGCAGCTCGCGCTCATCCGGGAGAGCGTGCGCAGGGCGAAGGCGCCGCGGGCCAAGCCGCGGACCTGGCGCGGTGCCGCGCTCGCCAAGGAGCTGCCCGTCGCCCGGGTGCTGGTCGACAAGGGCGTGCTCCACCTCGACCGGTACTTCGACTACGCCGTGCCGGAGGAACTCGACGCCGAGGCCCAGCCGGGCGTGCGGGTGCGGGTGCGGTTCGGGGCCGGCCGGCACCGGGTGCGGGACGGGCGGCGCGAGGGCGGCGGCCTCATCGACGGCTTCCTGGTGGAGCGGCTCGCGGAGTCCGACTACGCGGGGCCGCTGGCCGCGCTGGCCCAGGTCGTCTCGCCCGAACGGGTGCTCGACGCGGAGCTGCTCGGTCTCGCGCGGGCCGTCGCCGACCGGTACGCCGGCAGCCTCGCCGACGTGCTGCAGCTCGCGGTACCGCCGCGCAACGCGCGCGCCGAGAAGCGGCCCTCACCGGACCCGCTGCCCCCGCCGCCGGTGCCCGAACCGGGCTCCTGGGCGCGGTACGAGCAGGGCGCCGCGTTCGTCGCGTCCCTCGCGTCGGGCGGCGCGCCGCGCGCGGTGTGGAACGCGTTGCCCGGCCCCGGGTGGAGCGAGGAACTGGCGCGGGCCGTGGCGGCGACCCTGGCCTCCGGCCGGGGCGCGCTCGTCGTCCTCCCGGACGGCCGGACGGTCGCCCGCGCCGACGCCGCGCTGACCGCCCTGCTCGGCGAGGGCCGGCACGCGGTGCTCACCGCCGACGCCGGACCCGAGAAGCGGTACGCGCAGTGGCTCGCGGTGCGCCGAGGGGCGGTACGGGCCGTCGTCGGGACCCGGGCCGCCATGTTCGCGCCGGTGCGGGACCTCGGGCTGGTCGCACTGTGGGACGACGGCGACGACAGTCACAGCGAGCTCCACGCCCCGCAGCCGCACGCCCGCGAGGTGCTGCTGCTGCGCGCGGCCCAGGACAGGTGCGCCTTCCTGCTGGGCGGCTGGAACTGCACGGTGGAGGCCGCCCAGCTCGTCGAGACCGGCTGGGCCAGGCCGCTGGTCGCCGCCCGGGAACAGGTGCGGGCCACCGCCCCGCTGGTCCGGACCGTGGGGGACGGTGACCTGGCCCGCGACGAGGCCGCCCGGGCCGCGCGGCTGCCCTCCCTCGCCTGGCAGGTCGTGAGGGACGGGCTGCGGCAGGGGCCGGTCCTCGTACAGGTGCCCCGGCGTGGATACGTCCCGCGGATGGCGTGTGCCGCCTGCCGGACGCCCGCGCGGTGCCGGCACTGCTCCGGGCCGCTGGAGGGCCAGGAATCCGGGTCGGCGCTGCGGTGCGGGTGGTGCGGGCGCGAGGAGGGCGGCTGGCACTGCCCGGAGTGCGGGAGCTTCCGGCTGCGCGCGCAGATCGTGGGGGCACGCCGTACCGCGGAGGAGCTGGGGCGTGCCTTCCCCGCGGTGCCGGTGCGCACCTCGGGGCGCGAGCAGGTGCTGGACACCGTGTCGCGGACGCCGGCCCTGGTGGTGAGCACCCCCGGTGCCGAACCCGTCGCCGAGGGCGGTTACGCGGCGGCCCTGCTGCTCGACGGCTGGGCCATGCTCGGGCGGCCGGATCTGCGCGCCGGCGAGGACGCGCTGCGGCGCTGGCTCGCGGCCGCCGCGCTGGTGCGCCCGCAGCCGGCCGGCGGGACCGTGGTCGTGGTCGCCGAGCCGACCCTGCGGCCGGTGCAGGCACTGGTGCGCTGGGACCCCGTCGGTCATGCGGTGCGCGAGCTGGCCGAGCGTGCCGAGCTGGGCTTTCCGCCGGTGTCGCGGATGGCGTCCGTCGCGGGGCCCCCGGAGGCGGTGGCCGACTTCCTCGGCACGGTGGAGCTGCCGCGCGAGGCGGAGATCCTGGGGCCCGTGCCGCTCCCCGGCACGGCGCCGGGGCGCCCGCGCCGGGTGGGCGGGCCGCCGCCGGGGGAGCAGTGGGACAGGGCGCTGGTCCGGGTGCCGCCGGGGCGCGGGGCGGCGCTGGCCGGTGCGCTGAAGGCCGCACAGGCGGCACGGACGGCACGCGGGAACGATGCGGCGGTGTGGGTACGGATCGATCCGCCCGACATCGGGTGAGGACGGGGCATGGGGCGGGTGCCGACAGGAGGCGGGCGGTCGGCGTCCCGCGAGGGTGCGGGAACCGGCGTCGACGTCAGGGGCGATGGTGGCCGAGGCAGCGTCGGCGCCGGGTGAGGTCGCCTGAGTGCGGGCCTCGGCGTCGGCCGAAGGTGACGGCCGCCCGGGGCCGGTGAGAAACGGCGGCCGGGGCCGGACGGCCCTCCCGGAGCGTGCCGGGAGGGCGGGGCGGGTCAGCCGTTGCGCGGGCCGGGGAAGGCCGTCGGCCTGACCTCGTCGCGCAGGGACGGGCTGCCCGCCGTCGGCTGGGTCGGCATGGAGCGGGCCGCGGGGACCGTGGGCACGGTCGGCAGACCGGGGCCCACGTTGACCGGGCGGGCGGCTGCCGGCTCCGGTGCGGGCTCGGGGGCCTCGGTGGCCGCCGTCTGGGTCGCGGCCCGGCGGGAGCCGTAACGCCGGTGCACCGCCTGCTTGGTGACGCCGAGCGCGGAGCCGACCGCGTCCCACGAGAAGCCGAGCGAGCGGTCGAAGTCCACGGCGGCCGTGACCAGCGTCTCGACGCTGTCCCGCAGCTCCTGGGCGAGGCGGACCGTCGGTGCGGGAGCGCGTCCGTAGACGACGAAGCCCGTGGGCGGGCCCGAACGGCGCGGTCGGTAGACGTTGCCCAGCTGGGCGGTGAGGGTGCGCAGTGCGTCCACCTGCCGGCGGACCCGCTCGATGTCCCGCACCAGCAAGTGCAGGCTGGCCCGAGCCTGGGCGTCGTGGGTTGCGTGGTCGGCCATGAACAAGCCTCTCGAACCGGCGTTGAAAGGAATCGGGCCGCGCGGGCGGCCCCGTGGTCAACTCTTCCTTGACAACGCGTGGGCGCTCCGCGGGTCACGGGGTGGGGGCGTGGCGGCATATGCGCGCGCCGTCCCGGTGGGATGCGCGCCTCGGCCTTCGGTTTCTGCCCTCCCACCCGCGCACCACCCGTTTCCAGTCGGCCGGGAGACGGACGCCTGCCGCCGTGGTGCTGCGCCGTCGGCGGTTTTCCGCCCGGGGCGGGCTCGTAGACTGGTGCGTCGCCCGCATCCGCCCCCGCCCGAGAGGCCCGTCCCACCCATGAAGCTGGTCTTCGCCGGTACCCCCGAGGTCGCCGTTCCCGCCCTGGACGCCCTGATCGCCTCCGGGCGTCACGAGGTGGCCGCCGTCGTCACGCGGCCCGACGCGCCGGCCGGACGCGGGCGCCGGCTGGTCGCCTCCCCCGTGGCCGAGCGCGCGGAGGAGGCCGGGATCGAGGTGCTCAAGCCCGCGAAGCCCCGCGACCCGGAGTTCCTGGAGCGGCTGCGCGAGATCGCGCCCGACTGCTGTCCCGTCGTCGCCTACGGCGCCCTGCTGCCCCGCGTGGCCCTGGACGTGCCCGCCCACGGCTGGGTCAACCTGCACTTCTCGCTGCTGCCCGCCTGGCGCGGGGCCGCGCCCGTGCAGCACGCGCTGATGGCGGGGGACGAGATCACCGGGGCGTCCACGTTCCTCATCGAGGAGGGCCTCGACTCCGGGCCCGTCTTCGGGACGGTCACCGAGACCATCCGTCCCACCGACACCAGCGGTGACCTGCTGACCCGGCTCGCCTTCGCCGGCTCCGGGCTGCTCGCCGCCACCATGGACGGCATCGAGGACGGCAGCCTGAAGGCCGTGCCGCAGCCCGCCGAGGGCGTCACCCTCGCGCCGAAGATCACGGTCGAGGACGCCCGGATCGACTGGTCGGCCCCGGCACTGCGCGTCGACCGCGTGGTGCGCGGCTGCACCCCGGCGCCCGGCGCCTGGACCACGTTCCGAGGCGAGCGGCTCAAGCTGGTGCAGGCCGCGCCCGTGCCCGACCGGACCGACCTGGCCCCCGGGCAGCTCGCGGCCGGCAAGAACAACGTGTACGTCGGCACCGGCTCGTACGCCGTCGAGCTGCTGTGGGTGCAGGCGCAGGGCAAGAAGCCGATGCGGGCCGCGGACTGGGCGCGCGGGGTGCGGATCGCCGAGGGCGAGCTGCTCGGCGGCTGACCGCCGTACCACCGTTCACCGGCTCGACGTACGCTGGTGAGCGCACTTCACCCCACACCCGGAGCACCTTTTTCGTGAGCGAGCAGCCCCGTCGTCCCCGCAAGCCCGGCAAGCCGTACCGCAGGCCCCAGAAGGACCCCGTCCGCATCCTCGCCTTCGAGGCGCTCAGGGCCGTGGACGAGCGGGACGCCTACGCCAACCTCGTGCTGCCGCCGCTGCTGCGCAAGGCGCGGGAGAAGGACGGCTTCGACGCCCGGGACGCGGCCCTCGCGACCGAGCTGGTGTACGGGACGCTGCGCCGGCAGGGGACGTACGACGCGATCATCGCCGCCTGCGTCGACCGGCCGCTGCGGGAGGTCGACCCGCCGGTGCTGGACGTGCTGAGCCTGGGCGCGCACCAGCTGCTCGGGACGCGCATCCCGACCCACGCGGCCGTGTCCGCCTCCGTCGAGCTGGCCCGTGTGGTGCTGGGCGACGGCCGGGCCAAGTTCGTCAACGCCGTGCTCCGCAAGATCGCGCAGGACGACCTCGACGGCTGGCTCGAGCGGGTCGCCCCGCCCTACGACGAGGACCCCGAGGACCACCTCGCCGTCGTGCACTCGCACCCGCGCTGGGTCGTCTCCGCGCTGTGGGACTCGCTGGGCGGCGGACGGGCCGGCATCGAGGGACTGCTGGCCGCCGACAACGAACGGCCCGAGGTCACGCTGGTCGCCCGGCCCGGACGGGCGACGACCGGGGAACTGCTCGAGGAGGAGGCGGCCGTACCGGGGCGCTGGTCGCCGTACGCGGTGCGGCTGAGCGAGGGCGGCGAGCCCGGGGCCGTCGAGGCCGTACGGGAGAACCGGGCGGGCGTGCAGGACGAGGGCAGTCAGCTCGTCGCGCTCGCCCTGGCGGGCGCGCCCCTGGACGGCCCCGACCGGCGCTGGCTGGACGGCTGCGCGGGGCCCGGCGGCAAGGCGGCGCTGCTCGGCGCCCTGGCGGCGGAGCGGGGTGCCTTCCTGCTCGCCTCCGAGAAGCAGCCGCACCGGGCGGGGCTCGTGGCCAAGGCGCTGGACGGCAATCCGGGGCCGTACCAGGTGATCGCCGCCGACGGGACGCGCCCGCCGTGGCGGCCCGGCAGCTTCGACCGCGTCCTGGTCGACGTACCGTGCACCGGCCTCGGTGCCCTGCGCCGGCGCCCCGAGGCGCGCTGGCGGCGCCGTCCCGAGGACCTGGACGGCTTCGCCCCGCTCCAGCGCGGGCTGCTGGACAGTGCCCTGCGGGCCGTACGGATCGGTGGCGTCGTCGGCTACGCGACCTGCTCGCCCCACCTCGCAGAGACCCGCGCCGTCGTCGCCGACGTGCTCAAGCAGCACCCCGACACCGAACTCATCGACGCCCGTCCCCTCCTCCCCGGCGTCCCCGACCTGGGCGAGGGCCCCGACATCCAGCTCTGGCCCCACCTCCACGGCACGGACGCGATGTACCTCGCCCTGATCCGCCGCACCGCGTAGAACGCGCCCCGGACCGTGGGCCCCCGCCCCGGTCCCCGCCCCGGTCCCCGCCCCGGTCCCCGCCCCGGTCCCCGCCCCGGTCCCCGGGCCGGGGCACAACCGTGACCACTGGGTACCGATGCCCCTCGCCCCCGGAGGGCATGGCAGGCTTGGGGCATGGCCGCGCAGATCAACCCCAGCATCCTGTCCGCCGACTTCGCCCGCCTCGCGGACGAGGCCAAGGCGGTCGAAGGAGCCGACTGGCTCCACGTCGACGTCATGGACAACCATTTCGTCCCCAACCTCACCCTCGGCGTGCCGGTCGTCGAGTCGCTGGCCCGGGCGACGGACACCCCGCTGGACTGCCACCTCATGATCGAGGCCCCCGACCGCTGGGCGCCCCAGTACGTGGAGGCCGGCGCCGGTTCCGTCACCTTCCACGTCGAGGCCGCCTCCGCACCGGTCCGCCTCGCCCGCGAGATCCGGGCCAAGGGCGCCCGCGCCTCCATGGCGCTGCGGCCCGCGACGCCCATCGAGCCGTACGAGGACCTGCTCCCCGAGCTCGACATGCTGCTGATCATGACGGTCGAACCGGGCTTCGGCGGGCAGGCGTTCCTCGACATCATGCTTCCGAAGATCCGCCGCACCCGTGAGCTGATCAAGAAGCACGGTCTGGAGCTGTGGCTGCAGGTCGACGGCGGTGTCTCGGCGTCCACCATCGAGCAGTGCGCCGACGCCGGCGCCGACGTCTTCGTCGCGGGATCCGCCGTGTACGGGGCGTCCGACCCGGCCGAGGCGGTACGTGCACTGCGCAACCAGGCCGAGGCGGCGACCGCCAAGGCGTCCTGGGCGTGCGACCACTGAGGAACAGAACGTGAACGGCTCCCATCAGGGCTGATCGAGAGCGCCGAATCTGCAAGGATGAACGGCGAATCCAGAGTGTGAACAGCAGTGAGGAGATCGCCGTGTCGGGTATGTCGGCGGGCCGTTCAGCCATGCGGATGGGACCCGCTGAGCTGGTCCAGGCGGCGGCCATGGCCCGCCGCTTCTACCTCGAGGGCAAGTCCAAGATCCAGATCGCGGAGGAGTTCGGCGTCAGCCGCTTCAAGGTGGCCCGGGTCCTCGAGACCGCCCTCGAGCGGGACCTTGTACGAATCGAGATCCGGGTGCCCGCCGAGCTGGACGCGGAGCGCTCGGACGCCCTGCGGGCCCGCTACGGCCTCAGGCACGCCGTCGTGGTGGAGTCCCCGGCCGAGGCCGAGGAGACACCCGACCCCGAGAACCTGGGCGAGGTGGCCGCCGACCTGCTCGGCGAGCTGGTCAACGAGGGCGACGTGCTCGGCCTCGCCTGGGGCCGCTCCACGATCCACATGGCGGCCGCGCTCGACCGGCTGCCGCCGTGCACGGTGGTGCAGCTGACGGGCGTGTACGACGCCGGGACCGCCGAGCGCGGCTCGGTCGAGGCCGTCCGCCGCGCCGCCCAGGTCTCGGGCGGCGACGCCCACCCCATCTACGCGCCGATGCTGCTGCCGGACGCGGCCACCGCGGCGGCGCTGCGCAACCAGACCGGGATCGCCCGGGCCTTCGAGTACTTCGACAAGGTCACGGTCGCCTGCGTCTCCATCGGCTCCTGGGAGCCGGGCATCTCGACGGTGCACGACATGCTCAGCGACGAGGAACGCGCGCACTACGCCTCCCTCGGCGTCGCCGCCGAGATGTCCGCGCACCTCTTCGACGCCGAGGGGCGCCGGGTCGGACGGGACCTGGGGGAGCGGTGCATCACGGTCACGGCCGACCAGCTCCGCCGCATCCCCGAGGTCGTGGCGATCGCGGGCGGGCAGCGCAAGGCGGCGGCCATCGACGCGGTGCTGCGGTCCGGGCTGGTCACCAGCCTGGTGACGGACACGTCGGCCGCGGACTACCTGCTGACGGCGGGCACGGCGCCGAAGCCGACGCTCAACCGCTCGGACCCGGACGGCGTCTGACGACCGGCAAGAGAGCAGGAGAGAGGGCACGACATGACGGAGGACCCCGCGGGCCGGCTCGTGGTCACGCTGGACCTCGACGGGGTCACGGACAAGGCGGGCCTGATGGACCGCTGCGTTCGTGCCCTGGGCCTGCCCGACTGGTTCGGCCGCAACTGGGACGCGCTCGCCGACTCCCTGGCCGACCCGTCCGTCTGGCCCGGCGAGACGGCGGAGCGGGGCCTGGTGCTCCTCGTGCGGGGCTGGCGCGGGTACGCCGAGGCACGGCCGGACGAGTGGGCCGTCGCCGAGGAGATCTTCGCCGAGGCCACCGACCGCGGCCCGGGGCTCTTCGTGACCCTGGGGCCTGGAGGTTCCTCCAAGGGTGCTGCTGACCAGCCTGGATGATCCGCCCGGGGATAACCGCACGCCGGCCATGGGAGAATGAAGTACGTGCTCTTTCCCCCTGGCTGACCTGTCCGGGGGCCACCTCTGATCGACTGGGATGTGCAGCACGTGCGTTTCCTCAACGACATCCAGCCCTCGTACGACCTGACGTACGACGACGTCTTCATGGTGCCGAGCCGCAGCGCCGTCGGCTCCCGGCAGGGCGTGGACCTCAGCTCCCCGGACGGCACGGGCACCACGATCCCGCTGGTCGTCGCCAACATGACCGCCATCGCCGGCCGCCGCATGGCCGAGACGGTGGCCCGGCGCGGCGGCCTGGTGGTCATCCCGCAGGACATCCCGATCGAGGTCGTCACCGAGGTCGTCACCTGGGTCAAGGGCCGCCACCTCGTCCTGGACACCCCGATCGTGCTGGCCCCGCACCAGACCGTCGCCGACGCGCTGGCGCTGCTGCCCAAGCGCGCGCACAACGCCGGCGTCGTCGTCGACGAGGACCACAAGCCGGTCGGCGTCGTCACCGACACCGACCTGACCGGCGTGGACCGCTTCACCCAGCTCGAAGAGGTCATGTCCAAGGACCTCCTGCTGATCGACGCGGACCTGGACCCGCGCGAGGCCTTCAACACCCTCGACCACGCCAACCGCCGCTACGCCCCGGCCGTCGACGAGGACGGCCGCCTGGCCGGCATCCTCACCCGCAAGGGCGCCCTGCGCGCCACGCTGTACACCCCGGCCGTCGACGCGCGGGGCCGGCTCCGCATCGCCGCCGCCGTCGGTATCAACGGCGACGTGGCGGGCAAGGCGAAGCAGCTGCTGGACGCGGGCGTGGACACCCTCGTCATCGACACCGCGCACGGCCACCAGGAGTCGATGATCAGCGCCGTCAAGCTGGTGCGCGGCCTCGACCCGCAGGTGCCGATCGTGGCCGGCAACATCGTCTCCGCCGAGGGCGTGCGCGACCTGATCGAGGCGGGCGCGGACATCATCAAGGTCGGCGTCGGCCCCGGCGCCATGTGCACCACCCGCATGATGACCGGCGTCGGCCGGCCGCAGTTCTCCGCCGTCCTGGAGTGCGCCGCCGAGGCGAAGAAGTACGGCAAGCACGTGTGGGCCGACGGCGGCATCCGCCACCCGCGCGACGTGGCGATGGCCCTCGCGGCCGGCGCGTCCAACGTGATGGTCGGCTCCTGGTTCGCCGGGACCTACGAGTCCCCGGGCGACCTCCAGCACGACGCGAACGGCCGCCCTTACAAGGAGTCGTTCGGCATGGCCTCCGCGCGCGCGGTGCGCAACCGCACCTCGGAGGAGTCGGCGTACGACCGCGCCCGCAAGGCGCTGTTCGAGGAGGGCATCTCCACCTCCCGCATGTTCCTCGACCCGGCCCGTCCGGGCGTCGAGGACCTGATCGACTCGATCATCGCGGGCGTCCGCTCCTCCTGCACCTACGCCGGTGCCGCCTCCCTGGAGGAGTTCGCCGAGAAGGCCATCGTCGGCATCCAGAGCGCCGCCGGTTACGCCGAGGGCAAGCCGCTGCACGCCAGCTGGAGCTGACCCGCGCAGCCCTTTCGCACGGCCCCCGCTCCTCCCGTCACCCGGGAGGAGCGGGGGCCGTGCGCCGTTCCCGGCGAGTTCCCGGTCGGGGACGAGACGCCGGGCGGTCCGGACGGGCGCCGACCAGGCCCGATCCACCGTCGGTCCACCTCCGGCCCACTCCTGGCAGCCGCCCGGCGCAACGACTCGGCGGCCCCCGCGCAACGAACACGCGTCTGGTCCCGACGAACGCAACGATCGTGCGAGGACGCGCAAGGTTGCTGCATTACCACGGGGAACCCGACGCTCGTAGGGTTCTTCGCTGTACGTGGCGTGGCGAGGACCCCGCTCGGTGGGTCGCTCGCTTTCGCGAGGGGCGCCGCCGGTCCCCGCCGCTCCAGAAGCCCGCCGCGAGGAAGCCCGCTCGACACCGGGCGGCGCGACCGGCAGTGACAAAGGAGTCAACGCGTGCTCGACCACGGCGCACCCCCGCACCACGACCTACCGGTCACCCCCACGTCCCCGGGGCTGGCCGCGCGCCTCATGCGCCGCAAGCCCGTGGACCGGCTGGTCGCCGAGGGCGGCCAGGGCGAGGGCGGCAGCCTGCGCCGTTCCCTCGGCCTGTGGCAGCTCACGATGATCAGCATCGGCGCCACCCTCGGCACCGGCATCTTCGTGGTCCTCGGCGAGGCCGTCCCCAAGGCCGGGCCGGCGGTCACCCTCTCCTTCGTCATCGCCGGTCTGACGGCGCTCTTCTCGGCCCTGTCCTACGCCGAACTGGCCGGCACCATCCCCGTCGCCGGCTCCTCGTACTCGTACGCCTACGCGACCATGGGCGAGCTGGTCGCCTGGATCTGCGGCTGGTGCCTGGTCCTGGAGTACGGCGTCTCCGTCGCCGCCGTCGCCGTCGGCTGGGGCCAGTACCTGAACGAACTGCTCGACGGCACCATCGGCGTCACCATCCCGGCCGTCCTGTCGGCACCGCCCGGCGACGGCGGGATCTTCAACCTGCCCGCGCTGATCGTGGTGCTGCTCGCCATGACGTTCCTGCTGGGCGGCGCCCGCGAGTCCGCCCGCGCCAACACGATCATGGTCCTCGTCAAGATCGCATCCCTGGTGCTGTTCTGCGCCATCGGCGTCCAGGGCTTCCGCTCCGGCAACTACGAGCACTTCATGCCGCTCGGCATGGCCGGCGTCAGCGCGGCCGGCGCGACGCTGTTCTTCTCGTACATCGGCTTCGACGCCGCTTCCACCGCCGGCGAGGAGGCGAAGAACGCCCAGCGCGACCTGCCCCGCGCGATCATGCTCTCCCTCGTCATCGTCACCCTGCTCTACGTCCTCGTCGCCGCCGTCGCCGTCGGCGCCAAGCCGTGGAAGGGCTTCGGCGACTCCGAGGCCACCCTCGCCCAGATCATGACCGACGTCACCGGGCAGAGCTTCTGGGGCACCCTCCTGGCGTTCTGCGCGGTCGTCGCCATCGCCAGCGTCGTGCTGACCGTCCTCTACGGCCAGACCCGCGTCCTGTTCGCCATGTCCCGCGACGGACTGGTGCCCAAGGTGTTCTCCAAGGTCCACCCGAAGACCGGCGCGCCCCGCGCCAACACCCTGATCGTCTCCCTGTTCTGCGGGGTCCTGGCCGCCGCCGTCCCGCTCGGGCAGCTCGCCGACGCCACCAGCATCGGCACCCTCTTCGCCTTCGCACTGGTCAACGTGGCCGTCGTGCTGCTGCGCCGGACCCGCCCGGACATGCCCCGCACCTTCCGGGTGCCGCTGTCCCCGGTGCTGCCCGCCCTGGGCTTCGGCTTCTGCGTCTGGATGATGGGCAGCCTGTCCACCGTCACCTGGGTCGTGTTCGGTGTCTGGATGGCCGCCGGGCTCGTGTTCTACTTCGTGTACGGCCATCGCCGTTCCCGACTCGCCACGCCGGACACCTCCGAGGTCCGGGCGCACCAGAAGTGAAGTGAACGACCCGCAGTGCTGAACGATCTCGACGAACGCATCGTGCACGCCCTCGCCGAGGACGCCCGCCGCTCCTACGCGGACATCGGGCAGTCGGTCGGCCTGTCCGCGCCCGCCGTGAAACGGCGCGTGGACCGGCTGCGCGCCACCGGAGCCATCACCGGCTTCACCGTGCGGGTCGACCCCGCCGCACTCGGCTGGGAGACCGAGGGGTTCGTCGAGATCTACTGCCGCCGCAACACCTCGCCGGAGACCATCCAGCGGGGACTGGAGCGCTACCAGGAGGTCGTGGCCGCGTCCACCGTCACCGGGGACGCGGACGCGATCGCCCAGGTCTTCGCCGCCGACATGCGGCACTTCGAACGGGTCCTCGAGCGGATCGCCGGGGAGCCCTTCGTCGAGCGCACCAAGTCCGTGCTGGTGCTCTCGCCGCTGCTGCGGCGCTACTCGTCGGGGGCGCCCGCATAAGCGCTGGGCCCGAAGCGCCGTCCCGTCTACCATCGGTGCCATGACCTGGCGACATTGATCCACCCGCCGTGCCCGCCCCCGAGGGCCGCCTCGGACGCCGTACCTCCGGTGTCCGATCCGCCCCCTCGGGAAGGCCTCATGACTCACGCATCCACACGTGTGCCACCCGCCGGTTACCGGCGTCTCACGGCCACGCTGTACGGCTACGCGTTCCTCGACGACTTCGTCCTGCTGTATCCGGTGTACGCGCTGCTCTTCAGCGACGCCGGTCTGTCCGTCTGGCAGATCTCCTCGCTCTTCGCCCTGTGGTCGGTCACCGGCGTCCTGCTGGAGGTGCCCTCCGGCGCCTGGGCCGACGCCGTCTCCCGGCGGCTGCTGCTGTGGTTCGGCCCGCTGCTCACCGCCGCCGGCTTCGCCCTGTGGGTGCTCGTCCCGTCCTACGGCGCCTTCGCGCTCGGCTTCGTGCTGTGGGGTGCCGGGGGAGCGCTCGGCTCCGGTGCGCTGGAGGCGCTGGTCCACGACGAACTGGACCGGCTCGGCGCCGCCGACCGGTACGCCCGCGTCATGGGCCGGGCCCGCTCGGCCGGGCTGGTGGCCGTGATGGCCGCGATGGGCCTGGCCGGGCCGGTGTTCGCCCGCGGCGGCTACCCGGCCGTGGGGGCGGCGAGCATCCTGGCCTGCCTGCTGGCGGCGGCCCTGGCGACCCGGTTCCCCGAGCACCGCGCGCCCGTGGCGGACGGCGACGGATGGGCCTCGACCCTGCGGTCCGGACTCGCCGAGGCCCGCGCCGACCGGTCCGTGCGCGGTGCCCTGTTGCTCGTTCCCGCCGTGGGGGCCGTGTGGGGCGCCCTCGACGAGTACACGCCCCTGCTGGTGCGCGACACCGGCGTGGCCGAGGCGACCGTGCCGTGGCTGCTCCTGCTGGTCTGGGCCGGCGCCACGGCCGGAGGCCTGCTGGCCGGACCGGCCGAACGGCTCGGCGACGCCGGGTTCGGCGGGCTGCTCGTCGGTGCCGCGCTCGCCCTGGCCGTGGGCGCCGGAGCGGGGACGCCGGTGGGGCTCGTGGCGGTCGCCGTCGCCTTCGGCGGCTTCCAGCTGGCGAGCGTGCTCGCCGACGCACGCCTCCAGCGACGCATCGGCGCCTTCGACCGGGCGACCCTGACCTCGGTGGCCGGGCTCGGCACCGAACTGGCCACGATCGCGGTGTACGGGGCGTACGCGGTGGCCGCGACGGAGACGGAGCACGGCACCGCCTTCGCGATCTTCGCGGTGCCGTACCTGCTGACGGCGGTGGTGCTGGTGGCCGCCCGGCCCAGGGCTTCGGCTGCCAGGGCACGGTCCTGAAACAGCCCGCGCCCCTGACGGCCTTCCCGGACGGCGCCGGCCCGCGCCCCCGGGGGGTGGTCCGCGGGTGATCCGGCCACGGCCGCCGCAGCCCGGGCGGTCGTGGCGGCCGAGGCCGTGGACCGCGATGCCGGCCCGCCTGCCCGTGGCGCCGGGCAGGCGGGAGGAGGTGACGACACCGGACACGACGGCCACGTCACCACCGGCCGACAGGCGACCGAGCGGGGCCGGGCCGCGCCTGCGCCGGACGGACGGACACGACACGCAACGAATCACCGCCGGGCGCCCCGCGGACGCAACGATCCGCTCAGCGGCGCGCAACGGCTCCTTCTTGTCCGGCCGAGTCCGCCGACCGTACCGTCTATCTGGCCCCCCGAACCCCCCGCTCACCGGTGAGGAACACGCATGCGCACCGCCCTGCTCCAGAGCTCCGGCCGCCCCGGCTCCACCGTCGAGAACCTCAAGGTCCTCGACGAGGCCGCGGGCCGAGCCGCCGCCGCGGGCGCCGGGCTGCTCGTCACCTCCGAGCTGTTCCTGACCGGGTACGCGATCGGCGACGGCATCGGCCGTCTCGCCGAGGCCGCCGACGGCGAGGCCGCCGACGCGATCGCGGAGACCGCCACGCGCCACGGCGTCGCCGTCGCGTACGGCTACCCCGAACGGGCCGGCGAGAGCGTGTTCAACTCCGTGCAGCTGATCTCCGCCGACGGCACCCGCCTCGCCAACTACCGCAAGACCCACCTCTTCGGCTGCTTCGAGCAGGAGCACTTCGTCCCCGGCGAGCAGCCGGTCGTACAGGCCGAGCTGAACGGCCTGACCGTCGGCCTGATGATCTGCTACGACGTCGAGTTCCCGGAGAACGTGCGCGCCCACGCCCTGGCCGGCACCGACCTGCTGCTCGTCCCGACCGCACAGATGCACCCGTTCCAGTTCGTCGCCGAGTCGGTCGTGCCCGTGCGGGCCTTCGAGAACCAGATGTACGTGGCGTACGTCAACCGGGTCGGCCAGGAGGGCGACTTCGAGTTCGTCGGGCTGTCCGCACTCGCCGGCCCCGACGGCACCGCCCGCGCCCGGGCCGGGCGGACCGAGGAACTGGTCCTCGCCGACGCCGACCCGGCCTTCCTCGCCGCCTCCCGCGAGGCCAACCCGTATCTGAAGGACCGCCGCCCCGGCCTCTACGGGTCCCTCGTCTGAACCCCCACCCCGTTCCACCCCCGCAAGGAGTCCGTACCCCATGACGTCCACGGTGCCCAACGCGATCGAGCACGCAGACGAACAGCAGCCGCCGATCACCATGTTCGGCCCGGACTTCCCGTACGCGTACGACGACTTCCTCGCCCACCCGGCGGGCCTCGGCCAGATACCCGCGACCGAGCACGGCAGCGAGGTCGCCGTCATCGGCGGCGGCCTGTCCGGCATCGTCGCCGCCTACGAACTGATGAAGATGGGCCTCAAGCCCGTCGTCTACGAGGCCGACCGGATCGGCGGCCGGCTGCGGACCGTCGGCTTCGACGGCTGCGACCCCTCGCTGACCGCCGAGATGGGCGCGATGCGCTTCCCGCCGTCCTCCACCGCCCTCCAGCACTACATCGACCTGGTGGGACTCGAGACCCGCCCCTTCCCCAACCCCCTCGCCGAGGCGACGCCCTCGACCGTCGTCGACCTCAAGGGCGAGTCGCACTACGCCGAGACCCTCGCCGACCTGCCGCAGGTCTACCGGGACGTCGCCGACGCCTGGGCCCGGTGCCTGGAGGAGGGCGCCGACTTCTCCGACATGAACCGCGCCCTGCGCGAGCGCGACGTGCCGCGCATCCGCGAGATCTGGGCGAAGCTGGTCGAGAAGCTCGACAACCAGACCTTCTACGGCTTCCTCTGCGAGTCCGAGGCCTTCAAGTCCTTCCGCCACCGCGAGATCTTCGGCCAGGTCGGCTTCGGCACCGGCGGCTGGGACACCGACTTCCCCAACTCCATCCTGGAGATCCTCCGCGTCGTCTACACCGAGGCCGACGACCACCACCGCGGCATCGTCGGCGGCTCCCAGCAGCTGCCGCTGCGCCTGTGGGAGCGCGAGCCGGAGAAGATCGTCCACTGGCCCCACGGCACCTCGCTGAAGTCCCTGCACGTGAACGGCGAGCCCCGCCCGGCCGTGACCCGGCTGAACCGCACCGCCGGCAACCGGATCACCGTGACGGACGCCGACGGCGACATCCGCACCTACCGGGCGGCGATCTTCACCGCCCAGTCCTGGATGCTGCTGTCCAAGATCGCCTGCGACGACTCGCTCTTCCCGATCGACCACTGGACGGCGATCGAGCGCACCCACTACATGGAGTCCAGCAAGCTCTTCGTGCCCGTGGACCGGCCCTTCTGGCTGGACAAGGACGAGGAGACGGGCCGGGACGTCATGTCGATGACGCTCACCGACCGCATGACCCGCGGCACCTACCTGCTCGACGACGGTCCCGACAAGCCCGCCGTCATCTGCCTCTCCTACACCTGGTGCGACGACAGCCTGAAGTGGCTGCCGCTGTCCGCGAACGAGCGGATGGAGGTCATGCTGAAGTCGCTCGGCGAGATCTACCCGAAGGTCGACATCAGGAAGCACATCATCGGCAACCCGGTGACGGTCTCCTGGGAGAACGAGCCCTACTTCATGGGCGCGTTCAAGGCCAACCTGCCGGGTCACTACCGCTACCAGCGGCGCCTGTTCACGCACTTCATGCAGGAGGAGCTGCCCGAGGACAAGCGGGGCATCTTCCTCGCCGGCGACGACATCTCCTGGACGGCCGGCTGGGCCGAGGGCGCCGTCCAGACCGCGCTGAACGCGGTCTGGGGCGTCATGCACCACTTCGGGGGAGAGACCGACCCGACCAACCCGGGCCCGGGCGACGTCTACGACGAGATCGCGCCGGTGGAGCTCCCCGAGGACTAGAGGACTAGATACCGGCCGCCCGCGCCTTCTCGTACACCTCGGCGGCGACGTCCTTGAGCTCCTCGGCGTCCCGCAGGGAGCCCTGGAGGTCGACGAGGATCTCGTCGAGGCCGATCTCGGAGTGGGCGGCCAGGTCCTCGACGATCTGGTCGACGCCGCCGTGGAAGGGGCGGCGGCCGGCGCCGTCCCGGCCGTTCGCCCGGTAGCGGGCGTTGACCCGCAGCACCGTGCGGATCGGCTCCGTACGGCCGCGTTCCTCGGCCAGGTCGCGCAGCAGGCGCCACTGCTCGGTCACGGCCTCGACGCCGATGCCGGCCGGCAGCCAGCCGTCGGCGTGGTCGACCAGCCGGCGCCGGGCCCGGCCACTGCCCGCCGCCAGCATGATCGGGATCGGCCGGGCGGGCTTGGGGCCGACCACGGCGGACGCGATCTTCGTGACGTCCCCGTCGTACACCACCGGGTCCGGGCCCCACACCGCCCGGCACACCCCGATCAGCTCGTCCAGCGCCCGGCCGCGCTCGGCGAAGGGGCGCACGGACGCCGCCGCGTACTCGTCGTGGGACCAGCCGGTGCCGAAGCCCGCGATCACCCGGCCGCCGCTCGCCGCGTCCAGCGTGGCCAGCGACTTGGCGAGCTGGAACGGTACGTGCAGCGGGGCGACCAGCACGCTGGTGCCCAGCCGGGCCCTCTCGGTGGCCGCGGCGGCGAGGGCCAGGACGACCAGCGGTTCGGCCACGCTCCGGTAGGTGTCGGGCCAGGGCAGGCCCTCGATGCCGTACAGCCCCTGGGTGGCGGGCTCGGGGAACAAGGCCCTCTCGAAGACCCACAGGCTCTCGTAGCCCATCCGTTCCGCCGCGCGTGCCACGTCCGGGACGTCCTTGCCGATGTCGTACTGACGCATCTGGGGGAGACCGAGTCCGAGCCGGGTCGTCATGCCGGGGTGCTCCTTCGCCGTCGGGGTGCGATGTTGCCCGAGGGACCAACGTACAGCGGTCGTACGGGACTTCCGGGGAACGGTGGCCGGGTCAGTCCGGCAGCGGGGTGAGCAGCATGCGGCCCGCGAAGCCCACCGCCGCGTCCAGCCGCTCGGTGAACTCCCCGGCCACGTCGGGCATCCGGCGCAGTGCCCACAGCGCCCGGGCCGCGGCCCAGGTGGCGTCGCGGGCGCGCTCCAGGCTCCAGGAGCCGAGCAGATGGGTCAGCGGGTCGGCGACCTGGAGGAGATCGGGACCCGGCATCAGCTCCTCGCGTACGCGCTCCTCCAGCGATACGAGGAGATCGCCCACCCGGTCGAACTCGTCCTCCAGGTCGACGGGTTCGCAGCCGAGCGTACGACAGGTGTCCACCACGGCCAGCGCGAGGTCGTGTCCGATGTGCGCGTTGATGCCCGCCAGCGCGAACTGCAGCGGTCGTACGCCGGGATGGCGGCGGAACTGGAACAGGGGCCGCCAGCACGCGGGCGGCCGGCGCCCGCTCTCCAGGGCGTCGACGGCGGCCAGGTAGCGCTCCGCGAACCGCACGTCCAGCGCGATCGCGGCCCGGGCGTCCGGGAACAGACCACGGTCGATGTGCCGGTCGACCGCCTCCGTGACGGCCAGGTAGACGCCGTTGAAGACGGCGACCCCGTCCCGCGCGGGCAGCGTGGAGTCGAGGGCGCGCATCCGGGTCAGGACCGTGTCCACCGTCCGGACGGCCGTGGGGACTTGCTCACAGTGCGCCATGGCGGCAGGGTCGCAGCTTTAGGGTGGGAGCAGTGCCGGCGGGTCCGACGCTTCCCCAGAAAGGGGGAACGCGCCCGCCGTGCGGGGGAGGGGGAACGTACGTGTCAGGCCTTCGTGCCCGGCGTCCGGCCGCTCGCAGGACCGAGCGCAGGCGTGCCGCCGGACGCAGCGCCATGGTCGCGGCGGCGTCCGTCGTCGTGGCGGTCGGCACCGCGACCGGCATGCTGAACGCGTTCGGCGACGACGGCCGCGGCGCGGACGCGGCACACCCGCAGACGACGCGGTCGCCGCTGCTGGAGTCCCCGCCCGTCACGCCGACCCCGTCCGCCTCCGCGAAACCCTCGGTCTCCGCCTCTCCCTCTCCCTCGGCCTCGGCCTCGAAGGAGGCGGGCCCCAGCCCCTCGCCGAAGAAGACCGAACGGAAGAAGACCCGGACCACCGCGGCCTCCGCCGGGCTCTACCGGCACCCCGACTCCCAGGTCCTCGAATGGGTCCGGGCCCATCCGGGCGACCCGCGTCAGGACGTCATCGAGTCCCGCATAGCCGACCACCCGGCCGCCGTGTGGTTCGCCGACTTCACGCCGGACAACATCACCTCCCGGGTCCGCGCGGTCACCGCGGGCGCCGCGGCCCAGGGCCGGGTGCCGGTCGTCGTGCCGTACGTGATACCCGACCGTGACTGCGGCGGGTACTCGGAGGGCGGAGCGCCGGACCTCGACGCCTACGACGACTGGATCGACCGGTTCGCCGCGGGACTGGGCTCCGGCGAGGTCATCGTCGTCCTGGAGCCCGATTCGGTGGCCCAGTCCGAGTGCCTGTCCGCCGATGACCGGGCCGACCGCTTCGCCTCCCTGGCCCGGGCCGGCCGTGTCATGAAGGACGCCGATCCGAAGGCGCGCGTCTACTTCGACGCGGGTCACTCCGGCTGGCACGCGCCCGCCAAGCAGGCCCAGTGGCTCAAGCAGGCCGGTGCCGCCTCGGCCGACTCCTCGGACGGCATCTTCAGCAACGTCTCCAACTTCCACACCACCGCCGACGAGATCGACCACGACCGCGCGGTCCTCGCCGCCCTCGGCGGCCCGGCGAGCCTGGGCGCCGTCATCGACACCAGCCGCAACGGCAACGGCGCCCCGCCCGACGGCGAGTGGTGCGATCCCGACGGCCGCAAGATCGGCCGCGCGCCGACCCTGAGCACCGGCATGGGGCGCATCGACGCCTACCTGTGGGTGAAGCTGCCGGGGGAGTCGGACGGCTGCAAGGGCTCGCCGGGCACGTTCACCCCGTCGTACGCCTACGACTTGGCGCGCTGAGGCCCGTCGTCCCCGGACGCCTCGTCGTACGAGGACGTCCCCTCGTCCAGCAGCGGCTGCTGCGTCTTGAGGTGGGCCGGGGCGAAGGCGCGCAGCGCGTGGTAGCCGGTGATGACGACCAGGGTGCCCAGCGCGATGCCGCTGAGGGAGAAGGTGTCGGTGAACTTCATGCTGACGTTGCCGACGCCGATGATGATGCCCGCGGCGGCCGGCACCAGGTTCAGCGGGTTGCGCAGGTCCACCTTGGCGTTGACCCAGATCTGCGCGCCGAGCAGGCCGATCATGCCGTAGAGGATGACCGTGATGCCGCCGAGGACGCCGCCCGGGATGGCGGCGACGACCGCGCCGAACTTCGGGCAGAGCCCGAAGAGGAGCGCGAAGCCGGCGGCGGCCCAGTAGGCGGCCGTCGAGTAGACCCGGGTCGCCGCCATCACGCCGATGTTCTCGGAGTACGTGGTGTTGGGCGGACCGCCGACCGCGGTGGACAGGATCGAGCCGACGCCGTCCGCGGAGATCGCCGTGCCCAGCTTGTCGTCGAGCGGGTCGCCGGTCATCTCGCCGACCGCCTTGACGTGCCCGGCGTTCTCCGCGACCAGCGCGATGACGACCGGGAGGGCGACCAGGATCGCCGACCACTCGAAGCTCGGCCCGTGGAAGGACGGCAGCCCGATCCAGTCGGCGTGGCCCACGCCGGACAGGTCCAGCCGCCAGTGGTCGGTGACCTTGCCGCTGCCGTCCACCGAGTGGATCCTGCCGAAGATCCGGTCCAGGGCCCAGGACAGGGCGTAGCCGAAGACCAGCCCCAGGAAGATCGCGATCCGGGACCAGAAACCGCGCAGGCAGACCACGGCCAGACCGGTGAACAGCATCACCAGCAGGGCCGTCCACTGGTCCTGCGGCCAGTAGGTGGTGGCGGTGACCGGGGCCAGGTTGAAGCCGATCAGCATGACCACGGCGCCGGTCACGATCGGCGGCATCGCGGCGTGGATGATCCGCGCCCCGAACCGCTGCACCGCGAGACCCACCAGGAACAGCGCGACGCCGACGACGAGGACCGCGCCGGTCACCGTGGCGCTGGTGCCGCCCTGCGCCCGGATCACGGCGGCGACGCCGACGAAGGACAGGGAGCAGCCGAGGTAGCTGGGCACCCGGCCGCGGGTGGCGAGCAGGAAGAGGACGGTCGACACGCCCGACATCATGATCGCGAGGTTGGGGTCCAGGCCCATCAGGACCGGAGCCACGAAGGACGCCCCGAACATGGCCACCACGTGCTGGGCGCCGAGCCCGGCCGTGCGGGGCCACGAGAGCCGTTCGTCGGGGCGGACCACCGCTCCGGGTGCGGGCGTGCGCCCGTCACCGTGCAGCTTCCAGCGCACGCCGAGGTCCATGGTGAGGTTTCGCTTTCTCTGTACGTGAGGGCTGTCCGCACCATTGTCGGGGGTAACCGGCCGTCCTTCGTCCCGAGCCCCCCCCGCTGACCAGCGCCTTCCCGTGACCCAGGTCTCTGAGCGTCCGCTTAGGGTGGAGGGGACCAGCCGTACGTGAGCACAGCCGAGCAGGACCAGGAGCCCCGCCCGTGACCGTCGAAGCCCCCGCCGCCCCCGCCCTGTCCTACGGCAGGCTCGTCCCCGTCACCGTCCACTTCGACGACCTGGACGCGCTCGGTCTGCTGCACAATGCCCGCTACCCCGTGCTGGTCGAGCGGGCCTGGGCCGGGCTGTGGACCGAGCACGGGTTCCGCTTCGAGGGCGACTGGGCGGCGGCCGGCGACGCCTGCAACGCGGTCAAGGAGCTGACGGTCAGCTACGAGGCGCCGGTCACCAGGCCGGGCGCGTACGCCGTCCACCTCTGGCTGGAGCGGCTCGGCACGACCGGGCTGACGTACGGCTTCCGGTTCTGCTCCGCGGACGGCGCCACCACCTACGCCCACGGCACCCGGGTACTGGTCCGGCTGGACTCCGCGACGCTGCGCCCGGCGCCGTGGAGCGAGGCGTTCAGGGCTGCCGGTCGGGCACTGCTGCGCTCGGCGGACTGACCTTCGGCCGGTCGCGGTCGCCGGCGCGCAGGACCCTCGCGAACACCACCAGGCAGCAGGCCAGCACGGTCACCAGAGCGAACGACACCGCCAGACTGGTCGCCTGCGCCAGGCCGCCGATCGCGCTCGGCGCCACCAGCCCGGAGGTGTACGTGATGGTCGCCACGCCCGCGATGGCCAGGCTGGGGTTGGAACCGGCGCGGCCGGCCGCGGCGAAGCACAGCGGGACGACCACGGCGATGCCGAGACCCATCAGCGCGAAGCCGGTCATCGCCACCGCCGGATGGCGCCCGACGACGACGAGCACGCCCCCGAGCGTGGCCAGCGCGCCGCTCACCCGGACCGTGCGCACCGCGCCGAACCGGTCCACCACCTTGTCCCCGGCCAGCCGGGTCACGGCCATGGTGAGGGTGAAGCCCGTCGTGCAGGCCGCCGCGAGACCGGCCGAGGTCTCCAGCCGGTCGCGCAGATAGACCGCCGACCAGTCGAGGCTCGCGCCCTCCGCGAACACCGCGCAGAACCCGACCGCGCCGATCAGCAGCGCCGACCGGGGCGGCAGCGCGAACCGGGGCGGCGGGTCCTCGTCCTCGGCGGGCTGGAGGTCCAGCACCCAGGCGCAGGCCACCAGGCCCAGCACGGTCAGCACCGCCGCGGCGAGGACGTGGTGCAGCCGCGCGTCCGCGCCCAGATGGGCGGCGAGCGTGCCGGCCGCCGAGCCGGTCAGGGCGCCCACGCTCCACATGCCGTGCAGCCCGGACATGATCGACTTGTCGAGCCGGTTCTCCACCTCGACGCCGAGGGCGTTCATCGCCACGTCCGACATGCCCGCCGAGGCGCCGTAGACGAACAGGGCCAGGCACAGGGTGAGCAGGTTCGGGGCGAGGGAGGGCAGGACCAGCGCCAGCGTCCACAGGGCGAGCAGACCGCGCAGGGCGGTACGGGCGCCGAAGCGGTGGCTGACGCTGCCGGCCAGCGGCATGGCGACGGAGGCACCGAGCGCGGGGAACGCCAGTGCCAGCCCCAGCTGGCCCGCGCTCACCCCGGCGTGGTCCTGGATCCACGGCACCCGGGTCGCGAACGAACCGGTGACCGCGCCGTGCACGGCGAACACGGCCGCCACGGCGTACCGGGCGCGCCTCACCTCGCTCTGCGCGTAGACCACTGCGCTCATTCTCGGCTCCTCCGTCGGGTCCGCTCCACTGCTCCGTCGCGCCGCGTAAACTATCAGGAACCCTGCCTGATAGATAGTGAGTTCTCGGCGCGACCGCCGTCCGTCGATCTGGAAGGATCCCGGCATGCCCGCATCCCCGAGCACCGCCCGGGCCATCAACGACCGGCTCGCCCTGCGTCTGCTCCAGCAGGAGGGCCCGTTGACGGCCGCCCAGCTGAAGCAGCTGACCGGCCTGTCCCGGCCCACCGTGGCCGACCTCGTCGAACGCCTCACCGCCTCCGGCCTGGTCGAGGTGACCGGGGAGTCGGGGGAGCAGCGCCGCGGGCCGAACGCCAAGCTGTACGGCATCGTCGCCCACCGGGCCCACCTGGCCGCCCTCGACGTGCGTACCGAGAGCGTCTCCGTCCTCGTGTCGGACCTGCTCGGCCGGGTGCTCGCCGAGGCGTCCGCGCCGATCGGCGACGGCACCGGGACGGGCCCCGCGGTGGAACAGGCGGCCACCCTGGTCGAGCGCGCGGCGAAGGAGGCGGGGGCCGACCGGCTGCACACCGTCTGCGTCGGCGCCCCCGGCCTGATCGACCCGGCCAGCGGTGAACTCCACGACTCCACCGGCCTGCCCGAATGGCACCGCCGCCTGGTGGCCGCGCTGCGCGAACGGCTGCCCGGGGCGCGGGTCGGTGTGGAGAACGAGACCAACCTCGCCGCCCTGGCCGAGCAGCGCGACGGGGCGGCCCGCGGCCGGGACACCTTCGTCCTGCTGTGGCTCGGCCTGGGGGTCGGCGGCGCGGTCGTCCTCGACGGCGTCCTGCGGCGCGGCGTCTCCGGCGGTGCGGGCGAGCTGGGCTTCCTGCCGGTGCCGGGCACGTCGGGCCTGCCCTCGGCCACCGACTGCGACGGCGGCTTCCACTCCATGACCGGTGCGGCGGCGGTGGCCGCCCTCGCGGCACGGCACGGCGTGACGGCCGACTCCGTCACGGGGGAGCCGCACGCGGCCGCGCTGGTGCGGGCGGCGGTACGCGGAGCCGGTGCCGACCCGTCGGCCGGCCGGTTCCTCGACGACCTCGCCGACCGGATCGCACTCGGGGCCGCCGCCGTCGTCTCCGTCCTGGACCCCGGCTGCGTCGTGCTGGCCGGCGAGACCGGCCGGGCGGGCGGCGAGCCCCTCGCCGCCCGTGTGCAGGACCGCCTCGCCCGGATGTCACCGCTCGCCACCGAGGTGCGCGCCGGCGCCCTGGGCGGCGGCGCGGTCCTGCGCGGCGCCCTGCTCACCGCCCGGGACCGCGCCCAGGACGCGCTGTTCGGGCCGGAGCAGTAGGTGCGTCGAACACGGGCATCGTCGACGCCGGCCGCTCAGCCGCCCGGCCTCGCGTCACCGGTGGCCGGTGGCGGCTTCGCGTCGTGTGAGCCACCCCACACCCTCCGCCCGCATGAGCGCGTGTCGGTCGTGGCACACTGGCCCTGTACCAGAAGCAGCGCACTCCGGGGTCGGTGAAAGTCCGAACCGGCGGTTACAGTCCGCGACCCGGTCGCCTCCAGCGGCCGGTTGACCAGGTGAAATTCCTGGACCGACGGTTAAAGTCCGGATGGGAGGCAGTGCGCGGCGGGCGGGCATACGTGCGCGCCGCCGATCTCTGGGCTCGTCCCGCGCGGACGGGCCCCGTCCGGCGTCGCCCCCGGTGTCCTCGCTCGTCCCTTCTGTCGTTCGTCGACAGCCCCGGAGTCCGTGCCCGAAGAGGCAGGAGGACCCGGGAAGTGTTCACCGGAATCGTCGAAGAACTGGGCGAGGTCACCGCCGTCGAGACCCTCGACGACGCCTGTCGCTTCCGCCTGCGCGGCCCCGTGGTCACCGAAGGCGCGCGGCACGGCGACTCCATCGCCGTCAACGGCGTCTGCCTCACCGTCGTCGACCACGACGGCGACGAGTTCACCGCCGACGTGATGGCCGAGACCCTGAACCGCTCCAGCCTCGGCGCCCTCGCCGTCGGTTCCCGCGTCAACCTGGAGCGCCCCACCGCCGTGGGCGCCCGGCTCGGCGGCCACATCGTGCAGGGCCACGTCGACGGCACCGGCGAGATCCTCGAACGCAAGCCCTCCGAGCACTGGGAACTCGTGAAGATCTCCCTGCCCGCCGGCCTCGCCCGCTACGTCGTCGAGAAGGGCTCCATCACCGTCGACGGCATCAGCCTCACCGTCGTCGACGCCGGCCCCGACTTCTTCACCGTCAGCCTCATCCCCACCACCCTCGCCCTGACCACGCTCGGCCTCAAGCAGCCCGGCGACCCGGTCAACCTCGAGGTGGACGTCATCGCCAAGTACGTCGAGCGGCTGCTCGGCGGCCACGTCGAGCAGGGAGACGCCAAGTGAACTGGCTCAACTCCGAGGCCTTCACGCTCTTCGGCCAGCACATCAAATGGTCGGACATGATCGGCAACGTGATCGGTCTGCTCGGCCTCGCCCTCGGCTGGCGGCGCTCCATCTGGACCTGGCCCGTGCAGTTCGTCTCCGGGCTCATCCTCTTCACGGCCTTCGCCACCGCCCACCTCTCCGGCAGCGCCGGCAAGCAGATCGTCGTCATGGTCGTCGCCGCCTGGGGCTTCTGGCAGTGGAACCGCGGCCGCCGGCAGAGCCAGGACGGCTCCGTCGCCGTCCGCTTCGCCACCTGGCGCGAACGCGGCGCCCTGCTCGGCGCCGCCGCCGTCGGCACCCTCGCGGTCGGCGGCCTGTTCACCGCCTTCCCGACCCTGTCCTGGGACCCCTGGCCGGACGCGTACATCTTCGTCGGCACGGTCGTCGCCATGTACGCCCAGGCCCGCGGCATGGTCGAGTTCTGGTTCGCCTGGCTGCTCGTCGACCTGGTCGGCGTCCCCCTCAACTTCGCCAACGGCTTCGCCTTCTCCGGCTTCGTCTACGTCCTCTACGGCGCGCTCGTCCTGTGGGGCCTGCGCGACTGGTGGCTGCGCTCCCGCGACGCGGCGCGGCCCGTCCCGGAAGGAGCGCCCGCATGAGCGCGGTACCCATCCTGTACACCCCCGACGGCCCCGAGGACCTGCTCCTCGACCCCGTCGAACAGGCCGTCGCCGACATCGCGGCCGGCCGCCCGGTCGTCGTCGTCGACGACGAGGACCGCGAGAACGAGGGCGACCTCGTCATCGCCGCCGAGAAGGCGACCGAGGAGATCGTCGCCTTCATGATGAGCGAGTGCCGCGGCCTGATCTGCGCCCCCATGGAGGGCGACGAACTGGACCGGCTCCGGCTCCCGCAGATGGTCGACGACAACACCGAGTCGATGAAGACCGCGTTCACGGTCTCCGTCGACGCCACCGCCGCCCACGGTGTGAGCACCGGCATCTCGGCCTCCGACCGCGCCACCACCCTCCAGCTCCTGGCGAGCGGCACCGCCCGGCCGGACGACCTGGTCAGGCCCGGCCACATCTTCCCGCTGCGCGCCCGCTCCGGCGGCGTCCTGGCCCGGGACGGCCACACCGAGGCCGCCATCGACCTCGCCCGCCTCGCGGGCCTGCGTCCGGCCGGCGCCATCGTCGAGATCGCCGGCGAGGACGGGCGCATGCTGCGGCTGCCCGAGCTGATCCCGTTCGCCCGCAAGCACGGCCTGACGATCATCTCCATCGAGGACCTGATCGCCTACCGCCGCGGCGCCGAGCCCACCGTCCGCCGCGAGGCCGAGGTCCACCTGCCCACCCGGCACGGCGAGTTCACGGCATACGGCTACCGCTCCACGGTCGACGGCGTCGAGCACGTCGCCCTCGTCCACGGCGAGATCGGCGCCGGCGAGGACGTCCTGGTCCGCATCCACTCCGAATGCCTCACCGGCGACGTCTTCGGCTCCCAGCGCTGCGACTGCGGCCCCCAGCTGGACGCCTCCCTCGCCCGCATCCAGGCCGAGGGCAGGGGAGTGGTGGTCTACCTGCGCGGCCACGAGGGACGCGGCATCGGCCTGATGTCCAAGCTGCGCGCCTACGAACTCCAGGAGCGCGGCCGGGACACCCTCGACGCCAACCTGGAGCTCGGCCTGCCCGCCGACGCCCGCGACTACGGCGCCGGCGCCCAGATCCTCGCCGACCTCGGTGTGCGCGCCGTACGGCTGATGACCAACAACCCCGACAAGTCCGACGCCCTCGAACGGCACGGCATCCGGGTCACCGAGCGCGAGCCGATGCCCGTCCAGGCCGGCGAGCACAACCTCCGGTACCTGCGCACCAAGCGGGACCGGATGGGACACGACCTGCCCTGGCTGGACACGACGCCCGTGTCCACCTGCGGCAACCAGTAAGCGCAGCGAGCCGAGGAACCAAGGAGAGACGTGAGCGGCAAGGGTGCACCGGAGCTGTCCGTACGCAACGTGGGCGACCTGCGGGTCGCCGTCATCGCGGCACAGTGGCACGACAAGGTGATGGACGGACTGGTCGACGGCGCCCTGCGCGCCCTGCACGAGCTCGGGATCGACGAACCGACCCTGCTCAGGGTCCCCGGCAGCTTCGAGCTCCCGGTGGTCGCCAAGGTCCTCGCCGGCCGCGGCTACGACGCGATCGTCGCCCTCGGTGTCGTCATCCGCGGCGGCACCCCCCACTTCGACTACGTGTGCCAGGGCGTCACCCAGGGCCTGGTCCAGGTATCCGTCGACACCGGCGTGCCCGTCGGCTTCGGCGTGCTCACCTGCGACACCGAGGAGCAGGCCCTGGACCGGGCCGGCATCGAGGGCTCCAGCGAGGACAAGGGCCACGAGGCGGTCACCGCGGCCGTCGCCACGGCGGCCACGCTGCGCTCAGTATCCGAACCGTGGCGTTAGCCCCGTCGGCACTACGCGTAAAGTGGGCGCCACCATGTCCAAGAAGACTTTCGAGGAGCTCTTCACCGAGCTCCAGCACAAGGCCGCGAACGGCGACCCCGCCACCTCCCGCACCGCCGAACTGGTGGACAAGGGGGTCCATGCCATCGGCAAGAAGGTCGTCGAGGAGGCCGCCGAGGTCTGGATGGCCGCCGAGTACGAGGGCAAGGACGCGGCGGCCGAGGAGATCTCCCAGCTGCTGTACCACGTCCAGGTGATGATGGTCGCCCGCGGGATCTCCCTGGACGACGTCTACGCCCACCTCTGAAGCCCACCGCTTTACCCCTCCACCCCTTCACGCAAAGGAAGCCGACCTCATGCTGCGCATCGCCGTCCCCAACAAGGGTTCCCTGTCAGGCCCCGCGGGGGAGATGCTGCATGAGGCCGGCTACCAGCAGCGCCGCGAGTCCAAGGAACTGCGGATCGTCGATCCGGTGAACGAGGTGGAGTTCTTCTACCTCCGCCCCCGCGACATCGCGATCTACGTCTCCTCCGGCAGGCTCGACATCGGCATCACCGGCCGCGACCTGCTGGTCGACTCCGGTGCCGACGCCGAGGAGATCCTCCCGCTCGGCTTCGCCCGCTCCACCTTCCGCTTCGCCGCCAAACCGGGCACCGCGACCGGCATCGAGGACCTCAAGGGCAGGACGGTCGCCACCTCCTACGAGGGCATCGTCGCGGGCCACCTCGCCGAGCACGGCGTCGACGCCTCCGTCGTCCACCTCGACGGCGCCGTCGAGACGGCCATCGAACTCGGTGTCGCCGAGGTCATCGCCGACGTCGTCGAGACCGGCACCTCGCTGCGCAACGCCGGCCTGGAGGTCTTCGGCGAGCCCATCATGAAGTCCGAGGCGGTCGTGATCCGCCGTACCGGAGCCGACGCGGAGGAGCCCAAGGTCCAGCAGTTCCTGCGCCGCCTCCAAGGCGTCCTGGTGGCCCGGACCTACGTGATGATGGACTACGACTGCCGCGTCGAGCAGCTGGAGAAGGCCGTCGCGCTCACCCCCGGCCTGGAGTCCCCGACCGTCTCCCCGCTGCACAACGAGGGCTGGGTCGCCGTCCGCGCGATGGTCCCCTCCAAGGAGGCCCAGCGGATCATGGACGACCTGTACGACATCGGGGCCCGGGCCATCCTGACCACGGCCATCCACGCCTGCCGGCTCTGACACGTCGTCCCCGACCCCTTCCTCCAGCGTGACCCGGAGCACACACACCATGTCGGACGCACCGTCGGGCGCCGGACCGGACCTGCCCGCCCTGCCCGTCACCTTCCGGCCGGGCCACACCCGAGCCGTTCTCATCGGCCTGGCCGTGGCCACCGCCGTGACCGTCTCGGCGGTCGGCATGCTGCTGAACGGGCTCGGTCCGGGGGAGCGCCTCAGCTTCGTGCTGACCGCCCTCGCCATGGCCGGAGTCCTCCTGCTGCTGGCCCGGCCCAAGGTCGTCGCCGACGAGTCGTGCGTCACCGTCGTCAACCTGACGAACAAGCGGCGTCTGGAATGGGCGGAGATCCTCCGGGTCAACCTCCGCCAGGGTGACCCGTGGGTGTTCCTCGACCTCAGCGACGGCACCAGCCTGCCCGCGCTCGGCATCCAGCCGGGCATCGCCAAGCAGCGGGCCATCGCCGACGCACGTGCCCTGCGCGCCCTGGTGGAGGCCCGCTCCACCGCCGGCCCCGAGGCACCGCGCGACTGACCGTGCCCGCCCCCGGGACGCCCCCCGGAGCGACCGGGGGTCCGGCTCGGCGGCGTCCACCCTGCCGCACACCCCCTTTTCGTGATTAATCTGGGAACGGAAGCCGCGGTCGTCGCGGCTCCGCCCCTGTCGCTCCGCCCGGAGCGCGGGGGTTCCTGCTACCCGAGGAGTGACTCCCTCCGGCGATGGACGGATCGTCCTGCAGTACCTGCGCCGCCCCCTGCCGACATAACGCGGACCGCGCCCACGAGGCGCGCGTCCCCGCTCGGGCGGCGGCATCATGACCACCTCCCTGCTGCTCCTGGCAGCCGCGTTCCTGCTGATCCTGGCCAACGGCTTCTTCGTCGCGGCCGAGTTCGGCCTCGTGACGGTCGAACGTCCGGACGCCGAACAGGCCGCCGCCGACGGCGACCGGCGTGCCCTCCGGGTCGTCGAGTCCCTCAAGGAGCTGTCCTTCCAGCTCTCCGGCACCCAGCTCGGCATCACCATCACCTCGCTCGTCGTCGGCATGCTCGCCGAACCGGCCCTCGCCCGGCTGCTGGGCGGCCCGTTCACCGCGATCGGTGTCCCCGACGGCGCCGTGTCCGGGGTGTCGGTCGTCGTCGGCATGCTGCTGGCCTCGGCCGTGCAGATGGTGATCGGCGAGCTCGTACCCAAGAACTGGGCGGTGTCCAAGCCGCTGCACGTCGCGCGCTTCGTCGCCGGCCCGCAGCACGTCTTCGCGCGGCTGTTCCGCCCCGTGATCTCCGCGCTGAACACCGTCGCCAACCGGCTCGTGCGCATGCTCGGCATCGAGCCGGCCGAGGAGCTGGCCTCCGCCCGCACCCCCGGCGAACTGGTCTCCCTCGCCCGGCACTCCGCCCGGGCCGGCGCCCTGGAACAGGACACCGCGGAACTCTTCGTCCGCACCCTGTCCCTGGGCGAGCTGACCGCACAGCACGTCATGACCCCGCGGGTGAAGGTCAGCGCCCTGCAGTTCTCGGCGACCGCCGAGGACGTGGTCAACCTGACCCGCGCCACCGGTCTGTCCCGTTTCCCCGTCTACCGGGAGAAGATCGACGAGATCGTCGGCATGGTCCACCTCAAGGACGCCCTCGCGGTCCCCGCGCACGACCGGCTGCGCACCCCCGTCGGCCGCATCGCCCGTCCGGCCCTGCTCGTCCCCGAGACCCTGCCGGTACGGCCGCTGCTCACCCGCCTGCGCAGCGAGCAGCCCATCGCGGTCGTCGTCGACGAGTACGGCGGCACCGCCGGCGTCGTCACCCTGGAGGACATCGTCGAGGAGATCGTCGGCGAGGTCCGCGACGAGCACGACGGCCTGGACGTGCCCGAACTCGCCCCCGCCCCGCCCGAGGACGGCCGTCCCGCCTGGGACGTCGACGGCAGTTGCCGCGTCGACGCCCTGCGCCGCATCGGCCTGGAGACGCCCGAGGGACCGTACGAGACGGTGGCCGGCCTGGTCGCCGACCTGCTCGGCCGCATCCCCGCCGTCGGGGACCGCGCCGAACTGCCCGGCTGGCGGCTGTCGGTCCGGCAGGTCGGCCACTACCGCGCCGAACGGATACGGCTGGTGCGAACGGCACCGGCGCCGCTGCTGGAGGCCGCCCGATGAGCGTCCTGCAACTCCTGTTCGCCGCGCTGCTCGTGCTCGCCAACGGCTTCTTCGTCGGCGCCGAGTTCGCGCTCGTCTCCGTGCGCCGCAGCCAGATCGAACCGCTCGGCACCGCCCGCGCCCGGCAGGTGCTGTACGGACTGGAGCACCTGCCGCAGATGATGGCCGCCGCCCAGTTCGGCATCACGGTCTGCTCGCTGACGCTCGGCGCGGTCGCCGAGCCCACGGTCGCCCACCTGCTGGAGCCGGTCTTCGAGTGGATCCACCTGCCGCACGGCATGATCCACCCGCTCGGCTACGTCATCGCGCTGGCCGCGGTCGTCTTCAGCCACCTCGTCATCGGCGAGATGGTCCCGAAGAACCTCGCGATGGCCGCCCCCGAGAAGGCGGCCCTGTGGCTGAGCCCCGGCCTGGTCGCCTTCGCCCGCCTGTGCAGGCCGGTCACCCTCGCGCTCGGCGCCTGCGCCCAGGGCATCCTGCGGCTGTTCCGCGTCGAGCCGAAGGACGAGGTCGAGGCCGTCTTCACCAGCGAGCAGCTCAACCGGCTGGTCGAGGACGCGGGCCAGGCCGGCCTGCTCGACCCGGAGGAGCAGGAGCGCCTGGAGGACGCCCTGGAACTGGGCTCCCGCCCGGTGACCGACGTGCTCCTCGGCCGCGAGTCCCTGGTGACGGTCAGTCCCGCGGTCACGCCGGGCGAGATCGTCGCGCTCACCGCCCGCACCGGGTACTCCCGCTTCCCGGTCGCGGCGGACACGGGCGCCTTCATGGGGTACCTCCACGTCAAGGACGTCCTCGACGTGGAGGACTCCGACCGTGCGGTGCCCCAGCAGCTGTGGCGCCCGATGACGACCCTCCGCCCGGAACTGCCGCTCGACGACGCCCTCACCGTCATGCGCCGCGCCGCGACCCACCTGGCCCAGGTGGCCGACGCGTCCGGAAAGGTGCTGGGCCTGGTCGCGCTGGAGGACGTCCTGGAACTCCTGGTCGGCGAGGTACGAGACCCGGCCCACCGGGAGGCGACGGTGGTGGCGGAACAAAGGGCGAGCGGAGCCCCGGAGGAGGCACTGGCCCAGCCGCAGCCGTCGTAGCTGCGGGCAGTCGCGTCTCCTCCCTCCCCCCCCGTGCCGGAACGGCCCGGGAGGTACCCCCCAGGGCGGCACGGGCGGGCGCTGGGGGTCCCTCCTCTGGGGGAGGCACCCCTTCAGCGGGGCGAGCGCACACCCATCCGGCGCCGCCCCGCCTCCGGGGCCCTCACAACCCCGGAGGGTCCTGCGGCCCCCGCCCCGACAGCACCTCCCCGTACGCCTGCATCAGGTCCGGCAACCGCAACGTCGCCAGGTCCTCCCGCGTCAACACCCCGGAATACCCGGACAACCGCAGGTCCCGGTACGCGCAGCTCTTCTCGTACAGCGTCCGCAGGAACCGCCCGTTCCCCAACTCGTCGATCCACCCCTGATCGACCACGTGCCCGGCGATCGACCGCAGTTCGTCGAGCGCCTCCTCGTCCCACACGTCCCCGTTCTCCGCCGCGAGCACCTCCCCGATGGCGGTCAGTTCCAGCGGCCGGTACGACGGGAAGTCCACGCGGGTGGTGAACCGGGACGACAGCCCGGGGTTGGCGGCCAGCAGCCGGTCCATGCCCTCGGGGTAACCGGCGAGGATGACCACCAGGTGATCGCGGTTGTCCTCGGCCCGCTTCAGCAGCACCTGCAGCGCCTCGTCCCCGTACGCGTCGCCCTTGCCGTATCCCGAGTTGGACAGCGAGTACGCCTCGTCGACGAACAGCACGCCGCCGAGCGCGGAGTCGATCAGCTCGTTGGCCTTCACGGCCGTCTGCCCCAGGTACTCGCCGACCAGGTCGGCCCGCTGCGCCTCGACGAGGTGGTCGCCGCCCAGCAGGCCGAGGGCGTAGAAGACGCGGCCCAGGATGCGGGCCACGGTGGTCTTGCCGGTGCCCGAGGGGCCGGAGAAGACGAAGTGACGTTTGGGAGGCTGGACCGGCAGGCCCTGCCCGGCCCGCAACCGCGCCATGTTCAGCTGCGCGGACAGGGCCTTGACCTGCCGTTTCACCGGATCGAGGCCCACCATGCGCTCCAACTCGGCGAGCGCTTCATCCAGTAGCACGGGATCCGTGGGTCCGGCGGGCAGGGACGGTTCCGGTACACCGTCCCGCCTGCGTACCGACGGACCGGTCAGCGTGGGGAGCACGCCGGACGGCGGTGGCTCGGGGGCGGACAGCTTCAGGTCGCGTTCCTCGGTGCCGAAGAGCGGGTCGAGCCCGTCGAACCCGTCCACGCCGTCCGGTCCGGCGCCGGCCGGGGCGAGTCCCGCGAGGCCGTCCGGGTCGTCGTAGCCGTCGCTCTCGGCGATCGCCGCCAGCCGGGCCGTGGTGTCCATGAAGGCCGGGTCGACGCGGTGCACGGCACGGTACAGGGGCAGTGCCGCGGCGCTGCGGCCCGTGCCCTCGTGGGCCCGCGCCAGCCAGTAGCGCAGCTCCTTGCGCTGCGGCTGCTCGCTGCGGCACCGCATGAGCGCGGCCGACAGCAGCGGTTCGGCCTGTCCGTACATCTCCAGTCGTACCCGGGCCATTCCGCTGAACAGGCCCGCCTCGATGCCCAGCAGGGGATCGCCGAGCAGCGGATCGGTGTGCCGGACGAGCTGTTCCCAGTCCTTGACGAGGTAGGCGCGGCAGGCGTGCAGGAAGCGGACCTGGGGGTCGGTCTCCACCGGTGGCAGCCCGGCGAGGGCCCGGTCCAGCTCCGCGACGTGGCGGCCGTCCAGCCAGTGCGAGGCGTGTGCGAGCAGCAGGTCGCGCGGGGTCTCCAGCACGGGCTGGACCCACCAGCCCAGCCAGTACCAGGAGTTGAGCGTACGACGGTGCCGGGCGCGCTGTTCGCCGAAGCGGTCGCGGTGCCGGAACATCCGCAGCAGCGCGTCCGTGGTGTCGACGCGCAGCGCGTGCAGCCCCAGCCAGCCGTCGGCCATCGCGGGGTCGATGCGCACCGCGGTCCGGAACTCCTCCTCCGCCTGCGGATAGGCCCCCACGGTGTAGGCGTCCACGCCGCGCAGCCAGGCGAGGTCGGCCGGGGCCTGCGGGCCCTGCGTGCCGAAGTCCATCACGTCCCCCACGAACCGTGCCCCCGTCGGTATGCCACCGGGCCGTCGCCCGTCGGCGCTCCGCTCCAACCGCTGTACGGGCGACCGGAGTTGCAAGGTGCGCGCAGCGGCCGTCCGTAGGTCGCACACCGAGGGCATCGTACCCGCGGCGGTCTTCCCTCCGAAGGGTGCGGGGACAGGCCGTTTCCCGAGGTGGGGCAGAGGGAGCGCATGCGGGAAGATGACCGAGGGTGACCGACACGCGTCGTGGAGCAGTCGGAAACGGCGTTCAGGGCAGAACGAAGCCCCCGGTCACGGGGGAACAACCGGGGGCTTCGCGTTTCTGAGCGGTTCCGAATGACCGCACATTCAGAACGTAAGACCTGTATGGCCCCTGGGTCAAGCGGAGTTGGGGCACTCCGGCGAGTCCCGGAGGGGCGGTCTTCACACGTTCAACACATTGCGGAGGTGTCGTCACTCCGCGTGACACATGCCGTCGGAGTCTGAAGACCCGGCAGGCCCCGGAAGCACCTCGTACCCCTCATCTCCCTGACGCACCAGAAGGTGCGCGAAGGGGCGCGAGGGGTCATCGGCGAAGTGCCGGCGCTCCGCCGGGATCCACCCGTCCCAGAACGTCCGCTGTTCCGCCCCGTCGCGCGCCCTTCCGCGGCTCCACGCCTCCTCGCACGGCAGCTCCATCCACAGCAGCAGGGCCAGATGCGGGCGCAGGTCCCGGCGGCCCGCGCCGACCCCCTCGACCAGGACGACCGGTGCGGGCGGCAGTGGGCGGGGTGCCGTGAAGCGCCGGGCGCGCCAGTCGTAGGGCGCGTAATGCGCGGTGTCGCCGCGCCGCAGGGGTTCGATCACCTGACTCAGCAGCCCCCCGGTCCAGCCGAACAACTCGTCGTGGCTGGCGATGTCGTCGAGGTGCAGCACCGGCGCGCCGCCCAGCGAGTCGGCCAGCCGTCCGGCGAACGTGGACTTTCCCGACCCGGCGTGCCCGTCGACGCCGACGAGGCGCACGGGCCCGCAGGAGGGGGGCAGTCGGTGGATCCGGGCGGCGAGGTCGTGGATGGCGTGTCCTGGGCGGAGCGGAGGGGGACGGGCGTTCGCCCAGCACTCTAGCCGCGCCCGCACGGCCCCCGGCGCCCGCCCGCTCCCGAACCGCCCCCGCACCTTGAGCGCTCCCGCCCCGTCCGCGCCGCGCGGCCTGTCCCCCTCCGTCCTTCCGCCGTGTCACTGGTCGACACCAATGTTCATGGCGTGGCGTGCGCAGAAGTGCTGGCAGGAGTGGCAGCCTGCGGCCATAGTTGGCGCACATCCGTGCAACGGAACCGCCCCGACTCGCACACCTGGGGGTCTTTCGCCCATGAGCAGAGCCGAACAGCCGTCCCGCAGAACGGTCCTGGCCGCCGCCGTCGCCGCCGCGGTGGCCGGCGCCGCGGTCCCGGCCGCCGCCGAGGCCGCGCCGTCCGCCGGCACCGCGGCCGCGGGCCCGGACCGCACCGCCCGTCCGGTCGACTACCGGGCCTGGACCACGTTCCAGGACTGGCGCGGCGGAACCGCCGAGGGCGCCCGGCCCGTCGCGGGCGCCCGCCCCGGCGTCGTCATCGACGTCCCGGCCGGCACCGCCGAATACACCGACCCGCACACCGGCAGGACCGCCACCTGGGAGTACGCGACCTGGACGTCCCCCGTCCACCGGCTCGCCGTGCCCGCGACGGAGGTCATCGCCTCCTGGAACGCCCACACCCCGGAGGGCGCCTGGCTCCAGGTCGAGCTCAGGGGCACCTACTCGGACGGCACGGACACGCCCTGGTACGTCATGGGCCGCTGGGCCGCCGGCGACCAGGACATCCGGCGGACCTCGGTCGACGACCAGAGCGACGGCAGGAGCAGTGTCTGGACGGACACCTTCTCGATCGACGACGCCTCCACCGGCCTGCGTCTGGTCTCCTACCGGCTCCGGCTCACCCTCTACCGCCGCCCCGGTACGCGGGCCACCCCCACCGTCTGGCGGCTCGGCGCCATGGGCTCCGACATCCCCGACCGCTTCACCGTCCCGGCCTCCGCGCCCGGCTTCGCCGGTGAGCTGCGCGTCCCGCGCTACTCCCAGGAGGTCCACAAGGGCCAGTACCCGGAGTACGACAACGGCGGCGAGGCCTGGTGCAGCCCCACCTCCTCGCAGATGATCATCGAGTACTGGGGCGGCCGGCTCACCAAGGAGCAACTCGCCTGGGTCGACCCCTCGTACGCCGATCCGCAGATCTGTCACGCGGCCCGGTACACGTACGACTTCCAGTACGCCGGCTGCGGCAACTGGCCCTTCAACGCCGCCTACGCGGCCACCTTCAAGGACCTCCAGGGTGTGGTCACCCGCCTCGGCTCCCTCACCGACCTGGAGACGCTGATCGCGGCCGGCATCCCGGCCATAACGTCCCAGTCCTTCCTGGCGAAGGAGCTCACCGGGGCCGGATACGGCACCTCGGGTCACCTCATGACCGTCATCGGCTTCACCGCCGACGGCGACGTGATCGCCAACGACCCCGCCTCGGACGACAACGAGGCCGTGCGCCGCGTCTACAAGCGGCGCGAGTGGGAGAACATCTGGCTCAGGACCAAGCGGTACAACGCCAGCGGCAAGGTCGTCTCCGGCACCGGCGGCGTCTGCTACCTGTACTTCCCGGCCCGCCCGAGCCCCCGCCAGCGCAAGGCGCTCGAGGCGGTGGGCGTGCGCTGACGTCCGCGCCGCCATGACGGCCTCCGGCACGCACCACCGCCGGGGGCCGTCCGCTGTGACCAACGTCTCCGCCGCACACGGCGTGGACGGTGGCAAGGTGGACAGGGCCAGCGGGGGACTCAGCAACCGTTCGAGAGCAGCGAGAAGCCATGACCGCACACACCGCCACCGCCGCCCGTGTCCGAACCGGCGGCCCCAAGGACGACGGCCCGAAGGTCTTCGAGCACATCATGGGCTGGACCCTCGTCGTGGTGATCGCGATGTTCGTGGTCCAGACGGGCCTGCTGTGACATGACCCGCGTATGACCTGCCCCACGTCCTGCCTCGTCGCGCCGCGGACGTCCCGTCGCCCGTAGGGGACCAGGGCCGGAATCGAACACCGGTCAACAACGTACCGAAGCCCGTCCCCGGCCGCGCGGCACGGACCGCTCTCTGGCCCGCCGCGCCGAACTCGTCGCCGTCGGGCGCAGGTTGTTCGCCGACACGTCGTACGGCGCACTCTCGACGGACGACACCGCCCGCCAGGCGAATGCCCCCGAAGGGCTGAACCACTCCTGCTTCCGGTCCGAGCGGGGCTCCTACCCGGTGGTCATCCAGGACTCCGTCGCCGGCCTGGTCGCCCGCGGCCTGCGGCGCCGAACCGCCGCAGGCGGACCGCGTCCACCGCACCGTCGACGGCTGTCCGCGTCACGCCGAGCACCACCAGGCCGCCCACCGCGCGGTCGTCGGCGGCGGCATCGGCTTCGACGCCGAGGCGCACGCCGTCCGAGACGGGGTGCGTGAGGTGATCGTCGTGACCATCGCCGAGGGCGCGTACGGCCGTCGCGGCATCGGCCCGCCGGCCCGCACGGGCCTGCTCCCCCGGGTGCGCGGCGCCGAGGGCGCCGCCCTCGGCCGGATCGACCGTCCCGAACCGCCCGCGGGACCATGCGCGACCTCCTGGTGCGGACGCCCGGCGGCGCCCTGCACGCCGTAGGGGAACCGGACCCGGCCCGCCCCGGCCCCGCCCGCCGGGACGCCTGACGCGGAGGCTGAGCCGCCCCCGCCCCGCGTCTCGTCGACCGGTCGGCCGGCCGCCCCGACCGGCTCCCCGCTCGCGGTGTCCCCACCCGTCTCCCGGACGAATGCGCGGCGCCTTCCGGGCGGGCGGGAGATTTCTCGGAGTAAGCGGTCGTTAACTGGTGACTCCATGCGTCCGATCGGGCATACTCACAGCGCACAGCCGCTGGTCAGCCGCTTCCGCGACCCGGGAGTGCGAGCATCGGCCAGGCCCGAACGACCAGGCGGAGCCGCCTCCACCCAAGGCGCACGTCCGCCGATGTGCCCGACAGGGAGGAGAGCGTCGCCATGCCCGACCGCGCCCCGCAGCCGGTGGACCGGCAACTGCCCACGGACGAGGCACGGGATCTGATCTCGCTCGTCCGCGACATCGCGCAGCGCGAGATCGCCCCGAGCGCGGCCGAGGAGGAGGACGCCGGACGCTTCCCGCGCGAGGTCTTCACCCTGCTCTCCGAGGCCGGCCTGCTCGGCCTGCCCTACGACGCCGAGTACGGCGGCGGCGAGCAGCCCTACGAGGTCTACCTCCAGGTCCTCGAGGAACTCGCCGCGGCCCGGCTCACCGTCGGCCTGGGCGTCAGCGTGCACACCCTCGCCTCCTACGCGCTCGCCGCCCACGGCACCAAGGAACAGCGGGCCGAGCACCTGCCCGCGATGCTCGGCGGCGGTCTGCTCGGCGCCTACTGCCTCTCCGAACCGGCCTCCGGCTCGGACGCCGCCTCCCTGCGCACCAAGGCCGTGCGGGACGGGGACGACTGGGTGATCACCGGGACCAAGTCGTGGATCACGCACGGCGGGATCGCCGACTTCTACACCGTCATGGCGCGGACGGGCGTCGAGGGTCCGCGCGGCATCACCGCCTTCCTGGTCCCCGGCGACGCCGACGGACTGAGCGCCGCGGTGCCGGAGAAGAAGATGGGCCTCAAGGGCTCGCCCACCGCACAGGTCCACCTCGACGGGGTGCGGGTACCCGACGCCCGGCGCCTGGGCGACGAGGGGCAGGGGTTCGCGATCGCCCTGTCCGCACTCGACTCCGGGCGGCTCGGCATCGCCGCCTGCGCGATCGGCGTGGCCCAGGCGGCGCTGGACGAGGCGGTGTCCTACGCGGCCGAGCGACGGCAGTTCGGCAAGCCGATCTCCGACTTCCAGGGGCTGCGCTTCATGCTCGCCGACATGGCCACGCAGATCGAGGCGGGCCGCGCGCTGTACCTGACGGCGGCACGGCTGCGCGATGCGGGACTGCCGTTCGCCAAGGAGGCCGCCATGGCCAAGCTGTACTGCACCGACGCGGCGATGCGGGTCACCACCGACGCCGTACAGGTCCTCGGCGGCTACGGCTACACCGCGGACTTCCCGGCCGAGCGCTACATGCGCGAGGCCAAGGTCCTGCAGATCGTGGAGGGCACCAACCAGATCCAGCGGATGGTCATCGCCCGTCACCTCGCGGGACCCGAGGAACGGTGAAGGTGCCGGTGACGCTGAAGTCACCGGCGGCCACGACGCCGCCGAGCCCGCGTGGAGGCTCGGCGAGCCCGACCCGTCCCGGGTCGTGGCGCCCCGGCAGGGTACGGCCGAGGTCGGCCCAGGGCCGCATCGACTCGCGGTAGATCGGCGGGTCCGGGGCTGCGGCACCGGCAGTGCCGGTCCCCTCGGCACCGGCACGAACACGCGACGCCGGCTCCCGGTCGCCGAGTACGTGGGAGTCGTACCCGAGGGCAACGCGGCGCGGACAGGTCACCGGCCCACGGAATCGGGCGTGCGTTCACGGAGTCCGCCGCGCCTGTCCGGTACGGCGCCCCTCGCGCGAGGTCGCGACACACCCGTCCGCGCCACGGCGGCCTGCGAGCCGTGGCGCGGACGGACCTGCGCAAGGGAACGGCGCTCTCCGGGTACGTCCGGGAACGCGGCCGCTCAGGCGGCCTCGCGCCGCATCGTCGGCACGCGCATCGGGCGCGATCCCGGGCCGCCGACGTGGGAGAAGGGCTGGGTCCGCCAGTCGAGGCTCCGCGGCAGCGTCAGCAGCAGGGCGGTGTCCTGCTCGTGGGGCTGGAACGACTCGTCCGCCGGACGGGCGTCGGCGGCCCTGCGGCCGGTACCCGCGCAGACGGTCAGACCGAACGGGTTCCACGGCGAGGCGCACAGCGCGTGCTCCGGCAGCACCTCCTCGTCCGCCAGCAGGGCGATGGGCTGCGCGCAGTCCGGGCAGATCACCCGGTACATCTCGAAGGTGTCGTAGGCGTCGAGCTCCTCGTCGTCGAAGACGTCGGGATCGACGCCCTCCGGCACGGATTCGACGACGGGCTGCTGCCGCTTGGGCGCGGTACGACCAGGGCGCTTAAGACTCTGCATGGGATTCTCCCCCTCGGGCTGGGCCGTGACGGCACTGCGGCCTCGACCACAGCAAGCACTTCCCGTCCCCCCTTCCGGGTAATCACGAGAACATCACGGAGACGGAGCGGATGGTGTGGTGTTGGTCACACGCCGCTCGCAGGTGCCCGGTGCGGTGGTTTTGTCCCCCGTCACGCCGCCCGCCGACCCCACCCGCATCACGAACCGGGCATGACCCGGGCCGCTCAGGTATCCGAGGAGATCAAGCGCACTGTAGGTTCTTGCGCCATGGAGGAGCTGGACCGACAGATCGTGCAGCTGCTCGTCAAGGACGGGCGGATGAGCTACACAGACCTGGGCAAGGCCACGGGCCTGTCCACGTCGGCCGTGCACCAGCGGGTGCGGCGGCTGGAACAGCGTGGCGTCATCCGCGGATACGCCGCGGTCGTCGACCCGGAGGCCGTCGGGCTGCCGATGACCGCCTTCATCTCCGTGAAACCGTTCGACCCCAGCGCGCCCGACGACATCGCCGACCGGCTGGCCGGGGTCCCCGAGATCGAGGCCTGCCACAGCGTGGCGGGCGACGAGAACTACATCCTCAAGGTGCGCGTGGCCACCCCGCACGAGCTGGAGGAACTCCTCGCCCGGCTGCGTTCCCTGGCCGGCGTGTCGACCCGGACCACCGTGGTCCTCTCGACGCCCTACGAGGCCCGCCCGCCGCGGATCTGACCCCGCCCGGGCGCCCTGACCCCTGATGGCGCCGACCTGCGTGCGGACCGCCCGGCGCGAGGGGCGAGACTGGTGTCCATGAGTGAGTCCACCACCCCGCCCGCCACGGTCCTGCTGCGCCGCGGCGAGGTCCACAGTCCCGCCGACCCCTTCGCGACGGCCATGGTCGTCGAACGCGGACAGGTCGCCTGGGTCGGCTCCGAGGGCGCCGCGGACGCCTTCGCGGACGGCGTGGACGAGGTGATCGACCTGGACGGCGCCCTGGTCACCCCGGCGTTCACCGACGCACACGTGCACACCACGTCCACCGGCCTCGCCCTCACCGGCCTCGATCTGTCCGGCGCCCCCACCCGCGAGGCGGCCCTCGCCCTCGTCCGGGACTTCGCCGCGGCCCGCCCCGGCGACCGCGTCCTCCTCGGTCACGGCTGGGACGCCTCCCGCTGGCCCGACGGCCTGCCCCCGACCCGCGCGGAACTGGACGAGGCCACCGGCGGCCGGCCCCTCTACCTCAGCCGTATCGACGTCCACTCCGCGGTCGTCACCACCGCCCTGCTCGACCTGGTCCCGAGCGGCGTCGGCCGGACGGACGGCCCGCTCACCGCCGACGACCACCACGCCGTGCGCGCCGCCGCCCTGGGCGCCGTCACCCCCGCCCAGCGCACCGAGGCCCAGCGCGCCGCCCTCGCCCACGCCGCCTCGCTGGGCATCGGAACCGTTCACGAGTGCGCAGGCCCGGAGATCTCCTCCGAGGACGACCTCACCGGACTGCTGCGCCTCGCGGCCGAGGGCGACGGGCCCCGCGTGGTCGGCTACTGGGCCGAACAGGACGTCGACAAGGCGAGGGAGCTGGGCGCGGCCGGCGCCGCGGGCGACCTCTTCGCCGACGGAGCCCTCGGCTCGCACACCGCCTGCCTGCACGAACCGTACGCCGACGCCGGCCACACCGGCACCGCCCACCTGGACGCCGCCGACGTCGCCGCCCACGTCGTCGCCTGCACCGAAGCGGGCCTCCAGGCGGGCTTCCACGCCATCGGCGACGCCGCCGTGACCGCCGTCGTGGAGGGCGTGCGCGCCGCCGCCGACAAGGTCGGCCTCGCCCGCGTCCGTGCCGCCCGCCACCGCGTCGAGCACGCCGAGATGCTCACCCCCGAGACCGTCGCGGCCTTCGCCGAACTCGGCCTCACCGCCTCCGTCCAGCCCGCCTTCGACGCGCTGTGGGGAGGCGAGGACGGCATGTACGCCCAGCGGCTGGGCACGGAGCGGGCCCGCACCCTCAATCCCTTCGCGGCCCTGCTGCGCGCCGGTGTCCCGCTCGCCTTCGGCTCCGACAGCCCCGTCACGCCCCTCGACCCGTGGGGCACCGTCCGGGCCGCGGCCTTCCACCGCACCCCGGAGCACCGCGTCTCCGTGCGCGCGGCGTTCACGGCGCACACGCGCGGCGGCTGGCGGGCGATCGGCCGGGACGACGCGGGCGTCCTGGTGCCGGGCGCACCCGCGGACTACGCCGTCTGGCGCACGGGCGAGCTGGTGGTCCAGGCCCCCGACGACCGGGTCGCGCGCTGGTCGACGGACCCGCGCTCCGGCACCCCCGGGCTGCCCGACCTGACCCCGGGCCGGGACCTGCCGGTCTGTCTGCGTACCGTGGTGGGCGGTCGGACGGTCTTCGTACGGCCGGGCGAGTGATCTCCACGGCCGACGGTGCGGTGATCTTCTGACCCGCGGGTATCGGGCATCCGTCGCGCTGACCTGGGCATTGGTGCGAAAGTCGCAGGTCGAACGACTGTTGACAGGTCACAGCGGAGGGCCGGTAGGTTCGGCGGAGTCCACCACCGGACGCCCGACCGGGAAACCTCCGCGCACCCGCCGCGGCGCCGCTGCGTCAGGGACGGTGTGCCGCGCCGGCGCACCGCCACTGGGAGCCAGGCTCAGCGCTCGCGTCACGGCGGGGGAACGATACGGCCGGTCGGGAGGTGTGACCCGGGTGGGGCCCGGGCGCTCAGTAGACAACGGCTTTCGGTCGACCCGCAGCCAGCGGGTCCCTGGCCGGCCCGAAGGGCGCCGGGCCCCCATCCGCCGCGGAAACGGTCCGAAACGCGCATGCCTACCCGGATTCCGCGGCGGCGACACCGCTGTTCGAACCTCCTGTCACGTCATCGCAGGCTGCGGCCACTATGGTGGTCCTCTGCGTACGGACATGAAGGGGCAGCAGTGAACGACGGCGACGGGACGCTCGCGGCAGCGGACCAAGGGAGGCGGTTCGGCCCCCTGGGCACGGTCCTGGTGATCATCCCGACCTACAACGAGGCGGAGAACATCAAGGCGATCGTCGGGCGCGTGCGCGAGGCGGTCCCCGAGGCACACGTTCTCGTGGCCGACGACAACAGTCCCGACGGCACCGGCAAGCTCGCCGACGAACTGGCCGCCGGGGACGATCACGTCCAGGTCCTGCACCGCAAGGGCAAGGAGGGCCTGGGCGCCGCCTACCTCGCGGGCTTCCGCTGGGGCCTGGAGCACGGGTACGGCGTGCTGGTCGAGATGGACGCCGACGGCTCCCACCAGCCCGAGGAACTTCCCCGTCTGCTGACCGCGCTCAAGGGGGCCGACCTGGTGCTCGGTTCCCGCTGGGTGCCCGGCGGCCGGGTGGTGAACTGGCCCAAGTCCCGCGAGTTCATCTCCCGCGGCGGCAGCATGTACTCGCGCCTGGCGCTCGACCTGCCGCTGCGCGACATCACGGGCGGCTACCGCGCCTTCCGCCGGGAGACCCTGGAGGGGCTCGGCCTGGACGCGGTCGCCTCCCAGGGCTACTGCTTCCAGGTCGACCTGGCCCGACGGGCGATCAAGGCCGGTTACCATGTCGTCGAGGTGCCCATCACGTTCGTCGAGCGCGAACTCGGCGACTCGAAGATGAGCCGCGACATCCTCGTGGAAGCCCTCTGGCGGGTCACCACGTGGGGCGTGGGGGAACGGGTCGGCAAGGTCCTGGGCCGCGACAAGCCGAACGAGAAGACCGCCGGCAAGGCCATCGACAGGCCGGGCGACGGACCGGCCGGGAAGAGCGCACCGGCGCGCCCGGCCGCGCCGGACGAGAAGGCCTGATCACCCCCTTATCCCGTGCTGAGCCGCGCCCAGGCACACTGGGGGTATGACGACAGGCGCTCAGACCCCCAGGCCCTCCGCCCGGTCCCGTCGCTCCCGGCTGCGCACATTCCTGCCGCTGGGCCTCGCCGTGTGGCTCGTGCTGGAGATCTGGCTGCTGACCGTGGTCGCGGGTGCGTCGAGCGGGTGGGTGGTCCTCCTGATCCTGGTCGCGGGCCTGCTGCTCGGCTCCGTGGTCATCAAGCGGGCCGGCCGCCGGGCCTTCCGTGATCTCACCGGGACGCTGCAACGGCAGCAGCCCGGCGAGATGCCCGTGCCCCGCCCGAACAGCGAGGGCAACGGCCTGACCATGCTGGGCGGCCTGCTCCTGATGATTCCCGGCATGATCTCGGACGCGCTGGGCCTGCTGCTCCTGCTGCCCCCGGTCCAGAAGGCCGTGAGCCGGTACACGCAGCGAACCGTCGAACGCAAGCTCCGCGAGGCCGTCCCGGGCACCCTGGGTGACGCCTTCCGCCAGGCCCGCATGCACCGCCCGGACGGCAAGGTCGTCCAGGGTGAGGTGATCCGGGACGAACCGGACGACGTCCCGCAGGGTCCCCGCCCGCCGCTGACGCGCTGACGGAGCCGCGTCCCCCGATCCGGGGCCGGGGCACGGACGCGCGGCGCATGACAAAGCGCGGGCGCCGTACGTGACGTCACGTACGGCGCCCGCGCTCGCTCGTATTCGCTGAAAGCCCGGCTCAGCCCCCGTGGGGACTACGCACTCTTACGGCTGTCCCGCGGATGAACCGCGATGTTCATCGCGCCGGAGCGCAGAACGGCCAGTCGCTCCTCGAGGACCTCTTCGAGTTCCTCGCGGGTGCGCCGCTCCATCAGCATGTCCCAGTGCGTACGCGCGGGCTTGGCCTTCTTCTCCTCAGGGCCGTCGCCGTCCACCAGGAGTGCCTGGGCCCCGCAGACCTTGCACTCCCACTCCGGCGGGATCTCCGCCTCGACCGAGAAGGGCATCTCGAATCGATGCCCCTTCTCGCATGCGTACTCCACGGCCTGGCGCGGGGCCAGGTCGATGCCGCGGTCCGTCTCGTAGCTGGTCACCACGAGGCGCGTGCCGCGAAGAGCTCGCTCACTCATGAATCGTGCCTCCCGGGCTTGTCGCCCACAGGACAGGTGTCGCTGTCGTCGTCATCCGGTCAACGTCCGGGCGGCGGTAAAGATTCCCGTCCGGAGTCCCCGTTCCGGGCCATGCGTCGCCGTCGCAGCCGCAGCCTTGTCAACCAGTGCAGTACCCGCCGACGTCCGGTTTGTCACCTCTGTCACCAGATGCGACATAGCGTTTCGGCACCTTTGACGCGCAGTAACGGTACGCCTGGCAGGCCAAACGCGTACACTACAGCCCTTTCGTCTCGAGTGCTAAATCCTTTCGGGGACCGGATTGCCCGCGTCGGCGATCGCACGCCGTACCGGTACCCGCGTGAGCAGGGCGAAACCGATGACGAAGAACGCCACCAGCGAGACGATCGCGTCCCGGTAGCTCCCGGTGAGCTGGTAGGTGAGCCCGAACAGCAGCGGACCGAGCCAGCTCATGCCGCGGTCGCTCATCTCGTACGCGGAGAAGTATTCGGCCTCCTTGCCGGGCGGGACCAGGTGCGAGAAGAGCGAGCGGGACAGCGCCTGGCTGCCGCCGAGGACGAGACCGATCCCGGCGGCCAGGACGAAGAACCACGCCGGCGCCCCGGCCGGCAGGAAGTACCCGGCCGCGAGCGTGACCGTCCAGGCGACCAGCGACCCGAGGATCGTGCGCTTGGCACCGTACGTCCGGGCCAGCCGGCCCAGCGCCAGCGCGCCCGCCACCGCCAGCACCTGGACCAGCAGCACGGCCACGATGAGCGTCGACTGCCCGAGTCCCAGCTCCTCGGAGCCGTAGACCGAGGCCTGGGAGATCACCGTCTGGATGCCGTCGTTGTAGACGAGGTAGGCCAGCAGGAAGGCGAGGGTCAGCGGGCGCCGGCGCATGTCGCGGACGGTCGCCGCGAGCTGCCGGAAGCCGGGGAGGGCCGCCTCCCGCGCGGGGGTGCGGCGGTCGCGCAGCCGCCGCAGCGGTATGAGCGCGAAGGCGCCCCACCACAGTCCCGCCGAGGCGAGGCAGACACGGACCGCCGCGCTCTCGCTCAGGCCGAAGGAGTCGTGGGCGGTGTAGAGGACCAGGTTCGCCACCAGGACCAGCGACCCGGCCGCGTAGCCGAAGGCCCAGCCGCGCGAGGAGACCGCGTCGCGTTCCTCGGGCGGTGCGATCTGCGGCAGGTAGGAGTTGTAGAGCATCATCGCCACCGACTGCGCGGCGTTGGCGACGATCAGGAGCAGGCCGCCCAGCAGGTAGCGGTCGCCGTCGAGGAAGAACATGCCGGTCGTGGCCGCCGCCCCGGTGTACGCGGCGGCCGCGAGCAGCGGCTTCTTGCGGCCCGTGCGGTCGGCCGCTGCGCCCACCAGGGGCATCACGAGCACCGCCACGATCACCGACAGGGACACCGAGTAGGCGAAGAAGGACCCGGAGCGCACCGGGATGTCCAGGGGACGGACGTATCCGTCCGCGTCCGCCGCCGACTCGGCGACCGACGTCAGATAGGGGCCCAGGAACACGGTGAGCACGCTCGTCGAGTAGACCGAGCACGCCCAGTCGTAGAAGTACCAGCCGCGCTGCTCGCGCCGCCGGCCGGCGGCCCCGTCGGCCGCGTCCGTCCGCACGGTGTCGATGCCCACCCGTGCCCTCGCTTCCCCGTGAACGCGCGACGCCGTGGCGGGGCCCGGCTGGGCCTCGGACGGCCTCAGACCCAGACGCCGCGGTCCTCCATGACCTTGCGCAGTGTGTCGATGTGATCGGTCATGATGCCATCCACTCCCAGGTCCAGGAGCCGGTGCATACGGGCCGGATCGTTCACCGTCCACACGTGCACCTGGAGTCCGCGCGCGTGGGCGGTGCGCACGAACCGGTGGTCCACCACCTGGATGCCGGACTGGACCTCCGGAACCTGCGCGGCCACCGCCGAGCGGCGCAGTGCGGCGGGGACGCCCCAGGAGCGCAGCCGCAGGTTGAGAACGCCCCGGGTGCCGTACGAGGTGGCCAGGCGCGGACCGGCCAGTCGCTGGGCGCGGACCACCCGGGCCTCGGAGAACGAGCCGACGCAGACCCGGTCCCAGGCGTCTCTCCGTCCGATCAGCTCCAGGAGGGGCCGCAGCGCCGGCTCCGCCTTCACGTCGATGTTCCAGCGCACCCCGGGGAAGACCTCCAGCAGCTCCTCGAACAGCGGCACCGGCTCCTCGCCCGCCACGCGCGCGCGGCGGACCTCCTCCCAGCGCAGGTCGGCGATCCGGCCGGCCCCGTCCGTCACCCGGTCCAGGGTCGCGTCGTGGAAGGCGACGAGCTTGCCGTCCCGCGTGGCGTGGACGTCCGTCTCGATGTACCGGTAGCCCGCCTCGACCGCGCGCCGGAACTGGCGCAGCGTGTTCTCCAGGCCGTCCGCGGCACCGCCCCGGTGGGCGAAGGCGATCGGGCCGGGATGGTCGAGGTAGGGGTGGCGTATCGGGGTGGTCACCGCCGCAGTATCGCGCGCCGGGGCCGGCCCGCGGCAACCACCGTGGTGCTCTCCGACGCCACGGGAACGGCGAACACGCGCAGGAAGACCTGGGCGAGCGGACCGATCGACAGGGCGTACAGCAGGGTGCCGACACCGACGGTACCGCCGAGGACGAAGCCCGTCGCCACGACGGTGATCTCCAGCACCGTGCGCACCAGGCGCACCGACAGGCCCGTGCGCCGGTTCAGGCCCGTCATCAGGCCGTCACGCGGGCCCGGCCCGAACCGGGCGGCGATGTACAGCCCGGTCGCCGCGCCGTTCAGGACGATCCCCGCCGCCATCATCGCGATCCGCGGCGTCCAGCCGTGGGTGTCGGGCACCACGGCCAGCGTCGCGTCCATCGCGGCGCCGATGACCAGCACGTTGGAGACGGTGCCCAGGCCCGGCCGCTGACGCAGCGGGATCCACAGCAGCAGCACGGCCGCGCCCACGACGGTCAGCACCATTCCCATGGACAGGCCCGTGCGCTCGGCGAGGCCTTGGTGCAGCACGTTCCACGGCTCCAGTCCGAGTCCCGACCTGACCAGCAGTGCCGAACTCGCGCCGTACAGCACGAGACCGCCGTAGAGCTGTGTCAGCCGCCGTACGAGATGGCCGTGTCCTGATCGCCTGGACAAGCTGTGCCCCCTGTGTGGTGGTAGTGGCCTGCTGCATGACACCCTGTGGCATGAGAAGCAGGGCCAACCATGGCCAATTCGGGGAAGGTGGACTGATTTCCATGGCGCAGTGGACCTCGGCCGTGGGAGCGGCTCAGCTCGCCCGGTTGCTCGGCTCCCAGCAGGACCGTCCGGCCGGCCCCGGCACCCGCCGTCCGCCCGCCTACCGCGCCCTCGCCGACGGCATCCGGCTGCTGGTCCTCGAAGGGCGGGTGCCGGTCGCCGCCCGGCTGCCCGCCGAACGCGAACTGGCCCTCGCCCTGACCGTCAGCCGCACCACCGTCGCCGCCGCCTACGAGGCCCTGCGCGCCGAGGGATTCCTGGAGTCCCGCCGCGGCGCCGGCAGCTGGACCGCCGTGCCGGCCGGGAACCCCCTGCCCGCGCGCGGTCTGGAGCCCCTGCCGCCCGAGGCCCTCGGCTCGATGATCGACCTCGGCTGCGCGGCGCTGCCCGCACCCGAGCCCTGGCTCACCCGCGCGGTCCAGGGCGCCCTGGAGGAGCTGCCGCCCTACGCGCACACCCATGGCGACTACCCGGCCGGGCTGCCCGCGCTGCGGTCGATGATCGCCGAGCGCTACACCGCGCGCGGGATCCCGACCATGCCCGAGCAGATCATGGTGACCACGGGCGCCATGGGCGCGATGGACGCGATCTGTCACCTCTTCGGAGGGCGCGGCGAGCGCATCGCGGTCGAGTCGCCGTCGTACGCGAACATCCTCCAGCTGATGCGCGAGGCGGGGGCGAGGCTGGTCCCCGTCGCGATGGCCGAGGGCCTCACCGGCTGGGACGTGGACCGCTGGCGGCAGGTGCTGCGCGAGGCCGCGCCCCGCATCGCCTACGTCGTCGCCGACTTCCACAACCCCACCGGCGCGCTCGCCGACGAGGACCAGCGTCGCCGGCTGGTGGACGCGGCCCGGTCGGCCGGCACCGTCCTCGTCGCCGACGAGACGATGAGCGAGCTGTGGCTCGAGGACGACGTCGAGATGCCGCGCCCCGTCTGCGCCTTCGACCCGGCCGGCTCGACGGTCGTCACCGTCGGCTCCGCCAGCAAGGCCTTCTGGGCCGGCATGCGCATCGGCTGGGTCCGCGCCGCGCCCGACGTGATCCGCAGCCTGGTCGCCGCGCGCGCCTACGCCGACCTGGGCACGCCGGTGCTGGAGCAGCTGGCGGTGAACTGGCTGTTCAGCACGGGCGGCTGGGAGCAGGCGGTGCGGATGCGCCGCGAGCAGGCCCGGCGGAACCGTGACGAGCTGGTGGCGGCGGTACGGCGCGAGCTGCCGGACTGGGAGTTCGAGGTGCCGCGCGGCGGCCTCACCCTCTGGGTGCGCTCGGGCGGCCTCTCGGGCTCGCGGCTCGCCGAGGCGGGGGAGCGTGTGGGAGTACGGGTCCCGTCCGGACCGAGGTTCGGGGTCGACGGAGCCTTCGAGGGGTACGTCCGGCTGCCGTTCACCGTCGGCGGGGCGGTGGCGGACGAGGCGGCCGTACGGCTGGCCGCGGCGGCCGGACTGGTGGAGAACGGGGGTGCCGGGGGGAGCGAGGCCCCCCGGACCTTCGTGGCCTAGAAGGCCCATGAAGATCTTGCCGAGGGGTCGGCCTGCGGCCCGGCCGGGCGAGGCGGCTCCCCGCGGCCGGGCCGGCGGGTCAGGTCGTCTCCGCCGCGACGGCCTCGGCGGGAACGGTTTCCGCGGCCAATGCCTCTGCGGGGACCGGATCCACGGCGTCCGGTCCGGCCGGTGCGGCTTCTGCGGGCGCCTCGGCGGTGGCCCTCTTCGGTGCGGCGGCGGCCGTGACCGGCTCGGGTTCGACGGGGGTGCTCCCGGTCTCCGCGGGGATCGCCTTCACCGCCTTCGTCCCGTCGGGGGCGGTCCCGGTCCCGAGCCGTGCCGTCCCCTCGGTGGCGACGGTCCGCGTCCCGGCCGGGGCGCCCTCCGTCTTGATCAGGATCGTGTGCGGCCTGGCCTTCGCGGGCACGGCCGCCTGTTCACCGTCGGCGGGCGTCGTGCGCGGCGGCAGCAGGTCGAGGACCGCCTGCCGGTGCGCGTCGCTCGTGGCGTCGTCGTAGGGGTCCGGCGTGGCCGGCACCTGGAGCCGGTGCACCGGGCCCGTGCCGAGGCGGGCGTAGCCGCGGCCGGGCGGCACCTGGTCGACGGGCGTGGTGTGCGGGGCGATGCCCAGCACGGTCGTCAGCTCGCCGGCCGTGGCCGGGCCGAGCACCACCCGCGCGCGCGTGTGCTGCCGTACGGCGTCGCAGAGGCCGTCCAGCGCGTCCAGCTGGTCGGCGACGACCACCGTCACGTTCGCCGCCCGGCCGTGCCGCAGCGGGACCTGGAGCAGGGACTGGGGGTCCCTGCGGCCGTCCGCGGCGGCGAGGTGCGTGAACGCGCTGGGGCGGTCCACGAGGACCCACAGGGGCCGCCGGATGTCGTCGGACGGCGGCCGGCCCTCCTGCCGGGCCCGGTTGACGGCGATCAGCCGACGCTCCGTCTCGTGGGCGGCCCACTCGAGGCTGGCCAGCGCCCCGGCGAGGCCGCACTCGACGGCCAGGACGCCGTCGCGCCCGGTCAGACAGGCGTACTCGCCGGTGCCGCCGCCGTCCACGATGACCAGGTCGCCGTCGCCCAGGGCCTGCAGGGCGATGGAGCGCAGCAGGGTGGAGGTGCCGCTGCCGGGCTGCCCGAGGACCAGCAGGTGCGGCTCGGTGGAGCGGATGCCCGTGCGCCAGACGACCGGCGGCACGTCCCGCTGCTCCTCGCCGTGGGTGAGCGGAAGGGTGCGCTGCACCCGGGTCGGATCGGTGAAACCCAGGACCGTCTCGCCGGGTGCCGTGACGAACCGCTGGGCGGTGATGTCGGTGGGCAGCGGCGGGAGGACGGCGACCGTGAGGTGGTTGGCCTCCTCGTCCCAGGTGTAGTGGTACTCGCGGCCCCGGCCGGCCTTGGCGGTGAGCAGGTGCTCGATCCGCGCCCGGGACCGTGCCTCCCCGTCGGTGAAGTACGCCGGGTAGCGGACCACCAGTTCGGTGACCCGGCCGGCGTCGTCGAACTCGTAGGCCGGGAACGCCTTCTCCCACGTGCCGCCGTGGACGTAGAGCGGGTCGGGATCCTCGGCGATCGAGAAGTACGGGACCAGCGCCTCGTAGAGCGACTTGAGGCGTTGGGCCTGCGCCTCGTCGGGGCCGTCCGGCTCCCGGGGCGCGCGGTCCCTGCCCTGCCATGCCGCCGCCGCCGTCAGGGTGATGACGGCGAGCAGCGGGCCGTACGGCGCCAGGGCCACGACCAGGACCACGGAGGCCACGAGGAACAGCAGCGCACCGCGCCGGTCCTTGGGGGTCTCGGTCCATCTGCGCCGGGCGGCCGAGGCCAGTCGGCGCAGACCGCGGGCGATCGTGATGAGCGGCTGGAGGACGTCCGTGGCGCTGTCGGCCGCAGTCCGGGCCAGCTCCCGGCTCCGGGCGAGCTGCGCGCCGCCGTTGCGCAGAATGCGGGGGAGGGGCCGCCGGGCCACTGCTGCCTCCTGGAAGTCCGTACGGGCGGGTTTCGGGCGGGCTCGGCCGTCAGAACTTGATTCCGCCGAGGAGGCCCGCCAGGCTCTCGCCGCCCGCTCTGATGCTCGGGGCGATGGCCGTACTCGCGAGGTAGAAGCCGAACAGGACCGCGATCAGCGCGTGCGAGGACTTGAGGCCGTCCTTGCGGCAGAAGATGAAGACGACGACGCCGAGCAGGACCACGCCTGAGATCGAGAGGATCATGTGAGTTCTCCTGGTTCGCGGGGACAGTCACCATGAGTACTTCCAGGATCACAGCATGTATCCATACGATAAAAGGTGCAAATGGATGAATTTTCATGAAATTGCCCCATGTGGCGGAGCGGTTCTCGACCCGGCCGCGCACGGGTGTCGCGCCCGGCCCGGTCCGTGACGATCTTTGCCTCGAGCGTGGCCGCTCATGTGCGGCGCGAGCCAGTACCCTGGCGATTCACTCGTACGGCCGCACCGCTCGCGGCCGTGCGCACACGCAGTCCCCGACGTTCGTACGTCCGTGAGTGAGAGGTGGTCCGGCCCATGAGTGAAGCCCCCGACCCCGAGGTCGTGGAGCTGGCGACCAAGATCTTCGATCTGGCCCGGCAGGGGCGGACCGAGGAACTGGTGGCCTATGTGGACGCCGGTGTTCCGGCCAACCTCACCAATGACCGGGGTGACTCCCTCGTCATGCTCGCCGCCTACCACGGCCACGCCGACGCGGTACGTGCGCTGCTGGCCCGCGGCGCCGACGCGGACCGGGTCAACGACCGGGGCCAGACCCCGCTCGCCGGTGCCGCCTTCAAGGGGGAGACGGACGTGGCCAAGGCGCTCATCGAGGCCGGCGCGGATCCGTCCGCGGGCACCCCGTCGGCGGTCGACACGGCGCGGATGTTCGCCCGGATCGAGCTGCTGGAGCTGTTCGGAGTGGCATGAACCGCAGCTGATCCACCCCTGGTCCGACGCGCTGACCAGGGAAAACACGACAAACGGGGGAGGCGGTACGGGGCCGCCGAAATTTCGGTCGCGGCAGATGTGACCGCCGGGTCATCATGACGACGTGGTTCACGGACGTGATGGCTGGGCAGGTGTTGCCGCACCGCGCGGGCCGTGACGCGGCCCGCATGGGCCACCGACGAGAGGCAGAGAAACATGGTTCGCAGCAAGCAAGAGACGGCGGGCGCTCCGACGTGTTGTCGCGCGGTCAGGTAACGCGTGGTTCCCGGTTGCGTCGACGCTTGATGTGAGGCTGTTTCCCATGTTCGATCCGGTCATAGCGCCCAGCGGTACCCTGCTCGGCCTGCTGCAGCGGGGTCGCGGCGACGGCACGCTGCACGCGCTCACCGCCCCGCGTGCCGAAGCGCTCGCGGCACTGAACCACTGTGTGCTGCGCGATCCCCGCCACGACTGGCAGGTGGAGAACCGCTCCCTGTACTACGCCCGCCTCTACCTCGACCTGAACGGCGAGCTGGACGCGATCGAGACGCACCTCTTCGACCCCGAGGACGTCCTCGATCCCGACGAGTCGCGCACCGGACTGGCCCTCGCGGTCCTCGGCCACCTCGCCTCCTACGGCAGGCGCGACGCGCTCCGGCTGTTGCGCCGGTACGCCGCCCACGGCGTCAACTGGGCCTGGGCCCTGGACGAGCTGGCGCTGCGCGACGACGACGCGGGTCTGCGCGCCCTCGCCGCGCCCGTCCTGGCCCGCTTCCCGCGAGATCCCGAGGGCGACGCCGAGCTGGCCGCCGCCGTGCGCGACGCCTTCGAGCCCAGGCCCTGGCGGCTGTGGGCGGAGGACCCGCGCGAATCGATCGCCACGCGTGTGCGTGCCGCCCACGAGACGGGCTGTTTCGACCGCTGGCAGCGGCAGATGAGTCCCAGCGGACCCCGTCCGGGCTGGAGCGTCCGGGCCGTGTTCGAGTGGGCCCAGCAGGGCGTCGAGCGAGGCACCGCGCTCCACGTCCCCGCCGCCCGCTGCCTCACCGCGGTCGCCGGCCCCGACGACCGGGCCGAGATCGTCGAGGCGGCGCGGTCCGGCACCGAGGGCGCCCGCTGCACGGCCCTGCGCTATCTCGCCGACCGCGACGATCCCGAGGCCCTCGGGCTGATCGAGGACGCCGCGGTCACCGGCTCGGAGCCCGTCGTGGAGGCCGCCGTCGCCGCCTTCGAGCGCATGCGCGGCCCCGCCGCGGTCGACCGAGCACGCGGCTGGGTCCACCGGCCCGACGCCCTGGGCGCCGCCGCCGGGCGCGTGCTCGCCTGCCGGGGCGGTACGCAGGACAGCCTGCTCGTCCTCGCCGCGCTGCGGGAGGCGGTACGGGGCGAGGGCCCCGACGCGCCCACCCTGTGGACCCTCGTGGACGGCACCGGCCGGCTCGGCATCGCCTGCGCCGCGCCCGTCCTGCGCCACATCTACCGTGAGACGGCCTCCTCCCATCTGCGCGGCCGCGCCGCCCGCGCGCTGGCCGCCACCGACCCGTCCTTCGCCGCCGGCTTCGCCGTCGAGTGCCTGTGGGACTGCGAGGAGACGACCCGGGAACTGGCCGCCCGGTACGCCGAGACCGGCGACAACCGTGTCGTCGAACGGCTGCGCCGGCTCGCCGCCGATCCGGCCGAGGAGGACGAGGTCCAGACGGCCGTACGGAGCCGCTTCGGCCCGGACGCGCCGGCCGTGTGATCCGAGGCATCGCCGGGCGGGCGGCGGATCACACGGCCGGCGCCGCCTCCTGAGCGGTGTCAGGCCACGCGGTACTGCTCGTCGCGGGCGTCGGTGAGGAACATCTGTCCCGGTGCGTGGGTGATGGCGAAGGGCGGGCGCGAGGCCGTCACCGCCGCCTGCGGGGTCACCCCGCAGGCCCAGAACACCGGGATGTCGTCCGGCTCCATGTCCACCGGATCGCCGAAGTCGGGCCGGCCCAGGTCGCCGATGCCGAGCGCCGAGGGGTCGCCGCAGTGCACCGGGCTGCCGTGCACGGCCGGGAGCAGGCTGGTCTCGTGGATCGCCGCCGACAGGTGCCCGGGCGGCACCGGGCGCATGGAGACCACCATCGGGCCGTGCAGCCGCCCCGCCGGACGGCACTGACGCCCGGTGACGTACATCGGCACGTTGCGGCCCTGCTCGACATGGCGGATCGGCACGCCCGCCGAGGTCAGCGCCCACTCGAAGGTGAAACTGCAGCCGATCAGGAACGACACCAGGTCGCCGCGCCAGTGCGCTCGCACGTCCGTCGGCTCCTCCACCAGCTCGCCGTCCCGCCACACCCGGTAGCGCGGCAGGTCGGTGCGCAGGTCCGCGCCGTCGGCGAGGGCGGTGGTCCACGACCCGGCGTCCGTGACGTCCAGCACCGGGCACGGCTTCGGGTTGCGCGTGCAGAACAGCAGCATGTCGTACGCCCAGTCGGCGGGCACCGAGATCAGGTTGGCCTGGGTGTGGCCGGCCGCGACGCCGGCCGTGGGGCCGCTCAGGCCGTCCCGGAAGCGGGCGCGGGCCGCTTCCGGGCTCCACGCGTGCGCGTGCTCCTCGACGAGGGCGAGCGGCCGGTCCTCGGCCATGTGGTGCGAGTGGTTCATACCAGTTCCTTCCCGCGTGTCTCCGGCAGCCCCAGCAGAGCCAGTGCCGCGATGCCGTAACCGATCGCACCGAAGACCAGCGCGCCGCCCACACCCCAGCTGTCGGCCAGGAAACCGACCGTTGTGGGGAAGACGGCGCCCACGGCGCGTCCGGTGTTGTACGTGAAGCCCTGGCCGACGCCCCGCACCGCCGTCGGGTACAGCTCGCTCAGGTAGGAACCGAAGCCGCTGAAGATCGCCGACATGCAGAAGCCGAGCGGGAAACCGAGCACCAGGAGCAGGGTGCCGGCGCCGCTGGGGATGTTCGCGTACGCCAGGATGCAGACCGCCGACAGCAGGGCGAAGAGCCAGATGTTGCGCCTGCGGCCCAGCAGGTCGGTCAGGTGGCCGCCGGCGAGGTAGCCGGTGAAGGCGCCCGAGATCAGGAACGTCAGATAGCCGCCGGTCCCGACGACCGACAGCTCGCGTTCGTCCTTCAGATACGTCGGCACCCAGGTGGCGAGGGTGTAGTAGCCGCCCTGGACGCCGGTGGAGAGCAGACTCGCGAAGAGCGTGGTGCTCAGCAGGCCGGGTCCGTCGGGCGTGCGCGGCCGGAAGATCGCCGTGAACGCACCCTTGCCCGGGTCCCGCAGACGGGCAGCGGCGGCCTCGGGCGCGTCATGGACGCTGCGCCGCACCCACACCACGAGCAGCGCGGGCAGCGCGCCGGTCCAGAACATGACACGCCAGGCCAGGTCGTCGCCGGTCACCGAGAACACCAGCGTGTAGACGATCACCGCCAGTGCCCAGCCCGCGGCCCACGCGCTCTGGACCGCGCCGAGGGTGCGGCCCCGGTGCCGTGCGCCCGCGTACTCGGCGACCAGGACCGCGCCGACCGCCCACTCGCCGCCGAAGCCGAGGCCCTGCAGGGCGCGGAAGACCAGCAGCGTCTCGTAGTTCGGCGCGAAGCCGCAGGCCACCGTGAACACGGCGTAGGTGATCACGGTGAGCAGCAGGGCCCTCACCCGGCCCACCCGGTCCGCGAGGACACCCGCGAGGACACCGCCGACGGCCGAGACGACCAGGGTGACCGTGGTGAGCAGACCGGTCCGGCCGCTGTCGAGACCGAAGTACGCGGTCAGCGCGACCATGGTCAGCGGCAGCGTGAAGTAGTCGTACGAGTCGAGGGCGTAGCCGCCGAACGCGCCGCCGAAGGCACGGCGGCCCCGCGGGCCGAGAGCCCGCAGCCAGCCGAACGCGCCGTCACCGGCGGGGTGTTCGGCGGTGCCGACCGGAGCGTCGGGCAGGGCCCGCGGTGGAGGGGTCGTACTCATGGCACCTCGCAGGGGGAGGACGGAGGGTGCTTGTCGAGTGAGCCGGTCGGTGCGGCGGCGCGATGGGCGAGCGGGCGCCACGGGGAACACCTGAAGGCACCGTAGAGGATCGTTCAACGATCCCTCAATACCCACGTTGTTTCGTTCTGGTATCTGCGATTGAATTCCGGGCATGGCAGAGCAGCTGACGGGACTGGCCGACGACCGTGCCCTCCTCGGGCGGACCAGCACCGCGGAGCGGGTCTCGGACATCCTCAGAAGCCGGATCGCGGACGGCTACTTCCCACCCGGAACCCGCTTGTCCGAGGACAGCATCGGCGGCGCCCTCGGCGTCTCCCGCAACACGCTGCGCGAGGCGTTCCGGCTGCTCACCCACGAACGCCTGCTCGTCCACGAGCTGAACCGGGGTGTCTTCGTCCGCGTCCTGACCGTCGAGGACGTCGAGGACATCTACCGCACCCGCGCCCTCGTCGAGTGCGCCGTCGTCCGGAGCCTGGGGGAGCCTCCGTACGGCCTCGACGAGGTCGCCTCGGCCGTCGAGGACGGGCGGCGGTCGGCCGACGAAGGCGACTGGAAAGGAGTGGGCACCGCCAACATCCACTTCCACCAGGAACTGGTCGCCCTCGCCGGCAGCGAGCGCACGGACGAGCTGATGCGCAGCGTCTTCGCCGAGTTGCGCCTCGCCTTCCACGTCGTGGACGACCCGCGGCGCCTGCACGAGCCGTACCTCGCGCGGAACGCGGAGATACTCGACGCGCTCCGGGCGGGGGACCGGGAAGGCGCCGCGCGGCTGCTCGCCGTCTACCTCGAGAACTCCCTGGAGCGGGTCGCGGACGTGTACCTGCGGCGGGTCGGCGCCGACGGTACCGCCCCCTCCTGAGGAGCGGCGGAGGCCGGGCGGAGACCGGTGCGGGCGGCGGTGGTTCTGCGCCGTTTGGGTCGTTGTCAGAGTGAGGACCTAGGCTGTGCACCGTGACTTCGCCTGCATCGACGGACAGCGTTCCGCCCCAGCTCAGCGCGGGGCCGCGCCCCGCCCCGGGCCCGGCCGCCGACGAGGGACTGGCGCGGCGGCTGCGCGCGCTCGCCTGCACGGCTCCGCTGCACGACCTCGACGCCCGCAAGGCCAACCTCGCCGGCGAGTACTCGGTGTACGGCATGGCGGAGGTCGCCCTCGCCGCCATCGACCTCGTCACACTGAACATGGACTTCGACACGGGCGCCGACCACGACCAGATAGTCGCCCGGCTCGTCCCGCGCGTCGCCGCCCAGGCCCCGGCGCGGCCCGCCGCCGAGCACGAGCGGGTGGCCCGCTGGGTCCTGGAGAACCTGATCAACGTCGGCAGCGTCGACCGCGGCTTCCGCGCGGTGTACGGCACCTTCGAGCCGGACGGCACCTATGTGCGGCGCGACTACGACTTCAAGCTGCTGGAGGAGGTCCCCGGCCCCGGCGGCACCGTCTATCTGCGCACCACCGACGAAGCGGTCAACGTCCTGGTCGGCGCCCTGGACACCGATGTCACCAGCGCCCAGATCGCCGCCGAGGTCAAGCTGGAGGTGCTGATCAGCCGCGGCCGGCTCGCCGACGCCCAGCTCGCCGCCGAACAGGCCCGGTACCGGACCGTCCAGTACTCGGAGACCCTGCGCAAGGCCCTCGACGCCACCCGGCGCAACGTCCGCGCGGTCGACTGGCTGACCGCCGTCCCCGACATGATCGCCGAAGCCCTGGACCACGTGGCCGACCGGTACCGGCACGAGAACGCGATCCTCACCAACATCCGCAAGGCCCGTGACGAGTCCGAGGACCCCGAGCACAAGCGCCGCGCCGCCGAGCTCGTCGACATCGTCAAGGACTGCATCCGCCGCCACACCCAGCTCCAGTCCCGGCTGCTGGAGGCCGGCCCGCTCTTCCGCGCCGAACAGGACCGGCAGGCCTTCGCCACGCCCCTGACGACCTCGGGCCTCGACCTGTACGGGCACCTCGTCGCCCCCGTCCTGCCGCTGCCCCTGGAGCAGGCGCTGCGCGCGACCGACGCCTTCTTCGCGCACGGCACCGGACTGCGCACACCCGTCTCCGTACGGATCGGCGACCTCGTCGACATCCTGCTGACCCCGCCGGTGGAGCGGGAGCACCTGGGCGCCGAGATGCCCGAGCCCGACCTGATCGCCACCCCGGACGACAGCCGCTTCAGCGAGGAGCAGCTCGCGGCGGCCATGGAACTGCTCGACCTGCCGCACGACGCCCCGCGCCGCCTGTCCGGGCTGCTGGCCGACGCCCGCGCGCAGGACCCCGACCTGCCGTACCTCGTCGCCCTGCTGGCCGTGCACGCGGCCAGCCCGCCGGTCGGCACCGCCTACCGGCAGGGCGAGTCCAAGCTGCTGTTCGCCGTCGACGACGGCACCGAGCTGGACGACCCCGAGTTCGGCGGCGCCGACCTCGTCGTCGGCACGGCACTGCTGGACGCGGCGGGAATGGCGGCGGACCGGACGGAGGCCGCGTGAACGGCGCCGTACCACCCGGGCGGCCCGGCAGCCGGCGCCGGCACAGCACCGCCCACGCGCACAGCGAGAACCAGCAGCACAGCACCACCGACCAGCACAGCGAGGAGCACCGACCGTGACCGAGCACGTCGACCGGAGCGAACCGGAGGCGGGCGCCGCACCGGCCACCGCGGCCGTCACGCCCGCCGACGCCGCCGACGCGGCGCGGCTCGTGGCCTTCGGCCTCCAGCCCAAGCTGCTCCCCGCCCGCGACCAGGAGTACGCCGACCTGCTGCGCCGGTACCGCGAGGACCCGCCCTTCGCACGGCTCGCCGACGCCGTGGCGGCCGGCCTCGGACTCGTCGTCCTGGAGGTCTCCCCGCGCGCGGGGATGGCCGTGACCGCCGCCGAGGACTCGGTGTTCGCCGTCCGCATGGGCGACTACGCGCGCCGCGCCGCCACCGACTCCGGCGACCGCTTCCTGCACGGCCTCGCCCACCTCGCCCTCGCCGCCATGGCCTACCCGCGCCCCGAGGACCTCGCCGACGACGGCTACATCGGCCGCGTCACCGTCAACGGCGTGGACGCCTTCGTCCGCCAGGCCTGCCGTCGGCTGGAGGAGCGGGCCGAGGAGCGGGGCGAGAACACCGACCCGGCGACCGACGCCCCGGGCCTGGAGGCGGCCTGGCGGATCTGGGCCCGGCGCAGCGCCACCGGCGCCACCAAGGACGCGCGCAGACTCCCCGGCTCCACCACCGGCATCGTCGGCAAGGCCGCCGCGTTCCTCACCGAGTCCGGCTTCCTCCAGCGCACCGGCGACGAGAACGGCGGCACCTACCGCACGACGGCCCGCTACCAGCTCCAGGTACGGGACATGGCGGGCAGCGCCGCGATGGCCGAGCTGCTGGAGCTGGGCGTCGTCCCGGTCACCGACGGCACGGCGACCCTGCTGCCCGCCGAGGACACGGACGACCTGGACCTGGTGGCCGACGCCGGACTGCCGTTCCACTCCTCCTGACCCCGCCTCACACGCCCGAACGTCACCGGACGCCACCGAACGTCCCCGACTTCACGAAGACTTACGAGAGTCCGCCATGTACGAGCTGTCCCGGGTCCGCCTCTACTCCATCGGACCCGCCGGTGCGCGCTACGCCGACACCGTGCTTGACCTGCGCGGTGTCGGCGAGCCCGTGCCCGATCCCGCGCCCGCGCAGGCGGAGTTCTTCGAGGAGGAGCCCGTCGGCCCGCCGCGCCGTCCCGCGCCCGCGGGAGTGCTCTTCCTGGAGAACGGCGGCGGCAAGTCCGTCCTGCTCAAGCTGATCTTCTCCGTGATGCTGCCGGGCCACCGCAACACCCTGGGCGGCGCCAGCTCCGGCGTGCTGCGCAAGTTCCTGCTCGCCGACGACTGCGGACACGTGGCACTGGAGTGGCAGCACGTGCAGACCGGCGAGTGCGTCGTCGTCGGCAAGGTCAGCGAGTGGCGGGGACGACAGATCTCCAACGACCCGCGCAAGTTCGCCGAGGCCTGGTACTCCTTCCGGCCCGGCCCCGGACTCACCCTGGACAACCTCCCCGTCGCCGAGGCCACCGCCGTCCGCCCGCCCGTCGAGGGCGCCTCCGGCGCCCAGGGCCGGCGGCGCACCATGAAGGGCTTCCGGGACGCGCTCACCGAGGCCGGCAAGGCCTACCCGCACCTGGAGGTGCACTGGGAGGAGATCCACGACCGCTGGATCGAGCACCTCGGCGAGCTCGGCCTCGACCCCGAGCTCTTCCGCTACCAGCGCGAGATGAACGCCGACGAGGGCGAGGCGGCCGGCCTGTTCGCGGTCAAGAAGGACTCCGACTTCACCGACCTGCTGCTGCGCGCCGTCACCGACACCCGCGACACCGACGGACTCGCCGACCTGGTCAGCGGCTTCGGCAACAAGCTGGGCCGGCGCGCCGAGCTGATCGCCGAACGCGACTTCACCGCCGGTTCCGTCGATCTCCTCGGGCGGATCGTCGAGGCCGCCGACGCCCGCACCCGCGCGCGGGACGTCCACACCGCCGCCGAACGCCGCACCAGGACCCTGGCGCGCAGGCTCTCGGCGCGCGGCGCCCGGGAGCGGGCCCGGACGGCCGACCTCGCCCAGCGGGTCACCGCCGCCGCCTACGCCGTCACGCACGCCGAGTCGGCCCGCGACCGCAGCGCGCTCGTCGCCGCCGAACTCGCCTACCGGCACGCCTCGCTGGCCCTGACCGCCGCCGAGAAGTCGGCCGCCGCGCAGAAGCGCGAGCTCGCCGACGCGCGCACCCTGCACGCCGCCTGGCAGGCCGCCGAGGCCGTCCTGCGCCACCGCGCCGCCGCCGACCGCGTCGCCCGCGTGTCCACCGCCATCCAGGAGGCCGAGCGGGACGCCGCGCCCGCGCTCGCCGCCCGCGCCGAGGCCGCCGTCGCCCTCGTCCGCGCCCTGCACGCGGCGGCCGCCAAGGCCGAGCACCACGCCAACGAGGAGGAGGAACGGTCCGCCGCCCTCCAGGACGCCGGCGACGCCGCCCACCGGGACTCCACCGCCGCCGCCACCGAGGCCCAGCGGGCCCGCAGCGAGGCCGGACATCTGCGCCAGCGTCTGACCGAGGTCGAGCAGGAGACCGCCGAGGCGGTCCGCGCCGGCTGGCTCGACGACAGCGCCCCCGACGCCGACCCCGCCCGCGCCGCCCTCGCGGCCAGCGACGCCGAGAAGACGACGGTCGCCGCCTGGGACACCGCCCGCGAGGCCGCCCGCCGGGCCATCGAGCACGCGCGCGAGGCCGCCGCCGCCGAGACCCGCGCCGAGCTGACCGCCGCCCGCGCGGCCGACGCGGCCACCGCCGCCGAGCGCGCCCACGCCGCCGAACGACGCACCGCCGAGGCGCTCGCGGCAGAGGAACGCCTCGCGGAACTGCTCGGCCTGGCCGCCCCGTCCCGCCCCGGCATCCCCCAGCCGAGGCAGGACACCGACCGCGCCGACGCGCCCAGGGCGTCCGACGGCGCCCTGACCGCCGAGGAACTCGACCGCTTCGCCGACGAACTGCGCGAACTGCTCGACGACACCGTCTCCTCCGCCGAACGCCAGCTGTTCGACCTGCGCACCGCCGCCGCCGACGACTCCCGCATCCTCGGCGCCCTCGGCGACGGCGGACTGCTGCCGCCCGGCCCGGACGTGCTGGCCACCGTCGAGTTCCTCGGCGAGCACGGCATCCCCGCCCTGCCCGGCTGGCGCTACCTGGCGCAGGCCGTCGACCCCGCCGACCACGCGCGCGTGCTGGCCGCCCGGCCCGAGCTGGTCGACGGCGTGATCATCACCGACCCCGACTCGCACACCCGCGCCCGGGACGTCCTCGGCGACGCGGCCCTGCTGCCGCGCTCCGCCGTCGCCGTCGGCACCGCCGCCGCCCTGCTCGCGCCCACCCCGGCCCCCGGATCCGGCGCCGAGGACGTCTTCCTCGTCCCGCCGAACCCGGCCATGCACGACGAGCACGCCGCCGACGAGGAGCGACAGGCCCTGCGCGCGCGGGCGGCGGAGCGCGACGAGGAGATCCGCGCGCTCGCCGCCCGGCTCGGAAAGGACCGGGAACTGGCGGCCCGGCTCGCCTCCTGGCGCGCCGGCTGCCCCGCCGGACGCCTCGCCGAACTGGCCCGGACCGCCCAGGAGGCGCGTGCCTTCGCCGAGGAGGCCGAGGCCGAGCTGGCCGAGGCGCGCGCCGTGCGGGCCGAGGCCGACGAGAGCGCCACCGAGGCCGTACGGATGCGCGACGAGCGGCAGGAGGCCGCCCAGAAGGCCCGCCGCGCCGCCGACGCACTCGCCGGACTCGCCTTCCGGCTGCGCGAACGCGCCGGCTGGCAGGCCAGGCTGAGAGAACTCGCCGACGAGGCCGCAGAGGCCGAGGCCCGCGCACAGACCTGCCTGGAGCGGGCCCGCGCCGCAGACGAGGACCGCCGCGCCGCCCAGCGCGCCGCCGACGACGCCCGTCGCACCGCCCGCGCACTGCGCGCCGAGCGCTCCGAGATCGCGGGCGCTCCCGACGACGTCCCCGAGGACACATCCGGGAACGACACGGACGCGCCGAAGGCGTCCCTGCCGGACCTCCGCGAGGCCTACCGCGCCGCCTCCCAGGTGTACGAGAAGGTCGGCGTCGGCGCCGACCTGCGCGCCGAGCAGGCCCGTGCGGAGAGCGACGAGAGCGCGGCCCGCGCGGAACTGGACCGGCTCAGCAACAAGGTCCGCACCCGGGCCGCGCAGCTGCTGGAGTCGCCCGACGGCTCCGACGGACCGTCCCGGCAGGCCGCCGCCGCCCGCGCCGAGGAACTGGTGCAGCTCCTGGAGACCCGGATGTCGACCGCGAGCGAACAGCTCGGCCGGCTGCGCGGCGAGGCCGAGCGGCACGCGCCCGAGGACGGCGACGCCCACACCGAACTCCCCGAGGACCTGGTCCCGGCCGACGCCGATCACGCCCAGACCCTGCTGCGCACGGCCACCGCCGAACTCGCCTCCCGCACCGAGGCGCTGGCACAGGCCCGCGAGGCCCACGCCGAACTCCTCGACGCGCACCGCGCCGCCGAGGACGCGGCCGGCGGCTTCGACGAGATCGCCGCGATGCTCCGCGACCTGCTGCGCGACCCCGCCTCCGACGACGAGCCGGACGAGCCCGAGCCGTACCCGGGGAGCCTGGACGAGGCCCGGCGGACCGCCGCCGAGGCCCGCCGGTCGCTGCGCGGCTGCGCCGCCGACCTGTCCGCCGCCGAGGCGGCCGTCCGAGAGGCGAGCGACGTCCTCGTCCGGCACGCCAACTCCACGCGCTACGAACAGGTCCGCACGCCGGCACGGCAGCAGATCCGCGAGCTGCCCGCCGCCGCGCTGCCCGAGCACGCGGGCAAGTGGGCGGAGGCCTTCGCGCCCCGCCTCCGTGTCCTGACCGACGAACTCGCCCAGCTGGAGCGCAACCGCGACTCGATCGTGGACCGGCTGCGCGGCCTGGTCGAGTCGGCCCTCGCCACCCTCCGCTCCGCGCAGCGGCTCTCCCGGCTGCCGGAGGGCCTCGGCGAGTGGTCCGGACAGGAGTTCCTGCGCATCCGCTTCGAGGAGCCCGACCAGGCCACCCTCACCGAGCGGCTCGGCGAGGTCGTCGACGAGGCGACCAGGGCGGCCGTGAAGAAGAACTCCGACCTGCGCCGCGACGGCATGTCCCTGCTGCTGCGCGGTGTGGCCGCCGCCCTGCAGCCCAAGGGCGTCGCCGTCGAGATCCTCAAGCCCGACGCCGTCCTGCGCGCCGAGCGGGTCCCCGTCGGACAGATGGGCGACGTCTTCTCCGGCGGCCAGCTGCTCACCGCGGCCATCGCCCTGTACTGCACGATGGCCGCGCTCCGCAGCAACGACCGGGGCCACGACCGGCACCGGCACGCCGGCACCCTGTTCCTCGACAACCCCATCGGCCGCGCCAACGCCACCTACCTGCTGGAGCTCCAGCGGGCCGTGTCCGACGCACTCGGCGTGCAGCTCCTGTACACCACCGGCCTGTTCGACACGACCGCGCTGGCCGAGTTCCCGCTGGTCATCCGGTTGCGCAATGACGCCGATCTCAGGGCCGGCCTGAAGTACATCAGCGTGGAGGAGCACCTGAGGCCGGGGCTGCCCCAGCAGGCCCCGACCGGCGAGGGGGAGACGGTGCACAGCGAGATCACGGCGACCCGGATGTACAAGCGACCCGCCCCCGCCCCGTCACGCGCCTAGCTTCCCGCCCTGATCGGATCCGCGCCCGGCCAGCCGCTCGGCGCGGGTTGTGCGCCGATCCGCCGAGCCGGCCGCAGCCCGTACTTCACCCACGCGCGCATCGCGCTCGTGGGTGAAGTACCGGGGGCCACCCTGGGCTTGTCCCGGAGGTCACGGGTCAGCAGCCGCACCATGCCCCGCGACTTCGCGCGCGTCACGTCGGGATGTGAGGCGGAAGGCGTTCGGAGGTACGGCCGTTCAGCGGTGCGGCCCCTCAGGGGTGCGACAGCCGCCCCGCGCCGCCGCGCCCGCGTATCCGTCCCCGGGCACGCTCGGCGGTCCGCGCCTTCCGCCGCGCCCGGCGCCGTTCGCGCCGCACGGCCCGTGCGGTGCTGCTCGGCACCGACACCACCCCGTGGCGCTGGTTCCAGACCTGACGCGTCACCCATACGTCGAGTACGCCCCACGTGGCCACCACCGTGCCGGTCACGCTGCCGATCACCATCGGGAACGCCAGCCAGGATCCGGCCATCGTGCACAGGAAGGCCACCATCGCCAGGATCAGCGTCACGGCGACGACGAGCACCGCACGCACAGCGGCCGTACGGACCGGATCCGGCAGCCGGTGCCGCCGCGCCGGCTCCTCCCTCCACAACTCCCGGTAGACCGGCCGCGGTTCCCGCCCCTCCTCCTGCTGGGTGACCTCGACGGCACGCCCGGGCGCCGGAACGCCGTGATCCGATGCCCCGGGAGCCGATCCCGCCGCCGACCCGGCCGCCCCGCGCCGCTCCGCCGTGCCCATCACCATGCCACTCCCCACCGCCTGCCGACCGCTCACCCGCGCCCGAAGACCCGGCTCCCCTCTGGCTGCCCGGCTTGCGTCGCTTCACGCCGCCCGGAGACGGGATGCGGCTCCTGTTGCCGATTCCGCCACCGTTTCCCGTGAAGAAGGACGAACCACGGACCGTCAGGATTCCCGGAAATCCCCCGCGGCCGAAAAATCTCGGCCAATCCGCCCGCCACAGCGCAAGAGAGGCCCCGCACCGTCCGCCGGACCAGGGAGGCAATCTCCCGCAATGACCGGACAACTGACCATCCCCGGCCGCCGGTGCGGAAGTTCGCCCTCCGGACGGGCCTTCGAGTTACCTGTGCGTCAGTAGTAGGCTCGCGCCGTTTGTTGACGTACACGTGTGCCCTCTCTCGGTGGGGGCCCAGCTGGGGGAGGCCATGCGCTTTCGCGGGAAGTCCATCCGCCGGAAGATCGTGGCGCTGCTTCTCGTGCCGCTGGTGTCCCTGACCGCGATCTGGGCCTTCGCCACGGTCCTCACCGGTCGTGAGGCGAGTCGGCTGTTCAACGTGTCGGCCCTCGTCGAACAGGTCGGCTACCCCCTCGAGGACACCGTCCGCGTCCTCCAGCAGGAACGCCGCCAGACCCTGGTCTACCTCGCCGACCCACGCGCCTCCGACGGCCTGTCCGCACTGCGCCGCAGCCGCGCCGCCACCGACGAGGCCGTCGCCGAGATCCGCCGCAACGCCGGGAACGGCGACGTGCGTGACGCGCTCGGCGCGGCCGAGGAGGACCGGCTGGCCGCGGTCCTGGACGCCTTCGGCGGCATCGACTCCCTGCGCCGCGGCGTCGAGGACGGCACCGTCGACCGCGCCCGGGCGCTCGGCCTCTACAACCGCCTGGTCGACCCCTGCCACGCACTGCTCGCCAACCTCCACGTCGTCGACGACGTCGGCCTGGACAAGCAGTACCGCGCACTCGTCAACGTCTCCCGCGCCCGCGAACTGCTCTCCCGCGAGGACGCTCTGCTCGGCTCCGCCCTGGTCGCCGGCAGGCTCACCCGGGGCGAGGCGCGGGACGTCTCGGACCTCGTGGCGCAGCGCACCGTGCTGTACGAGGCCAACCTCCCGCTGCTGCCCGCCACGGAACGCGGCCGGTACGAGCGCTTCTGGAGGAACGCCTCCTCCGCCTCCCTGCGCGTCGCCGAGGAGGCGGCCGTCTCCACCGAGGAGGGCATGCCCCGCGGCGTCACCGCCAAGAGCTGGGACACCGCCGCCGGGAGCGTCCTCGACGAGCTCGGCGACCTCGAGGACCAGGCCGCCGACCGCTACCAGGACCGGGTCCGTCCGGTCGCGATGAACGTCATCACCAAGGCGGTCGTCGCCGGAGCGCTCGGTCTGGTCGCCGTGCTGTTCTCCCTCTTCCTGTCCGTCCGCGTCGGCCGCGCCCTCATCCGCGACCTCAGGCAGCTGCGCCTGGAGGCCCACGAGGCGTCCGGTGTCCGCCTGCCCAGCGTCATGCGCCGCCTCTCGGCGGGCGAACAGGTCGACGTCGAGACCGAGGTGCCGAGCCTCGAATACGACAAGAACGAGATCGGCGAGGTCGGCCGGGCCCTCAACACGCTCCAGCGTGCCGCCGTGGAGGCCGCCGTCAAGCAGGCCGAACTGCGCGCCGGGGTCTCCGAGGTGTTCGTCAACCTCGCCCGCCGCAGCCAGGTACTGCTGCACAAGCAGCTCACCCTGCTCGACACCATGGAACGCCGCACCGAGGACACGGAGGAACTCGCCGACCTGTTCCGCCTGGACCATCTGACCACCCGTATGCGCCGGCACGCGGAGGGCCTGGTCATCCTCTCCGGTGCCGCCCCCTCCCGGCAGTGGCGCAAGCCCGTCCAGCTCATGGACGTGGTGCGGGCCGCCGTCGCCGAGGTGGAGGACTACGAGCGCATCGAGGTCCGCCGGCTGCCCCGCATCGCCGTCACCGGACCGGCCGTAGCCGACCTCACCCACCTCGTGGCCGAACTCCTGGAGAACGCCACGGTGTTCTCCCCTCCGCACACCGCCGTGCAGGTCCTGGGCGAGCGGGTCGCCAACGGCTTCACCCTGGAGATCCACGACCGCGGCCTCGGCATGACGGCCGACGCCCTCCTGGACGCCAATCTCCGGCTGGCCGAGACACCGGAGTTCGAGCTGTCCGACACCGACCGGCTCGGCCTGTTCGTCGTCAGCCGGCTCGCCCAGCGGCAGAACGTCCGGGTCTCCCTCCAGCCCTCCCCGTACGGCGGCACCACCGCCGTCGTCTTCGTCCCCGACGCACTGCTCAGCGACGACGCGCCCGACACCAACGGCGTCGGATTCCGCCTCGACCGGCCACAGCGCGCCAAGGAGAAGGAGCGGGCGGAGAGCCGCCGTTCCGCCCTGGCCCACGTCCCCGCCCGGCTCCCGGGCCGGCCGGCCCCGCTGCTGGACGGGCCGGTCGAACTGGAGGCGCCCGTCGACCTGGACGCCTTCGACGACCTTCCCGGCGCACTCGGCGACCAGGACAGCGAGCGCGGCGGACTCTTCCGTCCGCGTCGCTCCCTCGCCGCGGCACAGGACGACCCGGTGGTCCGTCGAGGCGAGCGGCGACGCCAGGACGCCGAGGGGACGGAACGCCCGACGGGCCCGGACCGGTTCCCCGCGAGCGTGAAACGGCCGGGCGGTCCGGAGCGGTCCGGCGGTTCGGAACGGCCCGGTGCCGAGAACGACCCGAACGCCCCGGTTCCGCTGCCCCGCCGCCGTACCCCCAAGCTGGTCAGTTCGCACGGACGGCCCGTCCCCGAGCGCGGCTCCCGCGACCGTACGAACGACACGCCCGGGACCGACGCGGTGGGCCGGGCCGACCGGCAGGCAGGATCCGGTGAGCCGCCGGCACCGCCGTCCCGCCGCCGTCGGGAGGCTGCTGCCCAGGCCACCGACCGCGAGACCGACCGCGGACCCGACCGCGAGACCGACCGCGGACCCGACCGTGAGGCCGGTGCCGGGGCAGACCGCCCGGAACCCGACGCGCTGCCGTTCCTCCCGTCCCGCCGCCGCGGCACACCCCGCGCGCACGGCGGCCCCCCGGCCGGTGGCGGACCGGCCCCGGGCCACCGCTCCGGCGAGGCGTCCGAGCCTCCCGCCCTCCCGAACCGCACCCGACCCGCCGAGTCCGAACCGAACGCCCCGGACGACTCCGGGCCGGGCACCGACGGCAGCGCACTGCCCCGGCGCGTGCGGCAGGCCAACCTGGCCCCCCAGCTCAAACGCAGCGCCGAACGGCCCCCCGAGGACCGGACCGACCCGGCGGACCGGGACGCCGAAGAGGTGCGCAGCCGCATGGCCTCGCTCCAGCGCGGGTGGCAGCGAGGCCGCGAGGAGAACGCCGCGGGCACCGCCCCTCCCGACGGCGAACGATCACAGACACCACGACCACGGACACCACAAGCACCACAAGCACCACAACGAACGACTAAGGGGGACGGTCGATGACCGCACCGAAGGCGACCGACCACACCGCGACCGCGTCCGGGGAGCTCAACTGGCTCCTGGACGACCTGGTGGACCGCGTCGCGAGCATCCGCAAGGCCGTCGTCCTGTCCGGCGACGGCCTGCCGATCGGGGCCTCCCAGGACCTGACCAGGGAGGACAGCGAACACCTGGCGGCCGTGGCCTCCGGCTTCCACAGCCTCGCCAAGGGCGTGGGCCGCCACTTCGAGGCGGGCAGCGTCCGGCAGACGGTCGTCGAACTCGACGACGCCTTCCTGTTCGTCACGGCCGCCGGCGACGGCAGCTGCCTCGCCGTCCTGTCGGACGCCGACTCCGACGTCGGCCAGGTCGCCTACGAGATGACCCTCCTCGTCAAGCGGGTCGGCGTGCATCTGGGCACCGCCCCGCGCACCGATCTGCCTTCGGGCGGGTAAGTGGGATGACATGAGCGCAGACGGTCAGGGAACACACCACTGGTTCGACGACGAGGCCGGCCCCGTCGTCCGTCCGTACGCCATGACGCGCGGCCGCACCAGCAGCGCGGCCCAGCACCGCCTCGACCTCATCGCGGTGGTGGTCGCGGAACCCCACGCGGACGACCCGGAGGCGGACGTCACCCTCGCCCCGGAGCACGTGGACATCGTCGGGCTGTGCCGGGACAGCCCGCAGTCGGTCGCCGAACTCGCCGCCGGACTCGACCTGCCCGTCGGCGTCGTACGCGTCCTGGTCGGAGATCTCGTCGACGCCGAACTCGTGCACGTGAACCGGCCGGTGCCCCCGGCCGAGCTCCCGGACGAGGACATTCTGCGCGACGTGATCAGCGGCCTGCGCGCATTGTGAAACGGCCCCGGGGGAACGCCGGAGCGGCCCCCGGCACGGTAAGGAGAAGAGATCGATGATCTTCGGGCGTTCTCAGCGCGGCAAGCCGCCGGTCGAGCCCGTCACGCTCAAGATCCTCGTGGCCGGCGGTTTCGGCGTGGGCAAGACCACCCTCGTCGGCGCGGTCAGCGAGATCAGACCGCTGCGCACCGAGGAACTGCTCACCGAGGCCGGGCGCCCCGTCGACGACGTCAGCGGTGTGGAGGGCAAGCACACCACCACCGTGGCGATGGACTTCGGCCGGATCACGCTGCGCGAGGACCTGGTGCTGTACTTGTTCGGCACCCCCGGGCAGGAGCGGTTCTGGTTCATGTGGGACGAACTCTCCGAGGGCGCCCTCGGTGCCGTGGTCCTCGCCGACACCCGCCGCCTGGAGGACTGCTTCGCCGCCGTCGACTACTTCGAGCGGCGTTCCATCCCCTTCCTCGTCGGCGTCAACTGCTTCGAGGGCTCGGCCCGCTATCCGGCCGAGACCGTCCGCAAGGCCCTCGACCTCGACGCCGACGTGCCGCTGGTGATGTGCGACGCCCGTGACAGGGAGTCGGTCAAGGAGGTTCTCATCGGCGTCGTCCAGCACGCGATGGCCCAGGCGGCGGACCGGCGCCGGCCCGTCGCCACCTGAACCCGCCCCCACGCGCCCGCGCGGCCTCGACCGTCTCCGTCCTCCTCGACGGCGCCGGCCGGTTCCCGGTGTCGAGCAGCAGGAAGCCGCCCGTTCCGTAGGTGTTCTCCGAGGCCTCGCGTCCGTCCCATGTCGTAGCAGACCTGTCCGCCCGTGCCGCCCAGGGCCGCGGTTCGGGCGTCCGGCCCACGAGGGCGTTGCGCACCGGCCCGCCGGTCGTGCGGTCCCAGGGCACCGTGGTCAGGACCGGCCTGCTCCGCCGGAGTGCCCGCGCCTCCTCGCTCGGCGATGCCTGTCAGATGGCGTCGAGTTCCACCTCTTCGTAGACCCGGTCCCACCAGGTGCCCATCTGGGACGCCGGTGGGTCCAGCTTCCGAAGGCGGTCCCTGATCTCCAGGCCGAAGGCGACCCGTGCCGCCTCCGCCGGGTCCTCGTCGTCCTCCTCGTCGTCGGACTCGAGGTCGTCGAAGTCGTCGACGTGCCCGCACCGGTGGCCCCACGCGGCAAGCGCGTCGAGGAACGCGATCAGCGACGAGTTCACGAACCGGGGCTCCGGCAACGACGGATCGAGGAGAAGCACCCGCCCGTCGTCGGCGAGGACGTACTCGGGCACGTGGTAGCCGGGATTCAGCTGGGCGTCGTGCTGGCCGAGCCGCCAGGACCGCCTGCCGGTCCGGTCGGAGACATCGGTGAAGGGGGCCCCGCCCGTGCTCGGGTGGAACATGGCGGCTTCCCGGGGCAGTCCGTAGCGCTGGGCAGCACCGAGGGCCTCGCGTACAGGCCGCGGCCAGCCGCCCGAACCGGAGAGACCGCGTCGACGTCCAGTTCCAGGACGCCTTCCTCCTCCCAGGAGGAGGACGTCGGCCACTGAGGTGTGTACCCCACGAGAAGTTCCCTTCGCGATGCTCCGTCGCTCACGGCTGACCTCGCCGGCTCTTCGTCGACATACGTTCGAGCACGTTGGTCCCGGCGCTGCGTCCGGCCTGGGGACCAGGTCCCTGGCCATGAGGGTGATCGGCGCTCCGCGATACTTTGCCGCCTGCCGGGAGCACCGGCGGACCGGCCGGTTCAGGGCTGTCGTCCGCGAAGAGAGGGCGGAGGCTGCCGGCGAGTCGGCCTGTGCCGGGTGGCGCCACGCGTGCCGACGTCATCGGCGCGGCGGTCGTGAGGACCGCCGGCGCCACACTTGAGGCCAAGAGCCTTACGGCCCGTGGTCTGCGCATCGGTTTTCCTTCGAGGGGACCAAGGTACGTCTGCCACTCGGCGGTCGGCAGCCCTGACAAGCGGGGTCCTGTCCCTGCCGAGCGCACAGACCGTTCGGGCGGACACACGCCCACCCGGCCGCCAGAGTGCGGTCGAAGCGTTCGGCCTCGCCGTCGGTCCGCGGCCGGCGGGAACGGGTGCGCTCGTGGCCGATACCGGCGGCCCGTCGCGTCAGACACGTGACCGGCAGCGGGAGCCGTCGCCGGCCAGCACCCGCTCGTCGTCGATCCCGGCAGCACACGGGCCGGTGCCCTGCCCTCCTGCCGCATCTCGCGGGCGACATCCCGGGCACGCAGGATTCGCGGGCGATCGCCGGGGCACGGATGGTCGAGTCGTCACCCGGCCACTTCCCCTGCGGAGTCTCCGCCTGATAGATGCAGGGGGCATGACACGAATCTCCACCGCCGTACGCGGCCTGGTCACCACCGTCGCCGCCCTGCTCGCCGTGACCACCGTCCCCGCCACCGCCCAGGCCGGCCCCGAACCCAAGGCGCCCGCGGACTTCGTGACCCTGAGAAGCGTCGACCCCACGATCATCCAGGAGATGCGCTACGTCACCCCGCACAACTTCGTCGGCGAGCGCATCGACGGCTACCGCCAGTCCCTGTGCATCCTCACCCGCCCCGCGGCCCAGGCCCTCCACCGGGCCCAGACCCGGTTGCTGAGCCAGGGCTACTCCCTCAAGGTGTACGACTGCTACCGGCCGCAACGCGCCGTCGACCACTTCGTCCGATGGGCCGCGGACCTCGACGACCAGGAGATGAAGGCCGAGTTCTACCCGAACGTCGACAAGACCCGCCTGTTCGACGACGGTTACATCGCCGAGAAGTCCGGCCACAGCCGCGGCTCGACCATGGACCTCACGATCGTGAAGCTCCCGGCGAAGCCCACTCGCCCGTACCACCCCGGGCAACCACTGGTGCCCTGCTTCGCACCCCAGAAGGAGCGCTTCCCCGACAACTCCGTCGACATGGGCACCGGCTTCGACTGCTTCGACACCCTCTCGCACACCCTCGACCCCCGCGTCCAGGGCGCCCAGCGTGCCAACCGGCTGCTGCTGAAGAACACCCTGGAGGACGTCGGCCTCGTCAACCTCCCCGAGGAGTGGTGGCACTTCACCTACAAGCCCGAGCCCTACCCGGACACCTACTTCGACTTCCCGGTCTCCACGGCGTCACTGTCCGGCCGCCGCTGAGCCGCCCGCCGGAGCCGCCCCTTCCGTGATCGGATACAGTCCGCCGCGTGTCCGAAACCGAAAACCCCGTTCCCAACTCCGCGCCGGACTCCCACTGTTCGCGCTGCGGAACGCCCTACGGAGAGGGCGTCTCCGGCTGGCCCCGCACCTGCCCGGCATGCGGCACCACGGCCTACCGCAACCCACTGCCGGTAGCGGTCGCCCTCCAGCCCGTGTACGACACCAAGGGCACCGCCCTGGTCGTCATCACCCGCACCGTGGCCCCCGCACGCGGAGGCGTCGCCCTGCCCGGCGGCTACATCGACGACCGGGAGGACTGGCGGCAGGCCGTCGTCCGCGAACTCAAGGAGGAGACGGGCATCGACGCGGCGGGCCGCGACGTCCGGCTCGCCGACGCCATGAGCTCGCCCGACGGCCACCTGCTGCTCTTCGGGCTTCTCCCGGAGCGGCCCGCCGAGGGCCTCCCGCCGTCCGCCGCCACCGACGAGACCGAGGGCTGGCACCTCCTGCGCCGGGCCGAAGAGCTCGCCTTCCCCCTCCACACCCGGGCCGTGCGGGCCTGGTTCGAAGGCCGCTACATCTGAGCCGGGACCTCCACCGGCTCCCGCTCACACACCGGACGGGACGGCGCGACTCACGCCGTCCCGCTCCGCCCCCCGCATGGCCCCGCACCCGCACCCGTCCCGCCCCGCGCGGCGGCACCCCCCCCCGCGGCGCCCGCACGCGGCCTGCGCCACGCCGCCTGTACGGTACGCAACCCCTGCACCGCTCCCACGGAACCGAACGCCTTCGTCGAACGCACCAGGTCACGACCGTCCATGCCGCTCACCCTGTCACCCACCGACCTCCGGGCGGTTCGCAGTCCAACTGCCATTCACCCGTGACCGGACCACATCTTCACGACACCGACTATGTGGGGCGCACCCTGGTGCGGCAGTCGATCACATGGCATCGTCCGTGTCAGCCGCGTCACGCGCACACCCCAGCCCGTGCGCGGAGGACGCACACGACGCGCACAGTCCGGGAGCCGCCCCATGCCGACCACGTCCCCCCAGCCGCTCTGGCAGCCAGATCCGCAGCGCATCGCCCAGGCCCGGATCACCAGGTTCCAGTCCTGGGCAGCCGCACACCACGGCGCCCCCGCCGAGGGCGGTTACGCCGCCCTCCACCGCTGGTCCGTCGACGAGCTGGACACGTTCTGGAAAGCCGTCACGGAATGGTTCGACGTCCGTTTCGCGACCCCCTGCACGCGCGTGCTGGGCGACCGCTCGATGCCCGGTGCCCAGTGGTTCCCCGGCGCCACCCTGAACTACGCCGAGCACGCCCTGCGCGCCGCCGCCACCCGCGCGGACGAACCGGCCCTGCTGTACGTCGACGAGACCCACGAGACGACCCCCGTCACCTGGTCGGAACTGCGCCGCCAGGTCGGCTCCCTCGCCGCCGCCCTGCGCTCCCTCGGCGTCCGCCCCGGCGACCGCGTCAGCGGCTACCTCCCCAACATCCCCCAGGCCGTCACCGCCCTCCTCGCCACCGCCGCCGTCGGCGCCGTCTGGACCTCCTGCGCCCCCGACTTCGGCGCCCGCAGCGTCCTGGACCGCTTCCAGCAGGTCGAGCCCGTCGTCCTGTTCACCGTCGACGGCTACCGCTACGGCGGCAAGGAACACGACCGCCGGGACACCGTCGCCGAACTCCGCCGCGACCTGCCCACCCTGCGCGCCGTCGTCCACATCCCGCTCCTCGGCACCGAGGCCCCCGAGGGCGCACTCGTGTGGGACGCCCTCACGGCCGCCGACACGGACCCCGTCTTCGAGCAGGTCCCCTTCGACCACCCTCTGTGGGTGCTCTACTCCTCCGGCACCACCGGCCTGCCCAAGGCCATCGTCCAGTCCCAGGGCGGCATCCTCGTCGAGCACCTCAAACAGCTCGGCCTGCACTGCGACCTCGGCCCCGAGGACCGCTTCTTCTGGTACACGTCGACCGGCTGGATGATGTGGAACTTCCTCGTCTCCGGCCTGCTCACCGGCACCACGATCGTCCTCTACGACGGCAGCCCCGGCTTCCCGGGCACGGACGCCCAGTGGCGCATCGCGGAACGCACCGGCGCCACCCTCTTCGGCACCTCCGCCGCCTACGTCATGGCCTGCCGCAAGGCGGACGTCCACCCGGGCCGCGACCTGGACCTCTCCAGGATCCAGTGCGTCGCCACCACCGGCTCCCCGCTCCCTCCCGACGGCTTCCGCTGGCTGCACGACGAGTTCGCCGAGAGCGGGGCGGACCTGTGGATCGCCTCCGTCAGCGGCGGCACCGACGTCTGCTCCTGCTTCGCGGGCGCCGTCCCCACCCTCCCCGTCCACATCGGCGAACTCCAGGCCCCCTGTCTGGGCACCGACCTCCAGTCCTGGGACCCGAACGGCGAACCCCTCACCGACGAGGTCGGTGAACTCGTCGTCACCAACCCCATGCCCTCGATGCCGGTCCGCTTCTGGAACGACCCCGACGGCAGCCGTTACCACGACAGCTACTTCGCCGCCTACCCCGGTGTCTGGCGCCACGGCGACTGGATCACCCTCACCTCCCGGGGCTCCGTCGTCATCCACGGCCGCTCCGACTCCACCCTCAACCGCCAGGGCGTCCGCATGGGCTCGGCCGACATCTACGAGGCCGTCGAACGACTCCCCGAGATCAGGGAGTCCCTCGTCATCGGCGTCGAACAGCCCGACGGCGGTTACTGGATGCCCCTCTTCGTGCACCTGGTCCCCGGAGCCGTCCTCGACGACACCCTCCGCACCAGCATCAAGCGGACCATCCGCGAACAGCTCTCCCCACGCCACGTCCCCGACGAGATCATCGAGGTCCCCGGCATCCCGCACACCCTCACCGGCAAACGCATCGAGGTCCCCGTCAAGCGACTCCTCCAGGGCACCCCACTGGAGAAGGCCGTCAACCCCGGCTCCATCGACAACCTCGACCTCCTCCACTTCTACGAAGACCTCGCCCGCAAACGCGCCTGACCAGGCCCCCAGAGGGCCGGCCGCCCACGTGACGGCGGCCGGCCCGCTCCCGCCCCGCCCTCGTTGTCAGTGCCGCCGGTTACGGTGAGTGAGCATTGACCGACTGCGCACAGGGGGAAGACATGGCGCACACCGACCAGACGATGCGAGGCGTCCTGCGCCGCGAAATCGCCGGCACCATCGGGCTGCTCACCGACGAGCACGACTTCCGCGCCATGAGGCGCTACCGCAGCTTCGTCTTCGACGACCACACCACCTACCTACGACAGGTGGAAGCCCTGCTCAGGACACGGGCTTCCCAGGGCACCCACACCACACTCGCCCTCTTCGACCCCGAGGACTACGCCGAGTTCTGCTCGGCGGCCGGCCTCGACCCCGACCTCCCCGCCACCCGCGCCCGTTTCACCGCCGAGCTCGCGGCCAACGGGCCCACCGTCCCCTACGACGGACAGCCGCTCGCCGACCTCGTCCCCACCCTCGTCGACGAAGCCGTCCGCCAGGCCACCTGGGAGTACGCGTCCACCCTGCTCGCCCGCCTCGGCACCTGCGCCACCTGCGGCGAGGACCTCGGCCGCGCCGCGTTCACCCGCGCCTCGCGCCTCCTGACGTGCATCGTGGAAACAGCCCCGGCGGGCCACCGCCACCTGGTCTGCAGCGTCTCGACCACACCGGAAGCCCTCACCGCCGTCCTCCACGCCGACGACGACACCGAAGGCGCCGCACAGCTGGACGAAGCCGACGCCCTGGAGTTCACCGTCGTCCTGGCCCTCGGCCTCGCCACCCACACTCCCGGCGGCCTCGTCATGCGGACCAGCTCCCCCGGCAGCCCCGACCGCATCTACGGCTGGCGCCTGCGCGGATACGGACTCACCCCCCTCACCGCCGGCGAGGTCTTCGACGCCTACTGCACCGACATCGAGTCCGGCGACCTCATCGCCCCGGAATCCAACGTCGACTACTGCGCGCCGCCGGACCTCGGAGACGACACCGCCATGCCGGGGCACCACCACTGAAACGTGAGGGGCGCCCCACCCGAAGGCGGAGCGCCCCTCACGACGGCGACGGCCTCGGCCTCACCGGAGATCTATTCTCCGGACAGCACCGCCTGAGCCGCGTTACGCGCATCCTCGGCACTGTCCGCCGCGCGAGCGGCCGCCGCGGCCCGCTCGCACTGCGCCAGCGTGAACTTCGCCAAGGTCGACCGCACATAGGGGAGCGACGCCGCACCCATGGAGAGAGAGGTGACACCCAGACCGGTCAGCACACACGCGAGCAGCGGGTCCGCCGCGGCCTCACCGCAGACACCACAGCTCTTGCCCTCGGCCTTCGCAGCCTCGGCGGCCAGCGCGACCAGGTCGAGCAGCGCCGGCTGCCACGGATCCTGCAGGCGCGACACCGCGCCCACCTGACGGTCGGCGGCGAAGGTGTACTGCGCGAGGTCGTTCGTCCCCAGCGACAGGAACTCGACCTCCTGCAGGATCGAGCGCGCCCGCAGCGCGGCCGACGGAATCTCCACCATCGCACCGAACTTCGCCCGCAGCCCGGCCTCACGGCACGCGTCCGCGAACGCCTTGGCGTCCGCACGGTCCGCGACCATCGGGGCCATGACCTCGAGGTGGACCGGCAGTCCCTCCGCCGCCTTCGCCAGCGCCGTCAGCTGCGTACGCAGCACCTCCGGATGGTCGAGCAGCGTCCGCAGCCCCCGCACGCCCAGCGCCGGGTTCGGCTCGTCGGCCGGGGTCAGGAAGTCCAGCGGCTTGTCCGCACCCGCGTCCAGCACCCGCACGACTACCCGGCCCTCGGGGAACGCCTCCAGCACCTGCCGATAGGCGGTGAGCTGCTTCTCCTCGGACGGCGCGTTCTTGCTGTCGTCGAGGAAGAGGAACTCGGTACGGAAAAGACCGACGCCCTCCGCGCCCGCCTCCACCGCGGCGGGCACGTCGGCGGGACCACCGACATTGGCCAGCAGCGGCACCTTGTGACCGTCGGACGTCATACCCGGCCCGGTCGAGGCGGCCAGCGCGGCCTTGCGCTCGGCGGCCTCCGCCTCCATCTGTGCCTTCTTCTCCGCGCTGGGGTTCACGAAGATCTCGCCGGTGCTGCCGTCCACCGCGATCACAGTGCCTTCGGGTAGCTCACCCGCACCCGGCAACGCCACCACGGCAGGCACACCCAGCGCCCGCGCCAGAATCGCGCTGTGGCTGGTCGGCCCGCCCTCCTCGGTGACGAAACCGAGCACCAGCGTCGGGTCGAGCAGTGCCGTATCGGCGGGCGCCAGGTCACGCGCGATGAGCACGTACGGCTCGTCGCTGTCGGGCACGCCCGGCATGGGCACCCCGAGCAGGCGGGCGACGATACGGTTCCGCACGTCATCGAGGTCCGCGACCCGGCCGGCCAGGTACTCACCGGCACCGGCCAGCAGGGCGCGATACGCCGCGAAGGCGTCGTACACCGCGCGCTCGGCCGTGCTGCCGACGGCAATCCGCCGCTCCACGTCCGCCATCAGCTCGGGGTCCTGGGCCATCATGGCCTGCGCCTCGAGCACTGCCTGGGCTTCGCCCCCCGCCAGATTGCCGCGCGCCACCAGGTCGGCCGCCACAGCCTCCACAGCCTTGCGGGCGCGCCCCTGCTCGCGGTCCGCGTCCTCCGCCGGGATCTGCTTGGCCGGCGGCTCGAGCACCGCCGTCCCCATGTGCCGAACCTCGCCGATCGCCACACCGTGGCTGACACCGACGCCTCGCAGCGTTGTCTCCATCTCACCCGTCCCCTTAATGCGGCGGGTCCCGCCGCGGTGGTTGTCCTACCAGCCGTCGTACGACGGCGTTGTCGTCACTTCCAGAGGAAGAGGCTCTCGCCGGCCTTCACTTCGCCGTCCTCACGGAGATCGACGAGCGCCTCGGCCGTCGCCTCGAGGGCCACGACCGGACAGATCGGAGACTTGCCCGCGGCCTCGACGGCCGTCGGATCCCAGCGCACCACGGCCTGCCCGCGCACGACGGTGTCGCCCTTGTTCACCAGCAGCTCGAAGCCCTCGCCGTTCAGCTGCACGGTGTCGATGCCGAGGTGGGTCAGCACACCGTGACCACTGTCGTCGACCACGACGAACGCGTGCGGGTGCAGAGACACGATGACCCCGTCCACGGGAGAGACGGCCTCGGAAGGCTCCCGGACGGGATCGATGGCGGTGCCCGGGCCGACCATGGCCCCGGAGAAGACCGGATCCGGCACGGCGGCCAGTCCGATGGCGCGTCCTGCCAGCGGGGACGAGACGGTGGTCATGGGAAGCCTCCCGGTGATGGAGATCTGTACGGGCCGTCACTGCCTGTCCCGGACGGCACACTGTGCAGCAGGGTATGTCACAGGAAGTACCGGTTCCGCACGAGTGTGCCGAATAGAGGTCTAGACCACAGTCCTCAGTGATTTGCACCTGTTCCGCAGGCCCGTGTACAGTCGTAACTCCTGCCGAGGTTGAGCGGCGCCAAGCTGGCGTGCTCATCGGGCAGGCACCCAACTCATCAGATCCTATCTTCGGATCACCTTCTGCGTGCCCGCAGGACGGTGGTCAAAGGGACCGGAAAAGCCTGATAGTGTTGGGAACACCGAAGGGAAGCGCCCGGAGGAAAGCCCGCGAGGGCGAGTACGAAGGAAGCGTCCGTTCCTTGAGAACTCAACAGCGTGCCAAAAGTCAACGCCAGATATGTTGATACCCCGTCTCCGGCCGCACGGCCGG
>NZ_JBIWJA010000022.1:0-137516 GCF_044764905.1 Streptomyces sp. NPDC093586 | reverse complement strand
TGCACGACCTGGGCGGTGATCTTCTCGCCGGGAACGGCGGTGTGCTGGTTCTCGGCGGCCTGGACGGCTGCGGCAGCGAGCTGGTCGGCGCCGCGGACCTTGCGGTTGCGCAGCCAGGTGGCCAGCCGTCTGACGCCGGTGCGGCGGATGGCGGCCGGGGTCTGGTAGCCCGTCAGTAGCACCAGGGGGCCGACGTTGCCGAGGTCGAGCTCGCGCTCCAGGCCAGGGAAGATCCCGGTCAGGTGCCCGCGCAGGCGGTTGATGGCTCTTGTGCGGTCGTCGGCGAGGTCACGGCGACGGCCGGTGAGGACCTTCAACTCGGTGACCAGCTCGTCACCGGGCCGCACGGGCATCAGATCCCGGCGGACGCGGGCCTGGTCGGCGATGACCGCGGCGTCCTTGGCATCGGTCTTGCCGTCGCCTCGGTAGCCCTCGGAAGCACGGTTGACGGCCCGGCCCGGGATGTAGAGCAGGTGCTGGCCATGGCTGAGCAGGACCGCGATCACGAGCCCGGCCCCGCCGTCGGCCAGGTCGATGCCCCAGGCCGTCATCTCGCCCAGGGCCAGGACGTCGCCGAGGAGCTTCAGCAGCTCGCCCTCGTCGTTGGCCACCCGCCGGGACAGCAGCCGCTTGCCGGTGTCGTCGATCACCACGCAGTGGTGATGGGTCTTGCCGGCATCGATACCGGCCCAGATCGCTGTCACTCGCATCTCCGCAGGTCGTACTCGTACAGGTACCACGGACGACCTCGCTGTCGAGTCCCTACTGAGCGATCAGTGCCGCAATTCCTAATGAGCAGCCGAGTCGTCGTGGGGGCCGGGCGGCGAATCGACGGCAGCCACGAGCGGCAGAGGACTGAAAGCCACACCCGGACCCCCTGGGTGAGCCAACCCTACGAATGGCTCGCTCATCCCGATCAACAAGGTAGGGAGGACTGACGCCGCCCTTCGGGGAGCGTCCGGGCGGGTGCCGGTGTGAACGTCCGGACAGCGGGAAGGAGTCGCCCCGAATCCGAGGGCCCCGCGCAACCGCCGTCTACACTCGACCGGCGACGGCCCCACCGACCGTGGCCGGAGCGGGCAGCTTCTGCCAGACCCGAAGGGCATGCGGCGCTTTGATACGGATGGAATCAGTCACCAAGCGGTATTCGGACGGCACGGTGGCGGTCGACCGGCTGTCGTTGGAGATCCCCGACGGGGCGGTCACCGTCCTCGTCGGCCCCTCGGGCTGCGGCAAGACGACGACCCTGCGGATGATCAACAGGATGGTCGAGCCCACCGAGGGCACCATCCTCCTCGACGGCGAGGACATCCAGCACCGTCCGGTCACCACACTGCGCCGGTCCATGGGCTACGTCATCCAGAACGCCGGCCTCTTCCCGCACCGGACGATCCTCGACAACATCGCCACCGTGCCCCGCATGCTCGGCTGGGGCAAGCAGAAGTCCCGCGCCCGCGCGGCGGAGCTGATGGAACGGGTCGGGCTCGACCCCTCCCTCGGCAAGCGGTACCCGTACCAGCTCTCCGGCGGGCAGCAGCAGCGCGTCGGCGTGGCGCGGGCCCTCGCCGCCGACCCGCCGGTCCTGCTCATGGACGAGCCGTTCTCGGCCGTCGACCCCGTGGTGCGCAAGGGGCTCCAGGACGAACTGCTGCGCATCCAGGGCGAGCTGGGCAAGACCATCGTGTTCGTCACGCACGACATCGACGAGGCCGTCAAACTCGGCACCATGGTCGCGGTGATGCGCACCGGCGGCCGGCTCGCCCAGTTCGCGACGCCCGCCGAGCTGCTGTCCGACCCCGCGGACGCCTTCGTCGAGGACTTCCTCGGCGCCGACCGCGGCATCCGGCGGCTGTCCTTCTTCCCGTCCGCCGCGCTGGAGCTGAGGACCGACGCCGTCGTGCCGATCGACGCCGGTGCCGAACGCCTCGCCGCGCCGGACGCCCCCTACCTCCTCGTCACCGACACCGACGGCCGGCCCCTCGGCTGGGGCGAGCCGCGCGACCTGACCGCCGGGGACATCGTGCCGGACGCCCTCCTGCCCCACGGGCGGCCGTTCGTGCCCGGCACCGACTCGCTGCGGGCCGCCCTCGACTGCGCCGTGCTCTCGCCCACCGGCTGGGCCGTCGCCGTGGACGCCGACGGCCGGGTGACCGGCGTCGTCTCCCAGCAGACCATCGGCGAGGCGATCCGCGCCGCCCATGCCGCCGGGCGCGCCGACGCCGCCGGGGTCGCCTCGTGAACGGCTTCTTCGACATCCCGAGCGACCTGCAGAACACGTACGCCGGTCTGATCGGCCTGCACCTGCGCGAGGCGCTGCTGCCGGTCCTGGCCGGGCTGCTGCTCGCACTGCCCGTCGCCCAGCTCTGCGTGCGCCTGCGCTGGCTGTACCCGCCCGTGCTCGGCGTGACGACCGTGTTCTACGCCATCCCGTCGCTGGCCGTCTTCGTCGTCCTCATCGACTACACCGGCCAGACCGAGCTGACGGTGATGATCCCGCTGGCCGTCTACAGCCTGGTCGTGCTCGTCCCCGCCATCGTCGACGGCGTGCGGTCGGTGCCGCAGGAGACGCTGGCCGCCGCGACCGCCATGGGCTTCGGGCCCCTGCGGCGCTACCTCCAGGTGCAGTTGCCCATCGCCGTGCCCGCGATCCTGGCCGGGCTCCGGGTGGCCACCGCCTCCAGCATCTCCCTGGTCAGCGTCGGCGCCCTCATCGGCAACCAGGGCGCCCTCGGCAACCTGCTCGCGGACGCCCAGAAGTACGACCGGCCCGAGCTCGCGGTCAACTCCGTGCTCACGACGGCCGTCCTGGCCATCGCCTGCGACGCGGCGCTGGTCCTGGCCCGGACGCTGCTGACCCCGTGGATGCCCCGCGGCGGCCGCCCGCGCGCCGGGGACGGCGCCGCCCGGCCGGCCGAGCAGGCCGCGGTGAAGGAGGCGGCCCGGTGAACGTCCTGAACTTCGCCAACGCCTTCTTCAGCGACAGCGCCCACTGGCACGGCTACGACGGCATCCCGCAGCGCCTGCTGGAACACGTCCGGTACACGCTGCTCGCCCTCGCCCTCGCCGCCGCGATCGGCCTGCCCGTCGGACTGCTCACCGGGCACACCGGGCGGGGCGGCAACGCCGTCGCCTTCCTCGCCACCGCCGCCCGGGCCCTGCCGAGCTTCGGCCTGCTGGTGCTGATCGCCGTCGTGATGGGCATCGGCCTGCTGCCCGTGATGATCCCGCTGGTCGTCCTCGCCGTGCCGCCGATCCTGGTCACCACCTACGAGGCGGTCCGCTCCGTCGACCCCGCCCCGGTGGACGCCGCGCGGGGCCTGGGCATGCACGAGACGCGCATCCTGTTCCAGGTCGAACTGCCGGTCGCCCTGCCGCTGGTCCTCAGCGGACTGCGCTCGGCGGCCATCCAGGTCGTCTCGACGGCCACCATCGCCGCCTACGTCAGCCTCGGCGGGCTCGGCCGGTACATCATCGACGGGCTCTACCAGCGCGACTACGAGAAGGTGGTCGGCGGCGCCACCCTGGTGGCCCTCCTGGCACTGGCCACGCTCGCCCTGTTCTGGGCGGCGGGGCGGCTCGCGGTGTCGCCGGGGGTGCGCAGGCGCTGACGTCCCGCCACGGACGTAGACGTACGGGAAACCGTGACCCGGCCGTGGTTGACTGACCGACAGGCGGATCGTTTGGATCGGTGGATGACTTCTACCGCGAAGAACAGCAGGTCCAGGACGAGGCACACCGGCGCGGCGGCCGTCGCGCTCACCGCCGCGGTGGCACTGCTCGCGGGCTGTGGCTCCTCCGACGACACCTCCGACAACCCGCTGGCCGGAAAGAAGGCGAAGGCCGGCACCGTCGTCGTCGGCTCGAACAACTTCGCCGAGAGCACCCTGCTGGCCGACATCTACGGCGAGGCGCTCAAGGCCAAGGGCCTCAAGGTCACCTACCAGCACAACATCGGCAGCCGCGAGACCTCGTACGGCCTGATGAAGAACGGCTCGGTCACGGTGCTGCCGGAGTACAACGGCTCCCTGCTGTCCTACCTCGACGGCGACGCCGAGCAGAAGTCCGCCGACGCCGTGAACACCGCGGTGAAGGCCAAGCTCGACCCGAGCCTGACGCTGCTGGAGTCGTCACCGGCCGAGGACAAGGACTCGATCGCCCTCAACGCCGAGACCGCCCGGAAGCACGGCCTCACCGCCGCGTCCACCCTCGCCGACCTCAAGAAGGCGGCACCCCAGCTGGCGATCGGCGGCTCGCCCGAGTTCCAGACCCGGCAGCAGGGCCTCAAGGGCCTGGAGTCCGTCTACGGACTGAAGTTCAAGTCCTTCAAGGCGCTCGACGCGGGCGGCCCGCTGACCCAGTCGGCGCTGGCCAGGAACACCGTGCAGGCCGCGGACGTCTTCACCACGGACCCGACCATCGTGAAGGAGAAGTTCGTCGTCCTGAAGGACCCGCGGAACCTCTTCGGATTCGCCAACGTGACCCCGCTGGTCAACAAGGAGGGCCTGTCCCCGGAGGGCGTCGCCGCCCTGAACGCGGTCTCGGCCGAGCTGGACACCAAGACCCTCCTCGACCTGGACGCGCGGGTCCAGCTGGACAAGAAGGACCCGCTGGACGTGGCCCAGGAGTGGCTGAAGTCCGTGGGCCTCGCCTGACCCCACGACGCCGCGCCCCCGGCCCGGCGTCCGGCCCCTCCGGTACGGCACCGGGGGCCGGACGCACGGCTGCCCGGCGGTCTCAGGCGGGACCGCCGGCCCGCTGCTCCGGCGGCTGCGCCAAGGACCGTGCCGCGCGGGCCCGCTTCCTGCGCCGCCGCCGCTCGCGGCGGGACTCCTGGTCGGGCAGCCACCCGAAGACGAGGCAGCTGCCGACGCAGCCGAGGAGAAGGCCGACGAGGAAGCCGCCCAGGTTGGAGGTCAGCCACGTGCCGAGGGAGGCCAGGACGCCGATGAGCGAGTAGAAGAGGCGCTGTGCGGGGGTGACGAGGGCGAGCAGCCCGCACAACAGCATGACGATCGGCAGGAGGTAGCCGGCCACGCCCTGCATGCCGACGTGCAGGACGACCTTCAGCGACGCCTTCATGGTGAACAGGACCTCCGCCCCGCCCAGGGCGAGCAGCAGCCCGCCCCAGAACGGCCGGCCGGACCGCCAGTCGCGGAAGGCGGTCCTGAAGCCCCTGTGCCGGTCACCGGTCATCAGCAGCCCGAATCGCTGAAGCGCATCTTCAGTCCGGGCAGCTTGAACACGCCCGCCGTCGTGGCGTAGTTGGTCTGCCGCAGGTTCTTGATGTGGACGGTGTCGGCCTGCTGGCTGAAGACGCCCTCGGGGCCACGGCCCTTCGGCCCGGCCTTGTCCAGTGTGCTGGCGTCGTTGCCGATCTCGATGTTGTTGAAGGCGGCGTCGCCGGACAGCAGCGTCGAGTCGGTGGTCAGGTCGCTCGCGGCCACCTTGGTGTCCCCCTCGCCGGCGGTGATGAGCAGGTTGGTGCCGCCCAGGTCGACGCTCTGGCACAGCTTGGAGAGCGTCGCGTCCTTGATCACCGAGGTGACGACCAGCACCTGTCCGCCGGTGTCGCCCGCGTTGGGACTGTCCTCGGTCATGTTGTCGAGGGCGCCGAACTGGGCGAAGCCGGTGCCGTGGAGTTCCGTGGCGGTCACGGTGAACGGCATGCCGGAGATCGCGAACTGCACACCCAGGGCGCCCTGGGCGGTGAGGATCGCGAGTCCCGCGGTGACCGCGGCCGCCGGCACCGCCAGCACGGCGGCCCGGCGCAGCCTGACCCGGCCGCGTCTCGTGGGCCCTGCCGCGGCCTCCGGCGCGGAAACGGCTTCCGGTCTGCTGTCGGGTTCGGGGGTGTTGCCGGCGGACGGGGTGATGTCCGAGGACGAGGCCATGTCTGCTCCCAGAGGCACGGTCAATGCGGATAGGGCTTCAGCGGCACGTTGTCCTGGCGCGGACAGCGGCTGGTGCGCACGCCTCCCGGCAACTCCCGGCGGTTGCGAGGGCTTTCACGTTACGCACCAGTAGCCACTCGGGAAGTTACCGGTGGTTACAGTCGAGGGTCAAGCAGGTTGTGCGTAAAGAGCGGAGATTGTGCGCCGTCCGTAGTCACGTCCCGCTTTCACCGACAACTCCCGTACGAATACTTGACGTTGACGGTGCATCAGCTCTACAACCGAAGGGTTTCCGCGGATCCGTGGCGCCGGATCCGCGCCTTCTCGCGGCATCGCCCGCGTTCCCGGCTCCGGGCCGTCACGCACCGGGCGTCCCGCCCCACCCCGTACGGGGGAACCGCACCGTCCCATCGGGGCACGCCCAGCCCTGCACGAGGCGTGCCCGCACTCCCGGGCGCCACCCGGAATCCCAGCGCATCGGCCCGGCCGGAACCCCACGGCCGGTCCCACCCCTGCTTCACCGAACCCCACTTCAGAGAAGAGGCAGCCGCATGCGTACCCGTACCCTCCTCACCCTCACCGCCGCCGTCGCCGCACTGACCCTCCCCACGGCGCTGCCCGCGTCCGCGGCCGCGTCCGCCACCCCCGTGCTGACCACGGGCTCCGTCGGCGGCACGCCCGTCGCGGTCGGCGACACCCTCACCGCCCCCCTGGCGAGCGGCACCAGCGCGACCTTCCACTCCAGCGCCACCGGCACCACCGGCGTCTCCTGCACGGCCTCGCAGTTCACCGTCTCCGTCACCGACAACCCGGCCGCCCCCGGCACGGCCACCGAGTCGCTCACCGCCCACACCTTCGACAGTTCGAGCTGCACCAGCAACGTCACCGGAGTCCTCGGCGTCAACGGGATCCGGGTCGACAACCTGCCGTACACCACCACCGTCTCCTCGGACGGAACCGTCCGCGTCACCCCGCCGAGCGGTTCCGCCGTCCGCACCACGGTCACGCTGCGCACCCTCCTCGGCAGCGTCAACTGCGTCTACCAGGCGCCCGGACTGTCCGGCACGGCGAGCAACGCCGACAACGGGATCACCTTCACCGACCAGCACTTCACGAAGGTGTCCGGGTCGAGTCTCTGCTTCGCCAACGGGTACTTCACCGCGAACTACGCCCCCGTCACCGACGGTGGTGCCAAGGTCTTCGTGAACTGAGCGGGCGCACGCCGTCGGACGGTGGGCCGACCGGTACGCGTCGACGCGCGTCGATGCGCCGGTCGGTCCGCCGCTGCGCCATGTCCCCGTGCCGGATCGCGCGAAGGGCGGGCGCCGGGCCGTGAGTTATCGTGTACTGGGGGTTAAGGCAGACGGCACGGCCCGTCGCGTTCCAGCCCAGGAGAGTTCAGTCGATGGCGAGGCAGCTACGCGCCGAGCAGACCCGCGCGACCATCCTCCAGGCCGCCGCCGACCTGTTCGACCGTCACGGCTACGAGGCGACCACCCTGGCCGAGATCGTGGCGCACGCCGGCGTCACCAAGGGCGCCCTGTACTTCCACTTCGCGGCGAAGGAGGACCTGGCCCACGCCATCATGGAGCTCCAGTCCAGGACCTGGCGCCGGCTGGCGACGGAGCTGGACGGCCGGGGCTTCACCGCCCTGGAGGCCCTGATGCGCCTGACGTTCGTCATGGCCCGGCTGTCCGCCGAGGGGCCGGTCCTGCGGGCCGGGCTGCGACTGGCCACCGCGGGAGCGCCGGTACGGCCGCCGCTGCCGCACCCCTTCACGGAATGGGTGGACATCGCCTCGTCCCGGCTCCTCGACGCCGTCAGGCAGGCCGACCTTCATCCGGAGACCGACGTCGACTCGGTCGCCCACACCATCGTCTGCTCCTTCGTCGGGTCCCGTGTCGTGGGACTCACCCTCGAACCGGCCGCCCGGCAGCCCCGCCGGATGGCGGAGATGTGGCACGTCCTGATCCGCGGCATGGTCCCGGTGACCCGCCGCGCCCGCTACCTCAACCTCGCCGCCCGCCTGGAACGCGAGGCGAGCGCGGCCTGAGCGACGGGGGCGACCGTGCGGCGCGTGACGTGGCGGCCGGCCCGAGCGGCGCGGACTCGCAGGGCGGCCGTGCGGCGCGGACTCGCCAGGTGGCCGTGGGGCGCGGACTCGCGGGGGTGGGCCGGGCGGCGCGGACCTGCGGGAGGCCTGCCCGGCGGCGACACCCGCGCGATCCCGGTCCGCTCCCCGTCGGGCCGTGCGGTTCGCACGCTACGGTGAGGCGCATGCCCGACACCCCCTCCGAGACCGCTCCCGTGATCGTCGGCGACGAGCCCGGATCCTTTCCACACAGTGTGCTGGCCGAGCGGCATCCCGCCATCATCCGGCAGGTGCGGGAGTCCTTCCCCTACGATCCCGACCGGCACCGGGCGCTCGACGCGCTGCTGGCGAACTGCGCCGAGGGTGTGATCGAACCCCTGCCCGCCGACGCCCACGACCGGGACCGCTGGGCCGCCTGGGGCCTGGCCGAGCACGTCGGCCGCTCCTGGTTCGACGTGCCCTGGCTGTGGGCCGAGAGCCACTTCTACCGTCGGCTCCTCGACGCCGTCGGTTACTTCGCCCCCGGTGCCTGGCAGGGCGTCGACCCCTTCCGGCCCGCCAAGCTCGCCGAGCTCGACGCCCCCGAGACGGCCGGGGAACTCGCCGCGCTCGACGGCCTCGCCGCCCTGCCCGCCGACGAACAGCTCCGGGCACTGCTGCACGGCTCCCTCTGGGGCAACCGCGCGGACCTGAGTTTCCGCCTCTCCACGACCGACGCCGACGCCGAAGGCGCCGCCCGGGCACTGGTCGCCGACGACGGCGACGCGCTCCTGTCACTGCTGCCGCCCGCCGGACGGGACGGGACGGCGGCGACCCTCTGCCTCGTCGCCGACAACGCCGGCCGCGAGCTCGTCCCCGACCTGCTCCTCGTCTCCCACCTCCTCGGGCACGGCCGCATCGGGCGAGCGGTCCTGCACGTCAAGCCGTACCCGTACTACGTCTCCGACGCCACGGCCGCCGACCTGCTCGACGCGCTGCGGCGGCTGATCGCGGCGGGCGGTGCGGCCGGCGCACACGGCCGCACCCTGTGGTCCGCGCTGACCGACGGCCGCGTCACCGTCCGCGCCCATCCCTTCTCCAGTGCCCCGCTGCCCTACGCGGACATGCCCGGCGACCTGCGCGAGGACTTCGCCGCGGCCACGGTCACCGTCCTCAAGGGCGACCTCAACTACCGCCGCCTGGTGGGCGACCGGTGGTGGCCGCCGACGACACCCTTCGCGGACGTCACCGCGTACTTCCCCGGCCCGGTCGCCGCGCTGCGCACCCTGAAGTCCGACGTCGTCACCGGACTGGACGCACGGACGGAGACCGCGCTGACGGCGAGCGAGGGGCCGCGGTGGCGGACGAGCGGGACACACGCGCTGATCCAGGTCAGGCGCTGAGCCACCGGCGGCCGGCCGTGCCCGTCGCGTGCCCCGGCACGGCGCGACGGGGAAAGTTCCCGCGTTCCGCCCCCGTTCACGCGATGGTGTGATCATGTCCCGGCCCGCGGATGCCTCCGAAGGCCCCTGGGTAGGGCCCGGCCATGACGCGACAGCCCTTCGAACTCCCGCACTTCTACCTGCCGCATCCCGCGCGGCTCAATCCGCATCTCGACGAGGCCCGCGCCCACTCGACGGCGTGGGCGCGCGAGATGGGCATGCTGGAGGGTTCCGGGGTCTGGGAGCAGTCCGACCTCGACGCGCACGACTACGGCCTGCTCTGCGCCTACACCCACCCCGACTGCGACGGACCCGCGCTCTCCCTCATCACCGACTGGTACGTGTGGGTCTTCTTCTTCGACGACCACTTCCTGGAGAAGTTCAAGCGCTCCCAGGACCGCGTCGGCGGCAAGGCCCATCTGGACCGGCTGCCCCTGTTCATGCCGCTCGACCCGGCCGCCGGGACGCCCGAGCCGGAGAATCCGGTCGAGGCCGGCCTCGCCGACCTGTGGGCGCGCACGGTGCCGGCGATGTCGGCCGGCTGGCGCCGCCGCTTCGCCGTCGCCACCGAGCACCTCCTCAACGAGTCCCTGTGGGAGCTGTCCAACATCAACGAGGGACGGATCGCCAACCCGGTCGAGTACATCGAGATGCGCCGCAAGGTGGGCGGCGCCCCCTGGTCGGCCGGGCTCGTGGAGTACGCGACCGCCGAAGTGCCCCCCGCCGTCGCCGGGACCAGGCCGCTGCGGGTGCTGATGGAGACGTTCTCCGACGCCGTGCACCTGCGCAACGACCTGTTCTCCTACCAGCGGGAGGTGGAGGACGAGGGCGAACTCAGCAACGGTGTGCTCGTCCTGGAGACCTTCTTCGGCTGCACCACCCAGCAGGCCGCCGACATGGTCAACGACGTCCTCACCTCCCGGCTCCACCAGTTCGAGCACACCGCGTTCACCGAAGTGCCCGCGGTGGCCCTCGAGACCGGGCTCACCCCGGCCGAGGTCGCGGCCGTCGCGGCGTACGCGAAGGGCCTGCAGGACTGGCAGTCCGGCGGCCACGAATGGCACATGCGCTCCAGCCGCTACATGAACGAGGGCGCCCGGCCCACCGCCCCGTGGCAGTCCCTCACCGGGCCCGGCACCTCCGCCGCCGACGTGGGCGCGCTGCTCGCCGCGGCCGGCGCCGAGAGACTGCGCTCCTACACGCACGTGCCGTTCCAGAAGGTCGGCCCGTCGGTCATCCCCGAGATCCGCATGCCGTTCCCGCTGGAGCTCAGTCCTCACCTCGACGCCGCCCGGCGGCACCTGTTCACGTGGTCGCGGGACATCGGCTTCCTCGGCGAGGGGGTCTGGGACGAGGACAAGCTCGCCAGCTGCGACCTCCCCCTGTGCGCCGCGGGTCTCGACCCGGACGCCACCCAGGAGCAGCTCGACCTCGCCTCCGACTGGCTGGCCTTCGGCACCTACGGCGACGACTACTACCCGCTCGTCTACGGCCACCGCCGCGACCTGGCCGCCGCCCGGCTGACCACGGCCCGCCTGTCGGCCTGCATGCCGCTGGACGGAGGACCGGTCCCGCCGCCCGCCAACGCCATGGAACGCGCCCTGATCGACCTGTGGGCGCGCACCACGGCGCACATGACCCCCGAGGAGCGGCGACCCCTCAAGTCGGCCGTCGACACGATGACCGAGGCCTGGGTCTGGGAGCTGTCCAACCAGATCCAGAACCGCGTCCCCGACCCGGTCGACTACCTGGAGATGCGCCGCGCCACCTTCGGCTCCGACCTCACCCTGGGCCTGTGCCGCGCCGGGCACGGCCCGGCCGTGCCGCCCGAGGTGTACCGCAGCGGCCCCGTCCGCTCCCTGGAGAACGCGGCGATCGACTACGCCTGCCTCCTCAACGACGTCTTCTCGTACCAGAAGGAGATCGAGTACGAGGGCGAGATCCACAACGCGATCCTCGTCGTGCAGAACTTCTTCGGCGTCGACTACCCGACCGCGCTCCCCGTCGTGCAGGACCTGATGAACCAGCGCATGCGCCAGTTCGAACACGTCGTCGCACACGAACTGCCCATCGTGTACGACGACTTCCAGCTGTCCGAGGAGGCGCGGGCCATCATGCGGGGCTATGTGACCGACCTGCAGAACTGGATGGCCGGCATCCTCAACTGGCACCGGAACGTCCCGCGCTACCAGGCCGAGTACCTGGGCGGACGCACTCACGGCTTCCTTCCGGACCGGCCCCCCGCCGTACCCGTCCCGAGGAGCACCGCACTGCCCGCGTTCAGCTGACCGGCCGCCGGTCGGTCTCACCCGTTCGTGGCTCGTCACGGGCCGGGGCGCCGGGTAGAGCACTGCCGGAGGCGAACCATGGAACAGACCGCGCTGCGACCCAAGCCGATGCCCGGCCAGGAAACCGGGACCGGCATCACGTCCTGCCCGACCCGGTGCCCGCACGCCGCACGCGGGCGCCGTCGCCGGATCACCACCCTGTTGTGCGGCCTGCTCGCCGCGACGGCCCTGCTCCTGGCGGGGATCGGGCTCGGCACGGTGGGCGCCACGGTGATCGGCATGAGCAGACTCGCCGACCCGCACCACCAGCCGGGCGCGCCGGGAACGGGAACACCGCCCGGCGACCGGACCGCCCCGGCCCACCCGGCGGCCACGTCCGGCCCGGCCCCGGTGCGGGCGGGCGCGACCCTCGGTGTGGAGGCCGTGGACCACGGGAAGCGGGGCGCCCTGGTCGTCGGCGTCCACGTACCCGGCCCCGGCTACACGGCGGGCCTGGTCAGGGGAGACGTCCTCCTGGCCTTCGGCACCACCCGCGTCGACTCGGCCGCCGACCTCGCCCGAGCCGTCGCCCGAGCCCGGCCCGGCACGGAGGTCGGGCTGACCGTGCGCCATGGGAACGGGGACCACCAGCGGCTGACGGTCGTACCGGGGGTCGTCACATGACCGTCCTCGACCGGTACGCGGCGACTAGGATCGGTGCTGGTGGGGGGGCGAGCCCGCCGGAGCGGCCCGTCGACCGGCTCGCGCCGCCCCCGCACCCCGGGCAGGATGCTGCCCGTACCCTTCGCCCGCCCAGGAGGCCCGGATGACCGGCAGTACGCCCGCTGCTTCCTTCACCGCCGACGACTACAGGGCCCGCATGGAGCGCGCCGCGCGGACGGCCGCCGACGCCGGACTGGCCGGACTGCTGGTGGCGCCGGGCCCCGACCTCGTGTGGCTCACCGGCTACGCGCCCACCGCGGCCACCGAACGCCTCACCCTGCTCGTCCTCGCCGCGGGCCGGGACCCCGTCCTCGTCGTGCCGACCCTGGAGGCCCCCGACGCCGAGAAGGCCGTCGGCGCGCCCGCCCTGACCCTGCGCGACTGGACCGACGGCACGGACCCCTACGCCGTCACCGCCGCCCTCCTCGACGGCTCGGGGCGGTTCGGCGTCAGCGACAACGCCTGGGCGATGCACCTGCTCGGCCTCCAGCGGACGCTGCCCGGCACCTCGTACGCCTCCCTCACCGAGGCGCTGCCGATGCTGCGCGCCGTGAAGGACGCGGCGGAGCTGGAGCTGCTCGCGGCGGCCGGCGCGGCGGCGGACGCGGCGTTCGAGGAGATCCGCACGGTCCCCTTCGGCGGGCGCCGGGAGTCCGACGTCGCCGCGGACCTCGCCGACCTGCTGCGGCGCTTCGGCCACTCCCAGGTCGACTTCACGATCGTCGCCTCCGGCCCGAACGGCGCCAACCCGCACCACGAGGTCGGCGACCGCGTCATCGAGGACGGCGACATGGTCGTCCTCGACTTCGGCGGCCTGAAGGACGGCTACGGCTCCGACACCTCCCGCACGGTCCACGTCGGCGAGCCCACCGACGAGGAGCGCCGGGTGCACGACCTGGTGCGCGAGGCCCAGGAGGCCGGTTTCCGGGCGGTGCGACCCGGCGTCGCCTGCCAGGAGGTCGACCGGGCCGCCCGCTCCGTCATCGCCGACGCCGGATACGGGGAGTACTTCATCCACCGCACCGGACACGGCATCGGCGTCACCACGCACGAGCCGCCCTACATGATCGAGGGCGAGGAGCAGCCCCTCGTGCCCGGCATGTGCTTCTCCGTCGAGCCCGGCGTCTACCTGCCCGGCCGGTTCGGGGTGCGCATCGAGGACATCGTCACGGTCACCGAGGACGGCGGCCGGCGCCTCAACGGCACGACCCGGGAGTTGGTCGTCGTGGAGTGAGCCGCCCCGCACAGCCCCGGCCCCCTCGAAGATCCGAAAGACCTGGAAGACGACGGCGCGACCATGACCCAGGCACCGACCCCCACCGCGGACACGGTCCGCCGACTGGTCCGTACCCTGCTCAGCGAGGGCGCGGCGCCGGAAGTCAGGCCCGTCGCGGAGGGCGCCGGGCCCGCCACCTGGTGGGTCGGCACCCGCCACGTACTGCGGCTGGCTCCCGACCGGGAGACCGCCGCGCGCCAGCGCCGCGAGCTGCGCCTGCGCGACCTGGTCCGTCCGTACCTCCCCGTCGCGGTGCCCACGAGCGTGGCGCACGGCGAGTGGGCGCCGGGTCTGACGTACACGCTGGACGCCAAGGTGCCCGGCGGGTCGGGCGAGCAGCACGCCGTGTCCGCCGTCGGCGAGGCCGACCTGGCGGCGCTGCTCACCGGGCTGCGCGAGGTGCCGGTCCGCCAGGCGGAGACCCTCGGTGTGCCGCGGGCCGCCCCGCGGTCCCTGGAGACGCTGCGCCGGGCCGCCGAACGCGCCGCCCGGCGGCTGGCCGAGGCCGACGAGTTCGACCCGGCCCGGCCCGAGCGGCTCACGGCGGCGGCGACGGCCCAGCTCGGCGCCCAGCCCGGTGCCGCGGTCCTGGTCCACCACGGCCTGGCGGGCGGGCACCTCGTGGTCGGCGCCGACGGACGGGTGCGCGGGGTCCTCGGCTGGACCGACGCGGTCCTCGGCGACCCGGCCGAGGACATCGCCGGACTCGCGCTCTCCGTGGGCTCTCCCGCCGCCGTGCGCGCCGCCACCCTCGCCGGCTACGGCGCCCGGCCCTGCCTGCGCGGCCTGTGGCTGGCCCGCTGCGACGCGGTCGTCCAGCTCACCGACGCCCTCACCGGCCGGTCGGACACCCCCCTGCCGCTGCTGCGGACCCGGCTGCGCCGCGCCTGGGAGCCGATCCTGCTGGAGCGGGTGACGGAACTCCGCGAGGACGGCCCAGCCGGCCCGATCGACCCGACCGGCCCAGGCGGCACCGCCTGAAGGTTTCCCGCGATCCCGTCACTCCTGTACGAGCACCACGCTCGACTCGCCCGGCACACGCAGCACCCCGTCCGCGCCCGGCCCCTGCACCGGCTCCCACGCCGCGAGCACCCGTGCGGGACGGGAGCCCAGCGGGATCGCCGCCGGTTCGGTGCCCAGGTTGACGGCCACCCGGATGTCGCCGCGCCGGAAGGCCAGCCACCGCGCCTCGCGGTCGTAGGCCACCCTGGTGTCGCCGAGGTCGGGGTCGGTCAGGTCCGGCTGCTCGTGCCGCAGGGCGATCAGCCGGCGGTACCAGGCCAGCACGCGCGCGTGCGGTTCGCGTCCGGGCTCGGACCAGTCGAGGCAGGAGCGGTCCCGCGTCGCCGGGTCCTGCGGGTCGGGGACGTCCTCCTCCTTCCAGCCGTGCGCGGCGAACTCCCGCCGCCTGCCGCGCCGTACGGCCTCCGCGAGCTCCGGGTCGGTGTGGTCGGTGAAGAACTGCCAGGGCGTGCCCGCCGCCCACTCCTCGCCCATGAACAGCATCGGCGTGAACGGCGCCGTCAGCGTCAGGGTGGCCGCGCAGGCCGCGAGGCCGGGGGAGACCAGGGACGCCAGCCGGTCCCCGCGGGCACGGTTGCCGACCTGGTCGTGGGTCTGGCTGTAGCCGGTCAGCCGGTGCGCCGCCGTACGCTGCCGGTCCAGGGGCCGGCCGTGACCGCGGCCCCGGAAGCTGGACCAGGTGCCGTCGTGGAACCAGCCCCGCGTCAGCGTCTTGGCCAGCGCCGCCAGCGGATCGCGCGCGAAGTCGGCGTAGTAGCCCTGGGACTCACCGGTCAGTGCGGTGTGCAGGGCGTGGTGGAAGTCGTCGTTCCACTGCGCGTGCACCCCCAGGCCGCCCTCGGCGCGCGGGGTGATGATCCGCGGGTCGTTCAGGTCGGACTCGGCGATCAGGAACAGCGGCTGCCCCAGATCGGCGGCCAGGTCGTCCACGGCCGTCGACAGCTGCTCCAGGAAGTGGCACGCGCGCGTGTCGGCCAGGGCGTGCACCGCGTCCAGGCGCAGCCCGTCGATCCGGTAGTCGCGCAGCCACGCCAGCGCGCTGTCCACCAGATACGCCCGCACCTCGTCGGAGCCGGGCGCGTCCAGGTTGATCGCGGCGCCCCAGGGCGTGTGGTGGGTGTCCGTGAAGTACGGGCCGAAGACGGGCAGGTAGTTGCCGGACGGTCCCAGGTGGTTGTGCACCACGTCCAGGACGACGCCCAGGCCGAGTCCGTGGGCCCGGTCGACGAACCGCTTCAGCGCGTCGGGCCCGCCGTACGGTTCGTGCACCGCCCACAGCGACACGCCCTCGTACCCCCAGCCGTGCCGGCCCGGGAAGGGGCACAGTGGCATCAACTCGACGTGGGTGACGCCCAGTTCCGCCAGATGGTCGAGCCGCTCGGCGGCGGCGTCGAGCGTGCCCTCGCGCGTGTACGTGCCCACGTGCAGCTCGTACAGCACCGCGCCGGGCAGCGGGTGCCCGGCCCGTTCGGTGCGCCACTCGTAGCGCCCGTGGTCGACGACCGCGCTCAGCCCGTCCGGGCCGTCCGGCTGACGCCGTGAGCGCGGGTCGGGCCGCACCGGTCCGTCGTCCACCGCGAAGCCGTAGCGCGAGCCCTCCCGCGCCTCGGCCCGGCCGCACCACCACCCCCGCCGCTCCGGATCGCGCTCCATCGCGTGCGTGACGCCGTCGCACGTCAGTGTCACGCGGTCGGCCTGCGGTGCCCACACCTCGAACTGCACGGACGGTTCCCCTTCGTCTGCTCACCGTGACGTAGCCCGTCCATCGTCCTGCAAAATCGATCAATCCGCCGGTGAACGCCGCCGTTCGCGGCGGGTGTCGTGGACCGGCGCCCGCGCGGTGGCCGTTTCCCGGATTTCTGGACACCCCGCCCCGGCTGACCGACAATCACCTGCGTGACGTCGTCCTTCGAGTTCCACACATACCCCGCGCGGTTGTCCGACGCGGAGCGCGACAAGGCGTTGAAGGTGCTCCGGGACGGCGTCGCCCTGGGCCGCCTGTCGCACGACACCTTCGTGCGCCGCATGGAACTGGCACTGGCCGCCCACCACTCCCACGAACTCGCCGCGCTCACCGCCGATCTGCCCACGGAGAGCAGGGTCTCGCGCCTGGTGTTCGGCACCGTCGAGGCGGTGTCCGGCTTCGGCGTCCGGCTGCGCCGGGCCTGGCAGGCCGAGCGGCTGCCCAAGCTGCTGCTGCCGCACCCCGGCACCGGCCGTCCGCTGCGCATAGGACGCGATCCGGCGAACGGGCTGCGGCTGACCCACGAGACGGTCTCCCGCGTGCACGCCGAACTCGTCCGCCAGGGCGGCGTGTGGGTGCTGCGCGACCTCGGCTCGACCAACGGGACCACGGTCAACGGACGGCGGGTCATCGGCGCGGCCGTGGTCCGCGAGGGCGACCAGATCGGCTTCGGGCAGATGGCGTTCCGCCTCGCCGTGGACTGACCCGCGCACAGCTCCGGCCTGGTCCTCACCCCGTGTCGCAGGGTCTCGGGCGGAGCCGACGCCCTTTGCTTCTCCTGGTGTTGACGTACCCCTGAAGTCGTGACTGACTGTGCGTTACACCGCGCACACCAGGTGAACCGACGGCTCCCATCGTGGAGGTGTGCCCTGTCGCCCCTCCTGCGCTACCCGACCGTGGACGAGCTGGGCGCCCGGGCCGCCGCACTCGTCGACCGCCACCCCCGCGGCGCGCGGCTGCGCCGCGTGGGCACCTCCCGCGCCGGCACCCCCCTGCTGCTGCTCTCCGTCGGCCACGGCACCCGTCAGGCGCTCGTCGTCGCCGGGCCGCACGCCAACGAGCCCGTGGGCGGCGCCACCGTGCTGCGGCTGGCCGAGCGGGCCCTGGCCGACCCGCGGCTCACCGAGGGCGCCGACGCCACCTGGAACCTGCTGCTGTGCGCCGACCCCGACGGCCTGCGCCGCAACGAGGGCTGGCTGTCCGGCCCCTACACCCTCGGCCGCTACGCCCGGAACTTCTTCCGGCCCGGCTTCCTGGAACAGCCCGAGTGGCTGCCCGAGGGCCCCGACCGCGCCTCGCTGCCGGAGACCCGCGCCCTGCTCGCCCTCCAGGACGAACTGCGGCCCTTCCTGCACTGCTCCCTGCACGGCGTCGACGTCGGCGGCGGCTTCGCCGAAGTGACCCACGAGCTGCCGGGTCTCGCCCAGCGCATGGCCCACACCGCGGCCCGCCTCGGCATCCCCCGCGAACTCGGCGCCTACGACACCCTGTACTGGCCCGGTCTCGGCCCCGCCCTCTACCGGATACCGCCGCCCCGCCGCGGCGACCTCACCCAGGCCATCACCGAGGCCGCCGTCGACTCGACCTGGTGCCACCCGCGGCGGTACGGCACGGTCACCGCGGTCGTCGAGGCGCCCATGTGGGGCGTGGCGGCCGTCGCCGACGACTCGTCCCCGGCCGACCGGGACGCGGTGCTGCGCTCCGTGAGCCGCATCCTGCGCCACGACACCCGCCGGCTGCGCCGGCTCCTCGCCCGGCTCCGGCCTCACGTCGCGGGTGCGCCGGACGCACCCCGCCTGCTCGCGCCGGTCGACGACTACCTGCTGGTCTGCCCCCGACTCGCCGACGCGTGGGACCCCGACACCGACGACGGAACGGGCCGCCCCCTGCCGCCCATGAACACCGCCCACCTGGTCGCCCTGCGCATCGCCGGCCGGCGCCTCGCCCTGCGCACGGCGGGCCTGCTGCACCAGCTGGTGACCCGCAGCGGAAACGATCCGGCAGGTGTGCTGCCGGAGCTGGACCGGCTCGTCGACGAGTGGTGCGCCGACTACCGCGACGGCTGCGCGGCCCGCTGGATACCGGTCGCACGCCAGGTGGAGTACCAGAGCCGCGTCGTGCTCGCCGCGTTCGAACTGGCCGGACGGCGCACGACCGGGGCCTCCCGTTCGGGTGAGCCGGACTGGGGCTCCGAGCCCGCCGTGCCGATGCACCGGGAATGACCCACATCATCACGGCCGCGGCCGCCCGGACGGGCCTCCTCCTGACCGCCGCCCTCCTCGCCGCCGGTACGGCCCCCGCACGGGCGGCCGCGCCGCCGGAGCCCGCGAACGACTGGCTCCGGATCACGGTCGTCCGGGGCGACACCTCCACCGGCGTCACCCGCCGCGCCATGCTCCGATGCGACCCGCCCCGGGGTCACGCCCGCGCGGCCGAGGCGTGCGCGGAGCTGGCCGCGGCGGACGGGGACCTCGGCCGCATCCCGCTGCGGGACACGTACTGCCCGATGGTCTACGCACCGGTGACCGCGCAGGCCCACGGGAAGTGGCGGGGACGGGCCGTGGAGTACACGCAGACCTTCCCCAGCACCTGCGTCATGACGGCGCGGACGGGGGCGGTGTTCGCCCTGGACGAGGCGCGGAGGTGAGCCGGGCGGGCCGGTGACCGGGGCGCCCGCACTGCCGGCGCGAGCGGACGCGTTCGCCGTCACCGCGGCGCGGGACCGGCGGCTCGGGGCCCTGCGGATGGGTGTGTTCGCCGCCATCGCGACGCGGGAGGGCGCGTTTGCGCTCGTCGCGGTGGCGGTGGGTGCGCTCGCCGTCACCGCGGTGCGGGCGAGCGCGTCCGCCGGCGCGCCCCGCCCTCACTGCTGGTGCAGCCCGCGGCCCGCCAGGGTCAGGAACGCCTCGCCGACCGCCTCCGACAGGGTCGGGTGGGCGTGGACGTGCCGGGCCACGTCGGCGGGCTCGGCGTCCCAGCCGACGATCAGCTGGCTCTCGGCGATCATCTCCGACACGTGCGGTCCCACCAGGTGCACCCCGAGCACCCGGCCGCCCCCGGCCTCGGCGACGACCTTCACCATCCCGCCCTGCCCGTGCACCATCCCCTTGGCCACGGCCGTCAGCGGCATCACGTTGACGGCCGGCTCGTGCCCGCGGGCGCGCGCCTCCGCCTCGCTCAGCCCCACGGCGGCGGTCTGCGGCGCCGAGTACGTCACCCGGGGCACGGCCGCGTAGTCGACGGGCGCGGACGGCACGCCCGCCAGCGTCTCGGCCACCAGCAGGCCCTCCGCGAAGGACGCGTGGGCCAGCCCGGGCGACGGCGGCGGCAGCAGGTCGCCCACGACGTGGACGCCGGGCACGGCCGTCTCCAGCCGGTCCCAGTTCGCCGGTACGACGAAACCGCGCTCGTCGGTGCCGAGGCCCGCCGCGCCCAGGTCGAGCCCGTCGGTGACCGGCGCCCGCCCGACGGCCACCAGCAGCCGCTCGGCCCCGACCGTGAGGGTCTCGCCCCGCGCCGTGCGCACCCGCGCGCGGACGCCGTCGGCCAGCACCTCGGCGTCCAGCAGCCGCGCACCCGTCCGCACGTCGACGCCGCGCTTCTTCAGACCCCGCGTCAGATGACGGCTCACATCCGCGTCCTCCAGCGGCACGATCCGGTCCGCGGCCTCCACCAGGGTGACCTCGGCGCCCATCGAGCGATGGAACGAGGCGTACTCGACGCCGATCGCGCCGCCGCCCAGGACCAGGACGGACGCCGGCAGTCCGGGCGCGAAGAGCGCGTCGTCGCTCGTCACCACGCGCCGCCCGTCCGGGTCGAGCCCCGGCAGCGTGCGCGGGCGTGAACCGGTGGCCAGCACGATCCCCCGGCGTGCGGTGAGGCCGGGGCCGCCGTCCACGCGTACGGAGCGCGGTCCCGTGAGCCGCGCGCTGCCCCGCACCACCGTCACGCCCGCGTGCGCGAGATGCGCCTGGACCCCCCGGTGGTTGCGCGCCACGATGTCGTCGCGGGTGGCGACGAGAGCGGGCCAGTCGACACCGTCCAGGCTCGCCTTCACCCCCCAGCGCTCACGCGCCTCGGCGACACCGTCCACCAGTTCGGCGGCGTGCAGCATCGCCTTGCTCGGGATGCAGCCGCGGTGCAGGCACGTCCCGCCCACCTTGTCGCGCTCGACCAGGGCGACGTCGAGACCCAGGGCCGCGGCACGCAGCGCGGTGCTGTAGCCGCCGGTGCCGCCGCCGATGACGATCACGTCGTGTGTGTTCATGACCCCAGCCTCCACCCGGCCCTTGCCATGAGTCCAAGGCAATGTTCTTGTGGGTTCGATGCAGGACGTTCATGACGGCGCGGGGCGGAGAACGGGACCGGGCCCAGGGAGGGGCGGAGATGAGTCTGCGTCAGATGGAGTACTTCATGGCCGTCGTCGACGAGGCGTCGTTCACCCGGGCGGCCGAGACCCTGCACGTCACGCAGTCCGCGCTCTCGCACCAGATCAAGGCCCTGGAGAGGTCGGTCGGCGGCGCCCTGCTGGAACGCATGCCGCGCGGGGTGCGCCTGACGCCGATGGGCCGCGCCTTCCGGCCGCACGCCGAACTCGCCGTCCGCAGCGCCGCCCAGGCCCGCCGCGCGGCCCGCGCCGCCGCCGGGGCCGAGGGTGGGGAACTGCACATCGCCGCCGTGCACTCGGTCTCCGTCGGCATCCTGCCCGACGTCTTCGCCCGCTGGCGCGCCGCGCACCCCGGGGTCCTGCTGCACCTGCACGAGTACGCGACGACCGAGGCGCTGGAGGAGGAGGTCGAGCGCGGCACCGCGGACCTCGCCGTCGGCCCGGCGCCCCGCGACTGGCCCGGCACCGTCGTGCCGGTCGGCGAGGAGGAGATCGTCCTGGTGGTGCCCTTCGACGACCGGTTCGCGGGCCGTACGACGGTGACGCTGCCGGAGCTCGCGGACCGGCCCTGGGTGCGGTGCGCCATGGAACCCCTCGTCGAGGGCGAGCGCTTCCTCGACTGGGTCTGCGGACGGGCCGGGTTCCGGCCGCGCACCGCCGTCTACACGGAGCACACGTCGACGGCCGTACGGATGGCCGCCGCCGGCGTCGGGGTGTGCACGGCGCCCTCGTACATCGTCGGCGGGGCGGTCGGCGAGGACTGCGCGGTCCTGACCCCCGACCCGCCGTGGCGGCGACCGCTGACGGTCTTCACCCGCGTGCCCCCGACCGGTGCCGCCGAGGCATTCGTCGACCTGCTCCGCACGGCGTGGCCGGCCCCGGGCGTCCCCGCGCGACCGGCCGACGCCTGCGGCACCGTGGGCGTGGCGGGCTGAGTCCCGGGCGCCCCCGTCGCGTCACGCCCTGTCAGCCGACCCGCTCCAGCAGCGCCACCGGCAGATCCGCGAACAGGCCCGCCACGCGCGCGTGGCCCTCGAACTCCCGGCCGGTCGCCAGCGCGTCGGTCCAGCGGCCCGGCGGCAGCGCGAGCGTCGTCCCGCGCCAGCCGCCCGACTCGGCCAGTCGCAGGGACAGCCGGGTCACGGCCGTCAGGACCTCGCCGGAGCGGACGAACGCCACGCAGTGCGCCGCCGCGGGGCCGTCGGCGGGCAGCGCCTCGTACGTCGCCGTGCCGCCGAACGCGCCGGGCCGCCGTGCCCGCACCGCCAGCGCCGCCCGGGTCACCGCCTCCTTCTCTCCGGCGCCGGCGGGCGGGAAGTCCACGGGACGCCGGTTGTCGGGGTCCACCAGTGCCCGGTACTCGCCCTCGGTGCCCTGGTAGAGGTCCGGCACGCCCGGCATCGTGAGGTGGACCAGGGCCGTGCCGAGGACGTTGGCCCGGATGTGGGGCTCCAGAGCGGCCCGGAAGGCGGCCACCCGCTCGCCGGGCGGGCCGCACGGCGCCTTCGCCGTGAACCGGGCCACCGCCTCCTCGTACGCCGGGTCCCGCTCGGTCCAGCTGGTGTGGACCTTCGCCTCGCGCACGTGCTTCAGCAGCGCCTCCCGCACGCGCTCCCCGTCCGCCGGCCCCAGCCCGAACACCGTCTGCCAGGCCGCCCACGCCAGCTGCGCGTCCGGCGCCTCCTCGCCGGCGCCGGCGACCTCCGCGAGGACCTCCGCCCAGCGCTGCGGGCACTCGGTGAGCACCGCCAGCGCGGCGCGCACGTCGGCGCTGCGCTTGGTGTCGTGGGTCGACACGACCGTGCCGGTCCCGGGCCAGTCGCGCTGCACGCGCGCGCAGTACGCGTGGAACTCCTGCGGCGACAGGGCCGGACCGCCCGGGTTCCCGCCCACCTCGGTCGCCGACAGCAGCGGCACGTAGCGGTAGAACGCCGTGTCCTCGACCGACTTGGCGCGCAGCGCCGACGCCGTCTGGGCGAACCGCGTCCGGAACTCCACCTGGTCCGGCCCGTCGCCGAACCGTCCCAGCACCAGGTCCCGCACCACGTCCACCGCACCGGCCTCCTCCGGCACCGTGAACGCGCGCCGCGCCTCGGCCGCCGCCTCCTCGGTGACGACCGCCGCCGCGTCCACCGACGCGTAGGGCCGGTACACCTCCAGCCGGACCAGCAGCTCCCGCAGCGCCGTGCGCAGCGCCCACGGCGCCCGGTCGCGCAGCGCTGCGTCCGGCGAGGCGACGCACAGCCGGTGCGCCACCCGGGTCAGCCGGTCCGTCTCGGTCGCCAGCTCGTGCGCGAGCACCTCGTACGCCGCCCGCCGCGCCGTCGCCGCCCAGTCGCCGCCCCGGTCCGGCTCCGGTGCGGCGAACTCCCGGTACCGGGCGAGGAGTTCCCCGTACCCGTCCGGATCGGTGAAGAGCCCGTCGACGTGCCGCAGAGCGTCGTAGCCGGTCGTGCCCGCGACGGGCCAGGCCGCGGGCAGCCGCTCCCCGTCCGCGAGGATCTTCTCCACGACCGTCCACCGGCCGCCGCTCGCCTCGTGCAGCCGCCGCAGGTAGGCGTCGGGGTCGGCGAGGCCGTCGGGGTGGTCGACGCGCAGCCCGTCGATCACGCCCTCGCGCAACAGCCGCAGGATCGTGGCGTGCGTGGCCTCGAACACCTCCGGGTCCTCCACCCGCACCCCGATCAGCTCGGAGATGCTGAAGAAGCGCCGGTAGTTCAGCTCGGTGCGGGCCAGCCGCCACCACACCGGCCGGTACCACTGCGCGTCCAGCAGCTGCGGCAGCGGCAGGTCCCCGGTGCCCTCCCGGAGCGGGAAGACGTGGTCGTGGTAGCGCAGCACGTCGCCGTCGACGCGGAGCTCGGCCAGCACCTCGCCGACGGGGGCGCCGAGCACGGGCAGCAGCATCTGGCCCCCCTGCGCCTCCCAGTCGATGTCGAACCACCGCGCGTACGGCGACTTCGGCCCCTCCCGCAGCACCTCCCACAGGGCGCGGTTGTGCCGGGGGGACATCGCCATGTGGTTCGGCACGATGTCGACCACCAGGCCGAGACCGTGCTCCCGCGCGGTGGCCGCCAGGGCCCGCAGTCCCTCCTCGCCGCCCAGTTCCCCGCGCACCCGCTCGGGGTCCACCACGTCGTAGCCGTGCAGCGAGCCCGGGACCGCCTCCAGCACGGGGGACAGGTGCAGATGGCTCACACCGAGCGAGGCCAGGTACGGCACGGCCGCCGCCGCGGCCGCGAACGGGAACGCGGGCTGCAGCTGCAGCCGGTACGTGGCGAGGAGTGGGGAGGGGGCTGCGGGGGCCGCGGGCACCGGGCCGGGTCGCTCAGGCGTCATGGAAACCTACGTACCCGCCCCGCGGCCTTTCGTGTCATCGGGGCCCGGCACGGACGAGGGGTCCCCCGGACGGGTGAGAGACGCCGGCCCCGGACGGGCGAAGGGCGCGCACCGGGAAGGTACGCGCCCGCACACGCCCGTACCGCTTCCTAGTGTCGCAACAGGCGGTGTTCGCCCCGTCGGGACGCCCGGCACGCTCCCCCGGAGGGGTGCCCCACTCGCCGCACCGGCCGGAAGCCCGAGTACGTCCAGCCCGAGTACATCCAGTGCGAGGGCTTCCGGCCGGCACTCCCCCAGCCTCCGGCCGGGGCCCCCGGAGCACGCACCGGACTCCGCTCCTCACCGGGCGAACGTCGCCTGCCGCGGCACTAGACGGGCCGCTGCAGCACGGTCAGGCTGCGGTCCACCAGCGACAGCCGGTCTCCGGCCTGCACCTTCGTCCCGGACGGGGGAGGTGTGCCCTCGGCGCGGGCGGTGTCGACCACCACCTCCCACTGCCGGCCGTGGTCGACGGGAACCACGAAGTCCAGCGTCTTCGGCGAGGCGTTGAACATCAGCAGGAACGAGTCGTCGGAGATGCGCTCCCCGCGCGGGCCCGGCTCGGAGATCGCGTTGCCGTTGAGGAACACCGTCAGCGCCGACGCCCGCGCCGAGGTCCAGTCCCGCTGGGTCATCTCCGCGCCCTCCGGGGTGAACCAGGCGATGTCCGACAGCTCGTCGTGGGTGCCCTCCACGGGCCGGCCGTGGAAGAAGCGCCGTCTGCGGAAGACCGGGTGGTCCCGGCGGAGCCACACCATCGCGCGCGTGAAGTCCAGCAGCGTGGTGTCGGCGTCCTCGCCCTCGGGCCAGGCCACCCACGCCAGCTCGTTGTCCTGGCAGTAGGCGTTGTTGTTGCCCCGCTGGGTGCGGGCGAACTCGTCGCCGTGGCTGATCATCGGCACGCCCTGGGAGAGCAGCAGCGTGGCGGTGAAGTTGCGCATCTGCCGCGCCCGCAGCTCCCGCACCGCCGGGTCGTCGGTGTCGCCCTCGGCGCCGCAGTTCCAGGACCGGTTGTGGCTCTCGCCGTCCCGGTTGTCCTCGCCGTTGGCCTCGTTGTGCTTGTCGTTGTAGGAGACCAGGTCGTGCAGGGTGAAGCCGTCGTGGCAGGTGACGAAGTTGATGGAGGCCAGCGGGCGGCGGCCGTCGTCCTGGTAGAGGTCGGACGAGCCGGTCAGGCGGGACGCGAACTCCGCCAGGGTGCGCTGCTCACCGCGCCACAGGTCCCGCACCGTGTCCCGGTACTTGCCGTTCCACTCGGTCCACAGCGGGGGGAAGTTGCCCACCTGGTAGCCGCCCTCGCCCACGTCCCACGGTTCGGCGATCAGCTTCACCTGCGAGACCACCGGGTCCTGCTGCACCAGGTCGAAGAACGACGACAGCCGGTCCACCTCGTGGAACTGCCGGGCCAGGGTCGCCGCGAGGTCGAAGCGGAACCCGTCGACGTGCATCTCGGTGACCCAGTACCGCAGCGAATCCATGATCATCTGCAGGACGTGCGGGGACCGCATGAGCAGGGAGTTCCCCGTGCCCGTGGTGTCCATGTAGTACCGGGGGTCGTCGGTCAGCCGGTAGTACGACGGGTTGTCGATGCCCTTGAAGGACAGCGTCGGGCCCAGGTGGTTGCCCTCGGCGGTGTGGTTGTAGACCACGTCGAGGATGACCTCGATGCCCGCCTCGTGCAGCGCCTTCACCGCCGACTTGAACTCCAGCACCTGCTGGCCGCGGTCGCCCCAGGAGGCGTACGCGTTGTGCGGGGCGAAGAAGCCGATCGTGTTGTAGCCCCAGTAGTTGTTCAGCCCCAGGTCGACCAGGCGGTGGTCGTTGACGAACTGGTGCACGGGCATCAGCTCCAGTGCCGTCACCCCCAGTTCGGTCAGGTGCTCGATGACCGCCGGGTGCGCGAGGCCCGCGTAGGTGCCGCGCAGCTCCTCGGGAAGCCCCGGGTGGCGCATGGTGAGGCCCTTCACGTGGGCCTCGTAGATCACCGTGTGGTGGTACTCCGTCCGGGGGCGCCGGTCGTCGCCCCAGTCGAAGTACGGGTTGACCACGACCGACGACATCGTGTGCGGTGCCGAGTCCAGGTCGTTGCGCCGGTCGGGGTCGTCGAAGTGGTAGCCGTACACCTCCTCCCCCCACCGGATCGAGCCGCTGATCGCACGCGCGTACGGATCGAGGAGCAGCTTCGCGGAGTTGCAGCGCAGCCCGCGCTCCGGCGCGTAGGGGCCGTGGACGCGGTAGCCGTACCGCTGTCCCGGCATCACGCCCGGCACGTACGCGTGCCGTACGAACGCGTCGCTCTCCCGCAGCTCCACCGCCGTCTCCGAGCCGTCGTCGTGCAGCAGACACAGCTCTACTCGGTCCGCGGCCTCCGTGAAGACCGCGAAGTTCGTACCGGCGCCGTCGTACGTGGCACCGAGTGGATATGCCTCTCCAGGCCAGACCTGCATGGACACGACTCTTTCAGGTGTGCGGCGCCGGTACGGACGCCTGGGCTCCGAGTCTCCCCCGAAAGTGAGGCGACCACCTAGCACTCACGTGCCTCTTACCCGTCTCGTGCCGATCCGTTCCGGCGAGTTCCCGGCCGTCCTGCCCGCACCGTACGACGTCACCGCTATGAATCCGCTCACTCGCCCCGGGCCGGGGACCCGGAACGGGCGCGTGGTCCAGGGCCGTTGGGGAAACCGGCGTGCCCATCCGGCTGCACCGCGCACCACTCGCGGAGTACCCTTCCTTGATCGTTGGACGGGGGTCTGACCGGGAGTGCTCCCAGGGAGCGGAAGGCGGTGCGCGGGTGGGCTCGGGAGGGCTGGAGCTGCCCCCTGGTGGCGAGGGTCACGAGGGGACCTCCACGGACGTCCCGCCCGGTGCGGTGTCCCTGGCGCGGCCCATGAACGCGGGCGCGATCGGTCCGGAACTGGACTGGGACGCCGACGCCTGGCACGAGGTGCGCACGCGCGCGCAGCGCGCCGGCCGGGCCTACATATGGCTCAACCTCGTCGAACAGCGGCTGCGCGCCGTCGTCGCCGCCGTGCTGCGGCCGATCTACGAACCCGTCCACGGCGACGACTGGGTGGTCGCCGCGGCCGGGCCCGCCGGACAGGAGTGGGTGCAGCGCGCCGTCGCCGTCCGCGAGGTCAGCCGCCGCAAGGGCTACCTCCTCGACCCGGCCGACGACAACGTCCTCAGCTTCCTCACGCTGCCGCAGCTGCGCGAGCTCATGGTCCAGCACTGGCCCTGCTTCGAGCCCTACGTCGACGAACGCCGCGACGTGGAACTGGCCCTGGACGAGCTGGAGGTCACCCGCAACGTCGTCTCCCGCAACCGGGCGCTGTCCGAGGCGGTCCTGAACCAGGCCGAACGGGCCTCGGCACGGCTGCTGGAGGCCCTCGGCGCGGGCAGCGACCTGCCGTCCACGCGCCGGCTCCCGGTCGACGCGGTGGAGGACCTGGTCGGCGACCGGTACGCCGACGTGGTCGCCGTGCACTCGGACCGGGTCCGGCTGCTGCGCCAGTTCCCGGCGGAGGACATCTTCGGCCAGGCCCGTCGCGTGGACGCCCTCGGCATCGGCCTCAACCTGCTCGTGCAGAACTTCTCCGGCCGCCGCCTGCTGCGGCTGGCCGAGTCCGGCAGCCGGGTGCGGCTGCTGTTCCTGAACCCCGCCTCCAGCGCGATCAAGCGCCGCGAGCGCGAACTGGGCATCAAGCGCGGCGAGCTGAGCCGCGCCGTCGAGACGAACATCCTGCACATGCGCCGGGTGCGCTCCCGGCTGCGGGATCCGGGCGCCTTCGAGATCCAGGTCTTCGACGAGACCCCCCGCTTCACGGCCTACCTCGTGGACGGGGACGGCGCCGACGGCATCGCGGTCGTGCAGTCCTACCTGCGCCGCACGCGGGGGATGGAGGCGCCGGTGCTCGTCCTGCGCAACGGGCGCAACGGCGGCAGGGTCGTGAAGCCGGGCCAGGCGGACCAGGCGGACGAAGGCGGACTCTTCCCCACCTACCGTGAGGAGTTCGAGCAGATGTGGGCGGATTCGCGGCCGGTGTCCTGAGCGTCGGCGGGCGCCGGCACCGGCGCGAACGGAACGCGATCCTCCGATTGTCAGTGGTCCGTGCGAAGGTGGAGACCACTGGGGGAACGCACCACCGAGGAGGGGGACCGCCCATGGGCTGGCACCGGGAGCTGCTGATCGGCTTCGACCTGGAGACGACGGGCACCGATCCGCGCGAGGCGCGCATCGTCACCGGCGCCGTGATCGAGGTCAGGGACGGGGAGCCGCTCGGCCGCCACGAGTGGCTGGCCGACCCCGGCGTGGAGATCCCGGCGGACGCGGTGGCCGTGCACGGCATCAGCAACGAACGCGCGGCCGCCGAGGGCCGCCCCGCCGACCAGGTCGCCGACGCCGTCGCCGAAGTCCTCACGGACCACTGGAAGGCGGGCGTCCCGGTCGTCGCCTACAACGCGGCCTTCGACCTCACCCTGCTCAGCGCCGAACTGCGGCGCCACGGGCTGCCGTCCCTGCGGGAGCGCCTGGGCGGCCTGGACCCCGCGCCCGTCATAGACCCGTACACCATCGACCGCTCCGTGGAGCGCTACCGGCGCGGCAAGCGCAACCTGGAAGCGGTCTGCCGGGAGTACGGCGTCCCGCTCGACGACGCCCACGACGCCTCGGCCGACGCCCTCGCCGCGGCCCGGCTGGCCTCCGCGATAGCCGGCCGCCACCCAGAGGTCGCCGCCCTCGGCCCGGCGGAGCTGCACCGCCGCCAGATCGAGTGGTACGCCGAGTGGGCGGCGGACTTCCAGAGCTTCCTGCGCCGCAAGGGCGACGCCACGGCGGTCGTCGACGGGACGTGGCCGGTCCGTGAATCGGCCGGCGAGCCGGTCTGACCCGGGCCGCCGGGACCGCCGGGGCCGCCGGGGCCGCCGTCAGAACGGGTACCAGCGCACCGTCGGATCCCCGTCCCGCAGCGACGCCACCCGGCGTTCGAACTCGGCCAGCGCCTTCGGGTTGCCCGGCGCGTGCTGGGCCACCCAGGCACAGCTGGCCGTCTCGCGGGCCCCGCGCAGCACCGCGCAGCCGTCCCACTCGCGCACGTCCCAGCCGTAGGTGGCGGCGAACGCGTCGTACGCCTCGGCGGGCAGCCCGTACCGGTCCCGGCTGAGCGACATCACCACCAGGTCGTGCTCGCGCAGGTCGGCGGAGAAGGTCTCCAGGTCGACCAGGACCGGCCCGTCGGGACCGACGTGCACATTGCGGGGGAGCGCGTCGCCGTGGATCGGGCCCGGCGGCAGATGGGGGGTGAGCGCGGCGGCGGCCGTCGCGAAGCCGTCGCGGCGCTCACGCAGGTACGCCGCGTCCGCGGGGTCGATCGCGTCGCCGGCGAGCCGCAGCCAGCGTTCCACCCCGCCCAGCAGGTCGCGGGGCGGCAGCCCGAAGGAGGGGGAGGGCAGCGCGTGGACGAGCCGCAGCAGTGCGGCCACGTCCCGCGGCTCGGTGGGCCGCACCGCGTCGGGCAGCCGGTGCCACACGGTCACGGGATGCCCGTCGACCGTCAGCGCGTCCGGCCGGGCCGCCCGCACCGCCGGCACACCGGCCTCCTCCAGCCACACCGCGACGGCCAGTTCCCGGCCCGCCCGCTCGAGGAGTTCGGCGTCGCGGCCCACCTTCACCACCAGGTCTCCGGCGGCGAAGACCGCGTTCTCGCCGAGGGCGAGCAGCCGCGCCTCCCGCGCCGGGCCGGGCAGCACCTCCGCCGCGGCCAGCACCTCCCGCGCCCGTGCCTCGTCCATCGTTCCGTGCCTCCGTGTCCGTCCCGGTCCGTCGTCGCCGCCCCGCCGTCGCCCGGGCAGGTCCGATGCGCCTGAGCCGGTGCGGTCGCCGGGGACGGCCCGGGCCCCCGCCGGGGTACGGCACGCGTCCGCCGTGCGCGTCCACCGACGGGATCCCGCCATCCGACGGCCAGTGTCGCATTCGCACAGGTGGGAGCGTGTGCGCGGTCCCTTGACGGGGCACAGCGCCTTCACGACCATGACCGAGCCCGTCCGAGCCGTGCGAAGGGGCTGACCACGTGACATCGGTGACCGAGGTGAGGAGACCGGCGCGCCGCGCGCCCGGGGGCAGGGACCGGCCACGGCGCGGCCCCGACCACGGTGCCTGGTTCCTGGTGCTGCCCGCGCTGATCCCCATCCTGGTGCTCAGCGTCGGACCACTGATCTACGGCGTCCTGCTGGCCTTCACCGACGCCCAGTCGGGCCGCACCGAGCCCACGCAGTGGATCGGCACCCTGAACTTCCAGGACCTGCTGCGCGACACGCTGTTCTGGGAGTCGTTCGGCATCGGGCTGGTGTGGGCGGTCGGCGTGACCGTGCCGCAGTTCCTGCTGGCGCTCGGCCTGGCCCTGCTGCTGAACCAGGACCTGCGGCTGCGCTGGCTGGCCCGCGCCCTGGCGATCATCCCCTGGGCGATGCCCGAGGTCGTCGTCGGCATCATGTGGCGGCTCGTCTACAACCCGGACGCGGGCATCCTCAACGAGACCCTGCGCGACCTCGGCCTCGGCGACGGCCGCGACTGGCTCAGCGGCCTCGCCACCGCCCTGCCCGCCGTGATCGTCGTCGGCGTCTGGGCCGGGATGCCGCAGACCACGGTCGCGCTGCTCGCCGGGCTCCAGAACACCCCGCGCGAGCTGCACGAGGCCGCCGCGGTCGACGGCGCCGGAGCCTGGCGCCGCTTCCGCACGGTCACCTGGCCCGCCCTGAGGCCGGTCGCGCTCGCCATCACCGCGCTCAACCTGATCTGGAACCTCAACTCCTTCGCCCTGGTCTACGTGCTGACCAACGGCGGCCCCGGTGGCCGGACCCGGCTGCCCATGCTCTTCGCCTACGAGGAGGCCTTCCGGTACGGGCAGTTCGGCTACGCGGCGGCGATGGGCTGTGTCCTGGTCGCCGTGGTCTCGGTCCTGCTGGCCGTCTTCCTCGTCGGTCGGCTCAGGGGAGGTGGCGACGCGTGAGGACCTCGACCGGGGCCCGCGTCGGCCAGTACGCCGCGCTGCTCGCGTATCTCGTCTTCCTGGCCTTCCCGCTCCTGTGGCTGCTCTCCACCGCGTTCAAACCACCGCGCGAGCTGGCGAGTCTCCACCCCACCTGGATCCCGAAGAACCCCACCCTCGACAACTTCCGGCAGGCCTTCGACGAGCAGCCGCTGCTGCACGCCGCGCTCAACTCCCTGCTGGCCGCCCTCGGCGCCGCGGTGATCGCGGTGCTGATCGCGACCCCGATGGCCTATGTCATGGCCCGGCGCCGCGGCCGGCTCGCCAAGGCGGCCACCGGGTGGGTCGTGGTCAGTCAGGCCTTCCCCTTCGTCCTGCTGATCATCCCGCTCTTCCTGGTCCTGAAGAACCTGCGGCTGATCAACTCCGTGCCGGGGCTGGTGATGGTGTACGTCGTGTGGTCGCTGCCGTTCGCGCTGTGGATGCTCGCCGGGTACGTCCGGGCCGTGCCGGCCGAGCTGGAGGAGGCCGCGGCGGTCGACGGGGCCGGGCGGCTGCGCACCCTCGTCTCGGTGACCGCGCCGCTGCTCGCGCCGGGGATCGTGGCGACGGCGCTGTTCGCGTTCATCACCGCGTGGAACGAGTTCTTCTTCGCGCTGGTGCTGCTGAAGACACCGGAGAAACAGACCCTGCCGGTCGTGCTCACCCACTTCATCGGCGCCGAGGGCGTCGCCGACCTCGGCCCGCTGGCGGCGGCGGCCTTCCTCGCGACGCTGCCCTCGCTGGTGGTGTTCGCGATCGTCCAGCGGCGGATCACGGGCGGCATGCTCGCCGGGGCGGTGAAGAGCTGATGCGCACCAGGACCCTCACCACCCTGCTCGCCGCGCTCGCCCTGCTGCTCGCGGCCTGCACCGGAACGGGCGGCGAGGCCGACGACGGCCGGATCACCCTGCGCTTCCAGTCCCTGGCCTGGCAGGACGAGTCCGTCAAGGCCAACAAGGAGCTGGTCGAGGAGTGGAACAGGACCCACCCCGACGTGCGCGTCGAGTACGTCCAGGGCAGCTGGGACAGCGTCCACGACCAGCTCCTCACCTCCTTCGAGGGCGGCGAGGCGCCGGACGTCATCCACGACGCCTCCGACGACCTCGCGGACTTCGCCCACGGCGGCTACCTCGCCGACCTCACCGGCCTGCTGCCCCAGCGGCTGAAGGACGACATCCCGCGGCACAGCTGGGAGACGGTCACCTTCGGCGACGGCGTCTACGGCGTGCCGTTCCTCCAGGAACCCCGCGTCCTGATCGCCAACACCACCCTGCTGGAGAGAGCGGGCGTCCGCCTCCCCACTCCCCAACGCCCCTGGACCTGGCCGGAGTTCCGGCAGGTGACGAAGCGGCTGAGCGGCGACGGGAGGTACGGGGTGGCCTGGCCGCTCAAGGAGCCCGTGTCCGCCACGCTCAACCTGTCGCTGTCCACCGGCGGACGGCTGTTCCACCGCGACGGGGACGGCAAGGTGACCGTCCGGTTCGAGGACGCCGACCAGGTGGTGCCGCGCACCATCCACGACCAGGTCGGCCGCGACCGCAGCGCCTCCGCGTCCACCCTGGGCAGCGGCGGCTCCGACACCCTGCCCGGCTTCTTCGCGGGCAAGTACGCGATGGTGCCGCTCGGCTTCTCCTACCGCCAGCAGATCGAACAGCAGGCGCCCGAGGGCTTCGACTGGCAGGTGCTGCCCGCCCCGGCCGGCGCCGACGGGCTCGCCCAGGGCGTCAGCCCGCAGACCCTGTCCGTCGCCGAGGACAGCCCGCACAAGAAGGAGGCCGTCGCGTTCGTCGACTTCCTCCTCCAGCCGGACAACATGGTCCGCCTCGCCCTCGGCGACTGGATGCTGCCCACCGGCACCCGGGCCCTGGAGGACCCCGCCCTGCGCACGCCCGAGAACGGCTGGGCCACCGGCGCCGCCCTCGCCGCCCACCTGCGCCCGGCACCCGCGCAGTCCGTCCGGGGCTACGCCGAGTGGAAGGACAAGGTGGCGACCCCCGCGCTCCAGGAGTACTACAGCGGGGCGATCGGCATGAAGGAGTTGCGCGAGAGGCTGGAGGAGGACGGCAACCTGGTGCTCGCCCGCTATCAGCGCTGACGGCCCGCACCGGAAAAACGTTGTACGAGACGTTTCGTCTCGCTTACGGTGGTGACATGACCGGTCGAGCCCACATCGCCATGTTCTCCATCGCCGCGCACGGCCACGTGAACCCCAGCCTGGAGGTGATCCGCGAGCTCGTCGCACGAGGGCACCGGGTGACGTACGCGATCCCGCCGCTCTTCGCGGAGAAGGTCGCCGAGACGGGCGCCGAACCCAAGCTGTGGAACAGCACGCTGCCCGGCCCCGACGCCGACCCGGAGGCGTGGGGCACCACCCTGCTCGACAACGTCGAGCCGTTCCTCGACGACGCCGTCCAGGCACTGCCCCAGCTCATCAAGGCCTATGAAGGGGACGAGCCGGACCTCGTCCTGCACGACATCGCCTCCTACCCGGCCCGCGTCCTCGCCCACCGCTGGGGCGTGCCCGCGGTCTCCCTGTCGCCCTGCATGGTCGCCTGGGAGGGGTACGAGAAGGAGGTCGCCGAGCCGATGTGGGAGGAGCCGCGCAAGACCGAGCGCGGTCAGGCGTACTACGCCCGTTTCCGGACCTGGCTGGAGGAGAACGGGATCACGACGCACCCCGACCCCTTCACCGGCCGCCCCGACCGCTCCCTGGTGCTGATCCCCAAGGCGCTCCAGCCCAACGCCGAGAGGGTGGACGAGAAGACGTACACCTTCGTCGGTGCCTGCCAGGGCGACCGCGGTGCCGAGGGCGCGTGGACGCGTCCCGAGGGTGCCGAGAAGGTCGTGCTCGTCTCCCTCGGGTCCGCCTTCACCAAGCAGCCCGCCTTCTACCGGGAGTGCGTCAGGGCCTTCGGCGACCTGCCGGGCTGGCACGTGGTGCTCCAGATCGGCAGCCACGTCGACGCCGCCGACCTGGGCGACGTGCCGGGCAACGTGGAGGTGCGGTCGTGGGTGCCGCAGTTGGCGATTCTCCAGGAGGCCGACCTGTTCGTCACCCACGCGGGTGCGGGCGGCAGTCAGGAGGGCCTGGCCACCGCCACGCCGATGATCGCCGTGCCGCAGGCCGCGGACCAGTTCGGCAACGCCGACATGCTCCAGGGGCTCGGCGTCGCCCGCCGGCTGTCCACCGAGGACGCCACCGCCGAGGCGCTGCGCGCCGCCGCCCTCGCCCTGGTCGACGACCCGGAGGTGGCCGCGCGCCTGGAGGAGATCCAGGCGCAGATGGCCCAGGAGGGCGGCACCCGGCGGGCCGCCGACCTGATCGAGGCGGAGCTGGCGGCGGCGCGGTCCTGACCGCGCCGGTGACGACCGAGGGCCCGTCGGTTCCCCCGGAACCGACGGGCCCTCACCCTCCCGGGGCCGTTCAGACCCCGACCCGCTCGCCCTCGTCGTCCCGGGCCGCCGGGGCGACCGCCTCGGGCGTCTCGTCGTGGGTGAGGTCGGGCAGCCGGTGCAGCCACTTCGGCAGGTACCAGTTCCGCTCGCCGAGCAGGGCCATCACGGCCGGCAGCAGCACGCCCCGGATGACCGTCGCGTCGATCAGCACCGCCGCCGCCAGGCCCACGCCCATCTGCTTCATGGACTGCATGGACAGGGTGCCGAAGATGGCGAACACGGCGACCATGATGACCGCGGCACTGGTGACGACCCCGGCCGTGGTGACCACGCCGTGCTGGATGGCGTCCCTGGTCGTCCGGCCGCGCAGCCGCGCCTCGCGGATTCGCGAGACCACGAACACGTGGTAGTCCATCGACAGGCCGAAGAGGATCACGAAGAGGAACAGCGGCAGCCAGGTGACGATGGCGCCGACCCCCTCAGCGCCCACCAGCGAGGCGCCCCAGCCGTGCTGGAAGACGGCGACGAGGATGCCGTACGCCGCGCCCACCGACAGCAGGTTCAGCACGATCGAGGTGATCGCGACCGTCAGGGAGCGGAACGACAGCAGCATCAGCAGGAAGGCGAAGACCACGACGAACGCGAAGACCGGCACGACCGAGCCGATCAGCTGGTCGTTGAAGTCCTTGTTGCCGGCCACCTGCCCGGTGATCGGGGCCTCGACGCCGTCGACCTTGCCCAGCGTCGCCGGCCGCACGTCGTCGCGCAGCGTGTCCAGGCTCTCGCCCGCCTTGTCCTGGTCGGAGCCGCCGACCAGGGGGACGTGGATCAGGGCGACGTTCTGCTCGTCGTGCATGGTGATGCCGACCGGCCCGCGCGAGGCGCCGGAACTGACCGCCCGCTCCCGGAAGTCGGCGAGCGCCGCCCGCACCTCGGGCGCGTTGATGTCGTCGGCCTTGACGACGACCTCGGCCGGGTCGGAGCCGCCGGGGAAGGCCTCGTTGACCCGGTTGTACGTCTGCACGATGGGCAGTGCGTCGCCGAACTCCTGGTCCAGGGTGAGGTTCTGCGTCTTCATGCCGACGGCGGGAGCGGCGACGGCCAGCAGGGCACCGACCGCCACGGCGGCGGCGAGCACCGGCTTGGCGAGCACGCGCCGCAGCACCGCCGTCCAGAACCGGCTGCCCTCCTCGGCACCCTGGCGCCGGCGCCGGCGCAGGAAGGGCACGCGCCCCTTCTCCACCCGCTCGCCCAGCAGGGACAGCAGTGCCGGCAGCACCGTGACCGAGCCGACCATGGCGACCGCGACCACCATCAGCGAGGCCAGGCCCATCGCCTCGAACTCGGCGATACCGGTGAACAGCATGCCCGCCATCGCCACGCACACCGTCACACCGGAGACGACGATCGCCCGGCCACTGGTGGCGGCGGCGATCCTGAGCGCCGTCTGCGCGTCCCGGCCCGCGGCGCGCTCCTCGCGCTCGCGGCGCAGGTAGAACAGGCAGTAGTCGACGCCGACGGCCAGACCGACCAGCAGCATCACGGAGTTGGCGGTGTCGCTCATCGGCTGGAGGTGGCTGACGAGACCCATCAGGCCCATCGTCGCCATGATCGCGGTGATCGCCAGCGCCACCGGAACCAGCGCGGCCACCAGCGCGCCGAACGCGACCAGCAGGATGCCGAGGGCCACCGGCACCGCGGAGTACTCGGCCTTCTGGAAGTCGTCGCCGAACGCGTCGTCGTACGTCTTCATCATGCTGGCGCCGCCGATCTCCTCGATCCGCAGCGACCCGTGCTCCTCCTGGACGCCCTCGACGGCCTTCAGCACCGGTTCGATCCGCTCGACCGCGGTGTCCGCCTCGCCGCGCATGTCGAACTGCACCAGCGCGCTGCGGCCGTCCTTCGAGATCGTCTTCGTCCGGTACGGCGAGGTGACGCCCGTGACCTTCCCGGTGCCCTCCACCGCCTCGACGACCGCGGTGACGGCGGCGCGGAACTCGGCGTCCGTGGCCGTCAGTTCCCCGTCCTTCGCCTGGATCAGGACGGTCTCACCGGCCGGTTCGTCGATCCCGGCGTCCTCGATGATCCTGGCGGCGGTACGCGTCTCGCCCCCCATCTGCTCGCTGTCCTTGACGTCGACCCGGCCGGCCGCCGAACCGAGCCCCATCGCCAGGACGACGAACAGTACCCAGATCCCGACGGCAGCCCATCGGTGCCGGGCGCTCCAGCCGCCGGCCCGGGCGGCGATGCCCCGCACCCGTGTGTCTCCGTTCCCCATGACGGGCTTGCCCCCTCGTCTGCGGTGGAGGCCCCCTGCCACCACCTTCCGATTCGAAGGTATGGCCCGCATAAGCCGGTCTCGTCGTGCTGACCGGTGACGTGGGACGGGTCCGGCTCATCCCCTCGGACACCCGGTCTCACCGCTGGGGAGGACGGTGGTCCCTTACATCTGTCCGGGTCTCTCGGGGGCGGCGGTCGGGGGAGGGTGACCGGAGGGCAGGATTCTGCCAAGTTTCCCTCCGCGGGCCTGTCGGACACGTCACAGGTGTGCGCGGCGGTTGAATCCCGCCCGGCGGATGGGCGAGAGTGGCGCGCACGTCCGCCCGGCGGACGCGGCCGTCGCGCCCGCCCCCACGGGGCGCGACGGCCGCTCTATGGTGTGGGCATGACGACGAGGTATGCGGCGCTGCTGCGCGGGATCAACGTGGGCGGCGCCAGGAAGGTCCCGATGGCCGAACTGCGCACGCTCCTGGAGGGCCTCGGTCTCGACGCCGTACGCACCCATCTGCAGAGCGGGCAGGCCGCGTTCACGTCCGGCCGCGGGGACGAGCAGTCCCTGGCCGCAGAGCTGGCGCGGGCGGTCGAGGAGCACTTCGGCTTCCCGGTGGACGTGATCGTGCGCGACCACGCCTATCTGAGAGCGGTCGCCGAGGCGTGCCCGTTCCCGGCCGCCGACCTGGAGGCCCGGCAGCTGCACGTCACCTACTTCTCCGCGCCGGCCGACGAGGAGCGCTTCGCGCCGGTCGACCGGGCGGCGTACCTCCCCGAGGAGTTCCGCCTCGGCGACCGCGCCCTGTACCTGTACGCGCCGGACGGGCTGGGCCGCTCCAAGCTCGCCGAACAGCTCGCCAGGCCGCGCCTCACCGAAGGTCTGGTCGCCACCACCCGCAACTGGAACACCGTCGTCAAGCTCGTCGAGCTGACCGCGCCGGCGGCCTGAGGGAACTGTGCGGCGCCCGCAGTCGTCACAACGGACAGGACTGAAGCGCCGGACGACGCGACGGAGGCGAGTGGTCATGCGGACGAGCGACTCGACGAAGGTACGGGCGACATTGGCCGACGGGCGGCGGATCACCCTGTCGCTCCCGCCCACGGACGCGCCCTGGGCCGCCGACGGCATCGGCGGCCTGCGCCCCGTCCCGCCCACCCACACCGGCCGCGGCGAGGAACCCCGCCCTCTCCCGGACCGGCCCCCACTGCCCCTGGACGTGGCCCTGCTCGGCCTGGGCGCCTAGCCGTATCGACCTGGAGCGTCGTTCACGCGGCTGATCGGTGGGCGGCGGTCCGGGTGTCAGGCCGCCCCGGCCGCCGCCGGCACCGGTGTCCGCGCCGCGTCGTACCGCTCCAGCAGCAGCCGCGCCACCTCGGGCGCCGGGCCCAGCACGTCGGCCAGGACGTCGGCCCCGGCCGCGCCCCGTGCGATGCGGTCCGGCAGGAAGCCGGGGGCCAGCACGTACGGGGCGACGGCGACGCGTGCGCAGCCGGCGGCGCGCAGCGCGCGGACCGCGTCCTCGGTGCGGGGAAGGGATGCGGAGGCGAACGCAGGCCGCACGGCGCACCAACCGGTGTGCCGCCACTCCCGCGCGATGTCTGCGATCACTGCGATCGCCTCCGGGTCGGAGGACCCCGCCGAGGCCAGCACGACCCCGGTCGAGGACTTGTCGGCGGGCGTGAGGCCCGCCTCGTACAGGCGCCGCTCCAGCGCCGACAGCAGCAGCGGGGAGGGGCCGAGCACCTCCGCCTGCCGGATCCGCAGCCGGGCCGGCGCGTCCGCGAGGACGGCCGGGATGTCGGCCTTGGCGTGGAAGGCGCGGGTCAGCAGCAGCGGCAGCGCCACCACGTCCCTTATCCCCTCCGCCGCCAGGGACTCCAGTACCCCCTGCACGGAGGGGACGTTGAAGTCCAGGAAGCCGGTCTCCACCCGTACGTCCGGGCGCAGCGCCCCGACCCGGCGGACCAGGGCGTGCACGGTCGCGGCGTGCCGCGGATCGCGGCTGCCGTGGGCGACGACCAGCAGGACGGGCCGGGCGTGCGGGGCGGGGCGGACCGGACGGCGCATGGGGTGTCTCAGCTCCTCACCAGCAGACCGCGGCTGCGCAGCACCCACCGCTCCAGCGGGCTGAAGATCAGCAGGTCGATGGCGATGCCGACGATCAGGATCAGCAGGATGGCCTCGAAGACCATCGCCATGTCGCTGGCGTTGCGGCCGTTCTCCAGCAGCTGGCCGAGGCCCACGCCGAGGTCGGGGAAGGACGCGATGATCTCGGCGGCCATCAGCGACCGCCAGGAGAACGCCCAGCCCTGCTTCAGCCCCGCCACATAGCCGGGCAGCGCGGCCGGCAGCACGATGTGCCAGGTGCCCTTCAGCCCCGTCGCGCCCAGCGTGCGGCCCGCCCGCAGGTACAGCGGGGACACCTGGTCCACGCCGGACACCAGACCGTTGGCGATGGAGGGCACCGCGCCCAGCAGGATGACGGCGTACATCATCGAGTTGTTCAGGCCCAGCCAGATCACGGCCGGCGGCACCCAGGCCACCGACGGCAGCGACTGGAGGCCGGACAGGATCGGGCCGATCGCCGCCCGCACGAACTTCACCCGCGCCACCAGCAGCCCCAGCGGGGTGCCGATCAGCAGGGCGAAGCAGAAGCCGAGCAGGCCGCGCGAGACGCTGGTCCAGATGTAGCCGAGCAGCTCGCCCTGGAGCCACGCCTGCCGGACGACGTCCCACACGGCGGACGGGGCGGGCAGCTTCGTCGGGTCGTCGACGACGTGGAACGAGACCAGTCCCTGCCAGATCGCCAGCACCAGGAGCACCGCGACGGTGGGCGGCAGGATCTTCTCGACGAAGGTCTGCCGGAACGGCGTGCGGCCCTGCTGCACCGTCTCCAGTGCGTCGAGGCCCGCCTCCAGACCGGCGAGGTCGCCGCCGTCCTTCGCCGGACCGGTCGTCTCAGTGCTGGCCATGGCGGCGGATCTCCCCACGCAGTTCTTCGGTGATCTCGACGGACAGTTCCGCCACGGCGGTGTCCTCGATGCGGCGCGGATGCGGGATGCCCACCGTCCACTCGCGTGCGACGCGCCCGGGGCGGGAGGACAGCAGCACCACGCGCTCGGCGAGCCGCACGGCCTCGCGCACGTTGTGCGTGACGAACAGGACGGACAGCTTCGTCTCCCGCCAGATCCGGGTCAGCTCGTCGTGCAGCACGTCCCGCGTGATCGCGTCCAGCGCCGCGAACGGCTCGTCCATCAGCAGCAGCCTGCTCTCCTGCGCGAGAGCGCGCGCCATCGCGACGCGCTGGCGCATGCCGCCCGACAGCTCGTGCACCCGCTTGCCGTACGCGCCCTTCAGCCGGACGAGTTCGAGCAGTTCCTCGGCCTTGTCGCGGCGCTCGGACTTGGGCACGCCGCGCAGTCTGAGGGCGAGTTCGATGTTCTTGCCCGCGGTCAGCCACGGGAACAGGGCGTGCTCCTGGAACATCAGGGCCGGCCGCCCGTCCGTGGTGATGGCGCCGGCGCTGGGCCTGTCCAGGCCGGCCACCAGGTTCAGCAGCGTGGACTTGCCGCAGCCGGATGCCCCCAGGAGGGTGACGAACTCGCCGGGTGCGACATCGAGGGTGATGTCGTCCAGCACGAGCTGCTGTCCGGCGGGGCCCGCGAACGACTTCGAGACGTGCTCGATCCGGGCGGCGTGCGTGGCCGCCTCGGTGCCGTCGGCGGCCTTGGCGAGGGTCGTGGCCATGGTCGTCACCTCCTGGGAGTGGTCGGATCCGGGCTTACTTGACGCCGAGACCGGCGTCGTCGACCGCGGGCTCGCCCTTGGCCTTGAGGACCTTGTTGAGCAGCGTGAGGTCGTAGATGCCCTGGAGGTCGGGCTTCTTCAGCAGACCGGCCTTCACGGCGTGCTCCGCCTGGGCGTCGAGGGTGGCGGCCAGCGGGTCGTCGGTGAGCTGGATCGACTTCCACGCCGGGTCCAGGACGTCGGCGGGCAGTGCCTTGCCGGTGTCGGCCTTGAGCCGCTCGTTCGCCGCGGCCTTGGCCTCGTCCGGGTGGGCCTCGATCCACGCGTTGGTGTCGACCGACGCCTTCAGGACGGCCTCGACGGCCTTCGGGTGGGCCTTGAGGAACTTCTGCGACACGATGATGTTCGTGATCACGAACTTCTTGTCGGGCCACAGGTCGGACTCGTCGAGCAGCACCTTGCCGCCCGCGGCGACCAGCTTGGACGCGGTCGGCTCCGGCACCCAAGCGCCGTCCAGGGAACCGGCCTTGTAGGCGTCCGGGGTGACCTTGTTGTCGCTGCGGACGACCGTGACGTCGCCCTTGCCGCTCTGCGCGTCGACCTTCCAGCCCTGGTCGGCGATCCAGTTGAGGAACGCCACGTCCTGTGTGTTGCCGAGCTGCGGGGTCGCGATGCGCTTGCCCTTGACGTCCTTCAGGGACGTGACCTTGTCGGGGTTCACCACCAGCTTCACCCCGCCGGAGGCCGAACCGCCGATGATGCGCAGGTTCTTGCCGGCGGACTTGGTGTAGCCGTTGATCGCGGGGGAGGGGCCGATCCAGCCGATGTCGATGGAGCCGGAGTTCAGCGCCTCGATCTCGGACGGGCCCGCGTTGAACGTCGCGTACTTGGCCTCGGTGGCGCCCAGCTCCTTCTGGAAGAAGCCCTTCTGCCGGGCGACCAGGGCGGTGGCGTGGGTGACGTTGCCGAAGTAGCCGATGCGGACGGAGTCGAGTCCGTCGATCTTCTCGGCACCCGCGGCGACCTCGGCGGTGTCGTCGTCCTTCGCCTCGGAGCCGTACCCGCAGGCGGCGAGGGTCAGGAGCGGCAGGGCGGCTATGACCGCGAGGGTGCGGCGCAGGGCGGTGGTGGCAGGCACGGGAGGTGTTCCTCTCGTTGGCCCGGCGGTCACGCCTGTCGCTTCGTGCGAGGTGTCAGGTCGTGGCCGGGAGGTCGGCAGGTCTTCGGCTGTGCGGGTGGGGGGTGTGGGGGTGTCGTTCGGACCTTGCCGGGGTCGCGGGCTCCGGCACGCACGTCTGCGGCGTTGTCGTCGGTTGCCGACGCTCCGCGTCGACGCCCTCCTCCGCCTTGCAGCCGCACGCACCAGACCCCGCTCGGCCCGGTACAAAGGCGCCGTTGCCTGGAGCCGGCCAGGTCCGAACGACACCCCCTTGGGCGCGCATGCGGTGCGCGTACGTCAGCGCGCACATCGCGCCACTCCGCCCTGCCCGCTGCCGAGAGCACCGCTGCCGACGCGGCCGCCCTCCTTCGCGAACGTGGAGTAGAAATCGGGGGAGTTCATGCTCAGAAGTCCCAGCCGTCCTCGTCGTCGGCGTCCTTGACCGGCTCCGGGGCGGCGAAGGACTCGCCGGCCATCCCGGCGGTCAGCGTGGTGCCGTCGCTCGGATCGATCAGGATGAACGAGCCGGTGCGGCGGGAGTCCGCGTAGGAGTCGGCGGGCAGCGGCTCGGCGGTGCGGATCTTCACGCGGCCGATGTCGTTGGCGACGAGCCGGCCGGGGTGCGGGTGCAGGGACAGGTCGTCCAGCGTGAGCCGGGCCGGGATGTCCTTGACGATGGCCTTGACGGTGCGGGTGCCGTGCTTGAGCAGCACGCGGTGGCCCACGGTCAGCGGCGCGTCGGCGACGTGGCAGACGGTGGCCTCGACGTCCTGGGTGGTGGCCGGGGCGTCCTTGCTGGGCACGATCAGGTCGCCGCGGGAGACGTCGATGTCGTCCTCCAGCAGCAGCGTCACCGACTGCGGCGTCCAGGCCGCGTCGACCGGCTCGCCCAGCAGGTCGATGCCGGCCACCTTGGAGGTGCGGCCCGACGGCAGCACGGTGACCTCGTCGCCGACGCGGAAGGTGCCGGCGGCGATCTGGCCCGCGTAGCCCCGGTAGTCGGGGTGCTCGGCGGTCTGGGGACGGATCACGTACTGCACGGGCAGCCGGGCGTGGCAGTGCGCCAGGTCGTGGCTGACCGGGACGGTCTCCAGGTGCTCCAGGACGGTCGGGCCGCCGTACCAGTCCATGACCGCCGACGGCTCCACCACGTTGTCGCCCGCGAGCGCCGAGATCGGGATCGCGGTGACCTCGGGGACGCCCAGCTCGGTCGCGTACGCCGTGAACTCCTCGGCGATCGCGGCGAACACGGACTCCCGGTAGTCGACCAGGTCCATCTTGTTGACGGCGAGGACGACGTGCGGCACCCGCAGCAGGGCGGCGATCGCGGCGTGCCGACGGGTCTGCTCGACGACCCCGTTGCGGGCGTCGACCAGGATCACCGTCAGCTCGGCCGTGGAGGCGCCGGTGACCATGTTCCGGGTGTACTGCACGTGCCCGGGGGTGTCGGCCAGGATGAACCGGCGCCGCGGGGTGGCGAAGTAGCGGTAGGCCACGTCGATGGTGATGCCCTGCTCGCGCTCGGCCCGCAGACCGTCGGTGAGCAGCGCGAGGTCCGGAGCGTCCTGGCCGCGGCTCGCGGAGGCGCGCTCCACGGCCTCCAGCTGGTCCACGAGGACCGACTTGGAGTCGTGCAGCAGGCGGCCGACGAGGGTGGACTTGCCGTCGTCGACGGACCCCGCGGTGGCGAACCGCAGCAGGGTGGTCTCCGACAGCTGCCAGGCCGCCGAGGGCTCGGTGGGTTCGGTGGTGGTGGTCATCTCTAGAAGTACCCCTCGCGCTTGCGGTCTTCCATCGCGGCCTCGGAGAGCTTGTCGTCGGCGCGCGTCGCGCCGCGCTCGGTGAGCCGGGACGCGGCGATCTCGGCGATCACCTTCTCGATGGTGTCGGCGTCGGAGTCGACCGCGCCGGTGCAGGACATGTCGCCGACGGTGCGGTAGCGCACGCGCCGCTTGACCACCGTCTCGTCGTCCTTGGGGCCGCCCCACTCGCCGGCGGTCAGCCACATGCCGGCGCGGGCGAAGACCTCGCGCTCGTGGGCGTAGTAGATCTCGGGCAGTTCGATGCCCTCACGGGCGATGTACTGCCACACGTCCAGCTCGGTCCAGTTGGACAGCGGGAAGACGCGGACGTGCTCGCCGGGGGCGTGCCGGCCGTTGTACAGGTTCCACAGCTCGGGGCGCTGACGGCGCGGGTCCCACTGGGAGAACTCGTCGCGCAGCGAGAACACCCGCTCCTTGGCGCGGGCCTTCTCCTCGTCGCGGCGCCCGCCGCCGAAGACGGCGTCGAACCTTTCCGCCTGGATCTTCTCCGTCAGCGGCAGCGTCTGCAGCGGGTTGCGGGTGCCGTCCGGGCGCTCCTTGAGCACCCCCCGGTCGATGTAGTCCTGCACGGAGGCGACGTGCAGGCGCAGCCCGTGCTTCTCCACCGTGCGGTCGCGGTAGTCCAGGACCTCGGGGAAGTTGTGCCCGGTGTCGACGTGCAGCAGGGAGAACGGCACGGCCGCGGGGGCGAACGCCTTCAGCGCCAGGTGCAGCATGAGGATGGAGTCCTTGCCGCCGGAGAACAGGATCACCGGCCGCTCGAACTCGCCCGCCACCTCGCGGAAGATGTGCACCGCCTCGGACTCGAGGGCGTCGAGGTGGGAGAGGGCGTAGGGGCTGCTCGCCGAGCCCTCGCCCTCCTTGACCGTGGCGACGGTCGTCGTCATGCCAGTCCCCTTTCGCTGAGCAGGGCGTACACCGCCGCGGCGGACTCCTGGACGGTCTGGTCCTGCGACTCGATGCGCAGGTCGGGCGAGGCGGGTTCCTCGTACGGGTCGTCGACCCCGGTGAGCCCCGTCAGCTCACCCGCGGCCTGCTTGGCGTACAGGCCCTTCACGTCGCGTACGGAGCACACCTCCACCGGGGTGGCCACGTGCACCTCCACGTACGCCGTCCCGTGGGTCTCGTGGCGCTTGCGGACCGCCTCCCGGCTGTCCGCGTACGGCGCGATCACCGGGACCAGCGCCGTGACGCCGTTGCGGGCGAGCAGTTCGGCGACGAAGCCGATGCGCTGCACGTTGGTGTGCCGGTCCTCGCGGCTGAAACCGAGGCCCGCCGAGAGGAACTCGCGGATCTCGTCGCCGTCGAGCACCTCGACGCGCCGGCCCTCCCCGCGCAGCCGGCCGGCCAGCTCGTGCGCGATGGTGGTCTTGCCGGCGCTCGGCAGACCCGTGAGCCAGACGGTGGCTCCGGTCGTCACGTGGTTCTCCTGGATCTCGGTGGTCGTCGTCATGTCAGCCGTGCAGCCCGCACTCGGTCTTGGAACGGCCCGCCCAGCGGCCGGCCCGCGCGTCCTCGCCCTCCAGCACACGGCGGGTGCAGGGCGCGCAGCCCACGGAGGCGTAGCCGTCCGTCAGCAGCGGGTTGGTGAGGACCCCGTGCTCGGCGACGTACGCCTCCACGTCGTCCTGGGTCCACCGGGCGATGGGGGAGATCTTCACCTTCCGGCGCTTCTCGTCCCAGCCGACCACGGGGGTGTTCGCGCGGGTCTCGGACTCGTCGCGGCGCAGGCCGGTCGCCCACGCCTGGTAGCCCTTGAGGCCCTCCTCCAGCGGCTTGACCTTGCGCAGCGCGCAGCACAGGTCGGGGTCGCGGTCGTGCAGCCTCGGCCCGTACTCGGCGTCCTGCTCGGCGACCGTCTGCCGGGGGGTGAGCGTGATGACGTTCACGTCCATCACGGCCTCCACGGCGTCCCGGGTGCCGATGGTCTCCGGGAAGTGGTAGCCGGTGTCGAGGAACACCACGTCCACGCCGGGCAGGGCGCGGGAGGCGAGGTGGGCGACGACCGCGTCCTCCATGGAGGAGGTCACGCAGAAGCGCTTGCCGAAGGTCTCGGCGGCCCACCGGAGAATCTCCAGTGCCGGGGCGTCCTCCAGTTCGCGGCCCGCCCGCTCGGCCAGCGCCTTCAGCTCGTCGGTCGTCCGCTCTTCCTGAATGGCCGTCATATCGCTTTCCCTCCCGGGGAGTCGGGCTGAAGCCCCCGGGCCATCAGCCCGAGGAACCTCAACTGGAAGGCGCGGTTGCACGCCGCGCATTCCCAGGCCCCGTGGCCCTCTTCGCTCGGTCGCAGGTCCTCGTCGCCGCAGTAGGGGCAGTAGAAGGGCGCGGCGCGCTCGCTCACGACAGCGCCTCCTCCGAGGCGCGCGCCGCCCAGGTGGCGAACCGCTCGCCGTCCTCGCGCTCGGCCTGGTAGCGCTTCAGGACGCGCTCCACGTAGTCCGGCAGCTCGGCCGCCGTCACCTTCAGGCCACGCACCTTGCGGCCGAAGCCGGCCTCCAGGCCGAGCGCCCCGCCCAGGTGCACCTGGTAGCCCTCGACCTGCTCGCCCCGGTCGTTCAGGACCAGCTGGCCCTTGAGACCGATGTCCGCGGTCTGGATACGGGCGCACGCGTTCGGGCAGCCGTTGAGGTTGATGGTGAGGGGCTCGTCGAAGTCCGGGAGGCGGCGCTCCAGTTCGTCGATGAGCGAGGCGCCGCGCGCCTTGGTCTCGACGATGGCGAGCTTGCAGAACTCGATGCCGGTGCACGCCATGGTGCCGCGCCGGAACGTGGACGGCCGGGCACTGAGGTCCAGCGCCTCCAGGGACTCCACCAGGGAGTCGACCTGTCCCTCCTCGACATCGAGCACGATCATCTTCTGCTCGACCGTGGTGCGCACGCGGCCCGAGCCGTGCGCCTCCGCCAGGTCGGCGATCTTCGTGAGGGTGGTGCCGTCGACGCGGCCGACGCGCGGGGCGAAACCGACGTAGTAGCGGCCGTCCTTCTGCCGGTGCACGCCGATGTGGTCGCGCCAGCGGCTCGCCGGCTCGTCGGGCGCCGGACCGTCGGTCAGCCTGCGCTTCAGGTACTCGTCCTCCAGGACCTGGCGGAACTTCTCCGCGCCCCAGTCGGCGACCAGGAACTTCAGGCGGGCGCGGTTGCGCAGGCGCCGGTAGCCGTAGTCGCGGAAGATCGAGATGACGCCCTCGTAGACGTCGGGCACGTCCTCGATCGGCACCCAGGCGCCCAGGCGCACACCGAGCTTGGGGTTGGTGGACAGGCCGCCACCGACCCACAGGTCGAAGCCCGGACCGTGCTCGGGGTGGCGCACGCCGACGAACGCCACGTCGTTGATCTCGTGCACGACGTCCTGCACCGGCGAGCCGGAGATCGCGGTCTTGAACTTGCGCGGCAGGTTCGAGTACGCCGGGTTGTTCAGGACCCGGCGCTTCATCTCCTCCAGCGCCGGCGTGCCGTCGATGATCTCGTCCTCGGCGATGCCCGCGACCGGGGAGCCGATCATCACGCGGGGCGTGTCGCCGCAGGCGGTGACGGTGGACAGGCCGACGGCCTCCAGGCGGTTCCAGATCTCGGGCACGTCCTCGATCCGGATCCAGTGGTACTGGACGTTCTGCCGATCGGTGATGTCGGCCGTGCCGCGCGCGAACTCCTGGGAGATCTCGCCGATGACGCGCAGCTGGGTGGTGGTCAGCGCGCCGCCGTCGATGCGCACGCGCAGCATGAAGTAGCTGTCGTCCAGCTCCTCGGGCTCGAGGATCGCGGTCTTGCCGCCGTCGATGCCCTGCCTGCGCTGGGTGTACAGACCCCACCAGCGCATCCGTCCGCGCAGGTCACCGGGGTCGATGGAGTCGAATCCCCGCTTGGAGTAGATCGTCTCAATACGTGTCCGTACGTTGAGACCGTCGTCGTCCTTCTTGGTCTGCTCGTTGCCGTTGAGCGGGGTGAAATGACCCATGGCCCACTGGCCCTCGCCGCGGTGACGGCTCACCTTGCGGCGGGGAGTCGTGGCATCGGGCTTCGGCGGGGTGGCGGCCATGGTGGACACGTCCTTCGGGACAGCGATGGATTGGGCCGGCGCGGAGCGCCGTCGGTGAGAGGTGGCGGTCGGGTGACGGGAGGGCGGCTCTGACCTGCGCGAACGGGCGCACGGGCATACGTGCGCGTCATTGCGCGGAGGGAGGGGAACGCAGGAATCCGGTGGTGCTGGAGGGGTCTCTCAGCGCGCCGGACAGATGGCGCTGGACATGCGGCCGAGGTCGACGTGCCGCCGACTCACCAAGGCAATTCCAGTTCCGGACATGGCGGAAGCGTGGCACGGCGATCTGAATGCAGTCCAGCTTTATCCAAAATGCGGACGCCCCTGTCCCGTAGAGCGAGACAGGGGTGTCGTGGGTCACACGGTCCGAAAACGGACGCTCCGGAGCAGGTCAGGACGGGAAGGCCCCGGGCCAGGGCCCAGGAGTCTCCACTTCCGGTTCTTCCTCGACCTTGGTGTCGAAGAGGCGGAAGCCACGGCGCTGGTAGTTGTCCATCGCGAACTCGCCGTCCTTGCTGCACGTGTGCAGCCACACCCGCTTGGTCGTGGCCAGCCCCGGCCAGCGGTCCGCGAGGTCCCAGGCGCGGGCGGTCCCGTACGACAGCAGGTGACCGCCGATGCCCCGGCCGCGGAAGGCCGGGATCAGGCCGAAGTACTCGATCTCCACGACGCCGTCGTCCCCGGGCGTCAGCTCCACGTACCCGGCGGGCGTGCCCCGCTCGTAGGCCACCCAGGTCTCCACGCCGGGCCGCCCGAGGTGCTCCTGCCACCGCGCGTAGGTCCAGCCCAGCCGGTCCGTCCAGCGGATGTCACCGCCGACGGAGGCGTACAGGAAGCGGCTGAACTCGGGCGAGGGCACCTCGGCGCGGACGATCCGCACGTCCCCCTCCGGGGCGGCGACCGGCAGCAGATCGGTCGGCGCGGTCTGCTCCAGGGACCAGGTGGTCACGGCGATGTTGGTCATGGCGGTCAGGGAATCATCCGGCCGCGAGATCTGTCGATCCCGGTTCCGCGTCCACCCGGCCTCGACCCCGGCCCCGGAGCCGCCGCCGCGGCCGTCAGCCGAGCGCCTCGTCCATCGAGGTCAGCGGCAGCGCGAAGAGCACACGGCCCGACTGGGACCAGACCTCACCCGTCCCCGCCTGGTACGACAGGGAGCCCGGCGGCCCGCTCCAGCACTGGCGCGACCCGTCGGCACCGCACTCCGCGGTCCGCGCGCCCTCCGCGTCCTGCCGCCACAGCGTCCCGTGCCCGCCCCGGTCGCCGGCCGGCCGGTCCAGGTACCAGTCGGTGTGTCCGGCGCCGGCCGGGCGGTGCGCCAGCACGCCCACGACCTCGGCCGCGTCGCTCTCGTACGCCTCCCGCGCGTCCACGTGCCCGGCGGAGTCGGCGGCCGGCAGTCCGGTCCGGGCCGGGTCCGTGCCGAGCGCGTAGCGCCACAGGCGGGTGGGCCGGTCGGCGTCGGCGGGCACGTACTCGCTCGCCACCAGGCCGGCGGGGACCGTGCCGCGGTCCAGGGAGAGCGCGGCGGGGCGCGCGGCGTCCGGCGTGTCGGCGAGCCGGTAGGAGGCGACGGCGGGCAGCACGTACCGGTGGCCGTACGCCGCCCAGCCGCCCGGCACCCGGCCGACCGCGTCGGCGTCGGCGGTGGCGCGCTGGACGCGGTCCAGGTCGTACACGTACAGCGCGTCGCGGTCCCCGGCGCCGGTGGTGACCAGCAGCTTGTCCCGGTACCAGACCATGCCGGAGACGGGGGAGGCGAGCGCCCGGTAGTCGCGTCCGCCGTCCACCGGGACGGCGAGGAGCGCCGAGGCGTAGGCGAGGCGGCCGGGATCGTCGGCGTCGACGAACGAGACCCGGGCGAGCCCGCCCCCGGGCGTGCCGGCGTCGCGGCTCCAGGCGGACAGGACGACCCGGTGGGAGCCCCAGCGGCCGTCCTCGCCGGCGTCCCCCGAGGTGGTGACCGCCCCGGGCCGCCAGCCCCGGGTGTCCTCGGCGTCCCAGCAGTAGGCGCGCGTGGCCGCGGGGGAGACCGGCAGCGCCTCGCGTTCCCCGGCCGTGCAGTCGGCGGCGTCGCGCAGGGTGTGGTCGGCGGAGCCGAGGACGGTGTCGGCGCCCACCGGCCCGCCCATCGCGGCGGAGAGCCGGTCGAGCCAGGGCTCGGGCACCCGGTGTTCCGTCAGCCGCAGGGCGTCGGTCGCGGCGAGGGGCTTGAGGGCGCCGGGGTCGCCGGCGACCGTGGCCTGCGAGGCGCTGATCATCGTGGCGGCGCCGGTCAGCGCGAGAGCCGCCCCGGTCAGTGCCGCGCGCAACGCCCTGCTCCGACTGCGCCGACGGTGTCTGCCGCGCTGCTTCATAGAACCTCCACGGGCCCCGATCCACCTGCGCCCGTCGTTCCGTACGTCGACCGAGGAGCAGAGGGGGCGGTCCGTGGAGGATGCTACGGCAGGTGGCGGGGCCGCGGAGCCGGACGCTGCAAATATGCGGAAACGAACCACCTTTCGGGGGCCGTCGGGGGGAGGACCGGGAGGCCGCGGGGCCTGCCGCCGCTCAGGGGCCTGTGCCGGTGTCCGGGACGGGGCTTGGGCCGGTGTCCGGGACGGGGCCTGTGCCGGTGTCCGGGACGGGGCTTGGGCCGGTGTCCGGGACGGGGCCTGTGCCCGGTGCTCCGTCACCGCCGGTGCGGTCGAGCGGGGCAGCAGGTCACGGGGGTCGTCCGGGAGGACCACCTCGACCCCGGCGTCGTCGCGGAAACGATACGGCCGGTGCCGCAGATAGGCCCCGAGGTACCGCCGGACCCGGGACATCTCGGCCCGCACCGTCACCGTGCGCGACGGATCGCCGAACACGTCCTCCGCCAGCCCAGCGGCGCTGCGGCCGGCGCGCCGGACGGCCAGCAGGTAGAGCAACTCCGCGTGCCGCGGGCTCAGTTCCCGCTCCCACGACCCCGCGCCGTCCCGCACCCGGACCGACCAGCGGCGCGGCTGCCCGAGGTCGAGCACGATCCGGGGGGCGCCGTGGGACGCCGGCTCCGCGGCGACCCGCACCAGCCAGCCCCCGGCCAGCGGCTCCACCGCGCACGCCCCGAGCGCCGGGAGCCACCTCGGACCCGTCACCGGTGACCCGGGCAGCACCACCCGCTCCACGTACGGCATCCCCGTCACCGCGGCCGTCCAGCCGTCCCGGTCCACGACCAGCGCGCGCCCGCCGAGCCGGGCCAGCACCGGCGCCGCCACCGCACGCAACCGCTCCAGCGACCGCGCGTGCAGCTCGCGCAGCCGGGCCTCGGCGAGCTGGGCCACCGAGTCGACCCAGGCGAGCGTGGCCGGATGCATCGTCTCCAGCGGCCCGCTCACGTCGACCACACCGAGCAGTCGGCCGCTGCGCGGGTCGCTGATGGGCGCCCCCGCGCAGGTCCAGGTCGCCTGGGAGCGCACGAAGTGCTCGGAGGCGAAGACCTGCACCGGCCGCCGGGTCACCGCCGGTGTGCCGACGCCGTTGGTGCCGACCACGTCCTCCCGCCAGTCCGCGCCGATCTCGAAGCCGAGCCCGTCGGCCTTCCGCAGCACCGGCGCGCTGCCCTCCCGCCACAGCACACGGCCCTCGTCGTCGGCGACCACCATGATGTGGCGGGCGACGTCCGCGACCGACAGCAGCCCCTCCCGCAGCACCGGCAGCACGTGCCGCAACGGCGAGGTCTCCCGCCGGCGCCGCACCTCCTCCGGGGACAGCAGCCCGGAGCGGACGTCGCGGTCCGGGTCGACGCCGCCGCGCAGCATCCGCTCCCAGGACTGCTCGATCACCGGACGCGGTGCCGCCGGAGCGCGCCCGCCCGAGAGCCTGGCGGAGCGGACCTCGCTGAGCATCCGCGCCGCGCGCGCGGTGTCGACGGCGGCGAACCGCGTCACATCCATCGGCGAGAGCGCCACTGGTCCTCGTCCTCCCGGAAACAGGGGCCGGGACGCGCGCCCGGCCGGCGGCGGGCCCGTGATCGTCCCGGATGTTCGTCTCGGCACCGGCCATCTTCCCGTGACGGTCGGAAACGGTCGGTACACAGGGGGCGACAAGGTGCAACCCCCTGCAACCCTGGTGGACGGTCGCGCGGGTGTCCGAAACTTGAACCACGCCGCCCCGAGCGGCGTACGCGGCCCGAACGGGCCTGTGTGGCGGGGGTGGTGCCGTGTCGGCGCAGCATCACCCCCGCGCCGCGCGGCCGTGTCGCCGCGAGGCGGCAGGACCGCCGGGGCCGGATCAGGCCACCGGACGGGCCCGCTCCACGACCGACGCCAGAGCCAGGCTCGGCGGCAGCGTGCCGAAGGCCGCGCCCCCGTCGCCGCCCAGCCGCGAGGCGCAGAACGCGTCGGCGACCTCCGGCGGCGCGTACCGCACCAGCAGCGAACCCTGGAGCACCAGCGCCAGCCGCTCCACCAGCCGCCGCGCCCGCCCCTCCGCGGCCTCCAGATCGGCGAGTTCCGTCAGCAGCCCCCTGATCGCCGCGTCCAGACGGTGATCGGCGCCACGGGCGAGACCCACCTCCGTCAGATACGCGTCCAGGGCCAGCGGCTCCCGCCCGAGCGCCCGCAGCACGTCCAGCGCCTGCACGTTGCCGGCGCCCTCCCAGATCGAGTTCAGCGGCGACTCGCGCACCAGCCGGGGCAGCCCGGACTCCTCGACGTACCCGTTGCCGCCCAGGCACTCGGCGGCCTCCACCGCCACCGGCGCGCAACGCTTGGTCACCCAGTACTTCGCCGCCGGCACCGCCAGCCGGAGCAGCGCCCGCTCCCGCTCCCGCTCGCCCCCGTCGTCGTACGCCGCCGCCAGCCGCAGCGCGAGCGTGGTGGCCGCCTCCGACTCGATCGCGAGGTCGGCCAGGACGTTGCGCATCAGCGGCTTGTCGATCAGCTTCCCGCCGAACGCCTCCCGGTGCGCGCAGTGGTGCACGGCCTGCGCGACGGCCTGCCGCATCAGCCCCGCCGAGCCCAGCACGCAGTCCAGCCGGGTCGCCGCCACCATGCCGATGACGGTGCGCACCCCGCGCCCCTCCTCGCCGACCCGGCGCGCCCAGGTCCCGGCGAACTCGACCTCGGCGGAGGCGTTGGACCGGTTGCCCAGCTTGTCCTTCAGCCGCTGGAGCAGGAACACGTTGCGGGTGCCGTCCGCGAGCACGCGCGGCACCAGGAAGCAGGTCGGTCCGCCCGGGGCCTGTGCCAGTACCAGGAAGCCGTCCGACATGGGCGCCGAGCAGAACCACTTGTGCCCGGTCAGCTCGTACGTCCCGTCCTCGGCCAGCGGCCGCGCGGAGGTCGTGCCCGCCCGGACGTCGCTGCCGCCCTGCTTCTCCGTCATGCCCATCCCGAACAGCACGCCCGCCTTGAGGTGCGCCGGCCGCAGCCCGCGGTCGTACACCCGCGAGGTCAGCCGAGGCTCCCACTCGGCGGCGAGGTCCGGGTCGGCGCGCAGGGCGGGCACCGCCGCGTGGGTCATCGACAGCGGACAGCCGTTGCCCGCCTCGGCCTGCGTCCACACGAGGAACCCGGCGGCGCGCCGCACGTGCCCGCCCGGCCGGGTCCAGGCCGCGGTGAGGCCCGCGGAGACGCCCTTGCCCAGCAGCCGGTGCCAGGCCGGGTGGAAGTCGACCTCGTCGACGCGGTGGCCGTAGCGGTCGTGCGTGCGCAGGACCGGCGGATTGTCGTTGGCCTGCGCGCCCCACTCCAGCACCTGGGCGGAGCCGCAGCTGCGCCCGAGGCCGGACAGCTCGTCCAGCGCCTCCTCGCGCAGCTCCGGTGCCAGGTGCCGTTCGACCGCCGCCACGAGGGCCCGGTCGGCGGTGAAGACGTCGTAACCGGCCAGCGGCGGGGCCTGGTTCGTCACGGTGTGGGTGCTCCCTGCCATGACGGCGAACCTACCGCGCCCGGGGACCGGGAAGGGCCCCGGGCGCCTCCACGGTCGTCCGCGGGTGAGTGCGGGCCTCCGCGACGGATACCTTTAGGGCGTGCAGCCAGCAAGTGAATCTCCCGAACGGCCCGCGGGCCGGCTCCACCGTGCCCGGGTCCTCTACCGGAACGTCTCCAAACGCAGGACCGCCTGGCTGCTGCTCAAGGACACCGTCAACTCGTGCATGGAGTACCGCATCCTCGGCCTCGCCGCCGAGGCCGCGTTCTTCACCCTGCTGTCGGTGCCGCCCCTGCTGCTGAGCGTCCTCGGCCTGCTCGGCTACGTCGACCTGTGGATCGGCGCCGACACCACCGCGAGCCTGCGCACCAACATCCTGGACGCCTCCCGCACGGTGCTCTCCGAGCGGGGCGTCAAGCAGATCACCGAGCCGATCCTGAACGACGTGACGAAGGGCGGACGGCCCGACGTCATCTCCATCGGCTTCCTGTTCGCCCTGTGGTCCGGCTCCCGCGCGGTCAACGTCTTCATCGACACCATCACCGTGATGTACGGCCTCGACGGCGTCCGGGGCATCGTCAAGACCCGTCTGATGGCCTTCCTGCTGTTCATCGTGGCCCTGCTGATCGGGTCGGTGGCGCTGCCGCTGATGGTGGCCGGTCCGGACGCCGTGGTGCGGGTCGTGCCGTGGTCGACGACCGTCGTGCAGGTCCTGTACTGGCCGGTCGTGATCGTCCTGTCCGTGGCCTTCCTGACCACGCTGTACCACGTGTCGGTGCCCGTGCGCTCCCCGTGGATCGAGGACGTGCCCGGCGCGCTGGTCGCCCTCGCCATGTGGGTGCTGTGCAGCTTCCTGCTGCGGATCTACCTCACCAGCACCGTCGAGGGCCCGACCATCTACGGCTCGCTCGCGGCGCCGGTGGCCGTGCTGCTGTGGATCGGTGTGTCCGCGTTCGCCGTGCTCGTCGGGGCCGCGGTCAACGCGGCCATCGACCGGGTCTGGCCGGCCGCCGCCACCGCCGCGGCCCGCGAGGCCAACGAACGGCTGCGGCAGGCGCAGGTCGCCGAGTACGTGGCCCGGGCCGCCGCGAGCGGTGAGGCGGACCCCGACATGCCCTCCGAGTTCCCGGAACGCTGGTCCCGGTTCCTGCCCCCGGAGGACGTCACGGCCCGCCTGCGCGCCCACGCCAAGCATCCCCACCACGATCACGGGGACAAGCCGGAGGCCTCCTGACCCCGCGGCCCGTCAGGGCCGCCACGTCCCCGCCACCGCGGCGTCCCGGACGAACTCCCCGAAGTCCCTCGGCGCCCGGTGCAGCACCTGCCGGACCCCGTCGGACAGGTGGGCGTTGCGCCCGTCGAGCAGCGAGCCGAACAGCTCCAGGAGGAAGGCGGCCTCCTCCTCCGGAATCCCGAACGCGGCCAGGATCTCGCCGTACTCGTGCGACGGGACGGCCCGGTACGTCAGCGCCCGGCCCGTCTCCTTCGCGATCTCGCCGACCGCCTCCCCGAAGGTCAGCAGCCGGGGCCCCGAGACCTCCAGCACCTGCCCGGCGTACCGCTCGCCCGAGGTCAGCGCCGCCACCACCACGTCCGCGACGTCCCGCAGATCCACGAACGGCTCCGCGACCTCACCGGCCGGGAACACCAGCTCCCCGCTCGCGCGCAGCCCCTCCACCAGCGGGCCCTCGCTGAAGTTCTGCGCGAACCAGGCGGCCCGTACGACCGTCCAGTCCGCGCCCGCCCCGGCCAGCGCCTCCTCGGTGGGCCGCGCCTGCTCCTCGCCCCGCGACGACAGCAGCACCAGCCGCCGTACGCCGAGCCCGGCCGCCTCCCGGGCGAGCGCCCCGACCACGTCGGGGGCGTCGGGAGCGCCGACGTCCGCCGGGTGGACCAGGTAGGCCGCGTCGGCGCCGCGCAGGACGTCCGCCCAGGTGGACCGGTCCCGCCAGTCGAAGCCGGTCGCCCGGGACGCCGCCCGCACCGTGAGTCCGGCCGCCCGCGCCGACTCGGCCACGCGCCGCCCGCTGCGGCCGGACGCCCCCGTCACCACGACCGTCATGTCCCCGTGCCTGCTCATCTCCGTCATGCCCCCAGCCAACCGCCGGCCGTCGCACCAGCCCATCGCCGAACGGCTCGCTCCCATACGCGTACGTCTACGCTGTCCGGTCATGGACGCACTCGCCGGTCTGCTGGAAGGCCCCCGTGCCCGTGGCGCGTTCATGATCCGCGCCTGTTTCGACCCGCCGTGGGCCGTGCGCGTCGAGGACCGGGCGCCGCTGACGGTGATGCTCATGGTCCGCGGTGACGGCTGGATCGTGCCGGACACGGGGGAGCGGGTGCGGCTGCGGGCCGGGGACCTCGCGATCGCGCGCGGCCCTGACGCCTACACCTGCGCCGACGACCCGGCCACCCCGCCACAGGCGCTGATCCTGCCGGGCGGCGAGTGCAGCTACCCCGACGGGCGCCCCCTCAACGGCTCGATGGACCTCGGCGTGCGCACCTGGGGCAACCGGCCCGAAGGCGACGTGGTGGTACTGATCGGCACCTACCTGGTGCGCGGCGAGATCGGCGGCCGGCTGCTGGACGCCCTGCCGCCGCTGCTGTCCCTCACCTCCGAGGAGTGGGACTGCCCGCTGACACCCGTCCTCATGGACGAGGTCACGCGGGACGAACCCGGCCAGGAGGTCGTCCTCGACCGCCTCCTCGACCTGCTGGTCATCGCCGCGCTGCGGGCCTGGTTCGCCGGGCCGCGGGCCGAGGCGCCCGCCTGGTACCGGGCGCTGGGCGACCCGGTCGTGGGCCGGGCGCTCAGGCTGCTCCAGGACGCCCCGGCCCACCCCTGGACGGTCGCGTCCCTCGCCGCCAAGGCCGGCGTCTCCCGCGCCGCGCTCGCCCGGCGCTTCACCGAGCTGGTGGGCGAACCCCCGATGGCGTACCTCACCGGCTGGCGCCTCGCCCTCGCCGCCGACCGGCTGCGCGACACCGACGACACCCTCGGCGCCATAGCGCGCCAGGTCGGCTACGGCACCGCGTTCGCCCTGTCCACCGCCTTCAAGCGGGTGTACGGCGTCAGCCCGCAGGAGTTCCGGACCGTGGCGGCGTAGCGTGGCCGGCGTGTACGCGGAACGTACTTCCCGGCTGCCCGGCGCGGTGGTGTGGACGAGCACGCCGGCCGGGGACGGCCCGGGACGTGTCCTGCCCGACGGCTGCATGGACCTGCTGTGGCACGAGGGACGGCTGCTGGTCGCGGGCCCCGACACCCGCGCGTACGTCACCGACGGCTCCCCGGGCCGCTGGGCGGGCGTCCGCTTCTACCCCGGCACCGCGCCCGCCCTCCTCGGCGTCCCCGCGCACGCACTGCGCGACCGGCGCGTCGACCTGGCCGACCTGTGGCCGGCCGCCGAGGCGCGGCGCCTGACCGCGCGGGTGAACGCGGCCGGTGACCCGGTGCGCGGCCTGGAGGAGGCGGCCCTGTCCCTCGCGGCCGGCACCGAACCCCCCGACCCGCTGCTCCTGGGAATCGTGGCCGCCCTCGACGCGGGCCGCCCGGTCGCCGCCACCGCCGACACACTCGGCATCGGGGCGCGCCGGCTGCACCGCCGCTCGCTGGCCGCCTTCGGTTACGGCCCCAAGACACTGGCCCGCGTCCTGCGGTTGCAACGCGCCCTCGCCCTCGCCCGGGCCGGCACGCCCCTCGCGGAGACGGCCGCCCGCGCCGGGTACGCGGACCAGGCGCACCTGGCCCGGGACGTACGGGGGCTGACCGGGACGTCCCCGACCGCGCTACTGGGGCGCTAGCGGGGCGAACAGGTCGACGCCGTTGCCGTCCGGGTCGTTCACGACGGCGTACCGCTGCCCCCAGAAGGCGTCCCAGGGCCGCAGCTCACCGTGGTGCCCGGCGCCGGTCAGCTCCTCGTACAGCGCGTCCACCTCCTCCGGTGTCTCGCACCGCAGCGCGAGCGAGGCCCGCCCGCCGCCGGCCGGCGGCCGCCACCCGGGGTGGAAGGAGCGGACGGTCTCCTCGGTGTCGAGCAGCAGCCGGATCCCGCCCGGCAGCCCGGCCTCGGCGTGCGGCTGCTTCTCGGCGCCCTCGGGGAAGGCGAAACCGAGCCGGCGGTAGAAGGTCACGGAGGCGGCCATGTCGGAGACGACCAGGCCGATGGCGTCGAATCGTGCGGTCATGACGCCACCGTAGGCAGGACGGCGAGGGCGCGTCTTGAAGGAATCGGACACCGCGGGCCGCCGGGCGGAACAGCTCAGAAAGCCCTCAAGTCCCTTGATCCGTACGGCATGCGGCACCGACCCTGGGGCCATGCTCGGACGCGGAAAACACGAATTCGACGTGCTGCTCCTGCGGGAATCGGACGACATCGCCGCCGGCCTGCGCGAGGCGCTCGCCGAGGCGTCCCCGGAACAGCGGCCCGGGCTGGAGCAAGCGGCCGCCCTGGTGGAGCGCGCGGCCGCCGTCCCCGACGCCGCCCTGCGCGCCCGCTGGGTCCACCAGCGTCTCGCCGCCGCCGGGTACGAGGGCCCGGCCGACTCCGTGCGGGCCGTCAAGGTCCTGCGCGAGGCGGCCCCCGGCCTCAGCCTGCGGTCGGCCGTCAAGCTGTCCAAGGACGCGGCGGCGCACCGTCCTTGACCGGACGCCGGGGTGACCGGACGCGGAGCCGCTGTGGAACACCTGTGCGGCAGGATGGGCGCATGAACCGTCGCGCGCGCGTCCTGCCGCTGTTGCTGCTGCCCCCGCTGCTGCTCACCGCCTGCGGCACGCAGAGGGCGGCCGACGGCCCGGCCGCCGTCGCGGCTTCCGCCGAGACCGCCTCCGCCCCGTCCGAGGAGCTCGAGAACCGGGCGCAGGCGCTCGGTATCGCCCCCGAACTGGTCTACGTCACCAGGACCCCCGGTCTCACCCTGGCCCAGCAGTCCGTCGGCGTGCTCGGCGACGACGGCTTCTCCGCCACCTACCTGACCGGCTCGGGGGCCCTGGTCCGCCTCTCCGTCGAGCGGGGCTCGATGACCGAGGACTCCTGCCGCAGCCTGCCGGCCGGAGACAGCACCGGCGGGCGGGCCGTGTGCGAGCGCGACACCGAGGCCTGGTACCGCACCGGCGGCGGACAGCACGAGTACGCCCTGCCGAAGAACGGGCACGTGGTCCGGCTGTCCGCCGAGACGGCCGCCGTACCGCGCGAGGTCCTGCGCGAGGCCGCCGGATCCATCCACCGACCCGACACCGCCGAGGCCGCGGCCACCCTGCCCTCGCCCCGGCCCGCCGCCACCGCGCCCGTGGAACGCGGCGACCTCCCCCCGGAGGGCGACGGGGCACCCGACAACAGCGTGGACATGGGCGGCTGAACACCGAGCCGGAAAAAATCCGGCGGCGATGTCGAGAACCCGCGTCCGGCTCCGTCCCCGGGGTGAACGCGACCACAATGGGCCGCACAGCACCGAGGAGAGTCACCATGGCCAAGTACCTGATGCTCAAGCACTACCGAGGCGCCCCGGCAGCGGTCAACGACGTCCCGATGGACCGGTGGACGCCGGAGGAGATCTCGGCCCACATCCAGTACATGAACGACTTCGCGGCCCGGCTCGAGAAGACCGGCGAGTTCGTCGACGGGCAGGCGCTCGCCCCCGAGGGAGCGTGGGTCCGCTACGACGGCGAGGGGCGCCCGCCGGTCACCGACGGCCCGTTCGCCGAGACCAAGGACCTCATCGCGGGGTGGATGGTGATCGACGTCGACAGCTACGAGCGCGCCGTCGAGCTGGCCGGGGAACTGTCGGCAGCGCCCGGGGCCGGCGGGAAGCCGATCCACGAGTGGCTCGAACTGCGCCCCTTCCTGGCGGCGCCGCCCACCGTCCCGGAATGCCCTCACGGGTGAACGAGGCCCTGCTCCGGAGCCTCACGCCGAGCGTCCTCGCCGTCCTCGTCCGCCGCGGAGCCGACTTCGCGGCGGCCGAGGACGCCGTGCAGGACGCGCTGCTCGAGGCGATCCGCGTCTGGCCGGCCGACCCTCCGCGGGACGCGAAGGGCTGGCTGGTCACCGTCGCCTGGCGCCGGTTCCTCGACCAGGCCCGCTCGGACGCCGCCCGCCGCCGGCGCGAGGACCTTCTCGACGAGGAGCCTGCGCCCGGGCCCGCGCCCGCGGTGGACGACACGCTCCAGCTCTACTTCCTGTGCGCCCACCCGTCGCTGACCCCGGCGTCCGCGGTCGCGCTCACCCTGCGCGCCGTCGGCGGGCTCACCACCCGCCAGATCGCCGAGGCCTACCTGGTGCCCGAGGCGACCATGGCCCAGCGGATCAGCCGGGCCAAGCGCACCGTGTCCGGCGTGCGCTTCGACCGGCCCGGCGACGTCGCCACCGTGCTGCGCGTCCTCTACCTGGTCTTCAACGAGGGGTACTCCGGTGACGTCGACCTCGCCGCCGAGGCCATCCGCCTCACCCGGCAGCTCGCCGCCTCGATCGACCACCCGGAGGTGGCGGGGCTGCTCGCCCTCATGCTGCTCCACCACGCCCGCCGCGCCACCCGGACCGCGCCCGACGGCAGCCTGGTGCCGCTCGCCGAGCAGGACCGCACCCGGTGGGACACCGCGTCGATCGCCGAGGGCGTCGGGATCCTGCAGGCGGCCCTCGCCCGCGACCGCCTCGGCGAGTTCCAGGCCCAGGCCGCCATCGCGGCCCTGCACGCCGACGCCCCCACCGCCGAGGAGACGGACTGGGTGCAGATCGTCGAGTGGTACGACGAACTCGCCCGCCTGACCGACAGTCCCGTGGTCCGGCTCAACCGCGCCGTGGCCGTCGGCGAGGCGGACGGCCCGCGCGCGGGCCTCGCGGCGCTCGCGGAGGTGGACGCCTCCCTGCCCCGCCACACCGCGGTGGCCGCGTACCTCCACGAGCGCGACGGCGACCCGGCGACGGCGGCCCGGCTGTACGCGGAGGCGGCCCACAAGGCCCCCAACCTCGCCGAGCGTGACTACCTGACCCGCCGCGCCGCCCGGCTCAACACCGCCCGGTGACGTCCTGACGGCGGCACGTCGCCCGCCGCGCCTCCTCCGGAGCCGGCGGGCGGCGGCCCCCGGACGGCGGGATCATGGGACCGGGCCCGGAATACATCCGGGCGGTACGCCGCTGGAACACGAGCGGTGCGCGGTGCGGCGGTACGACGGTGCGGTGGCGCGGCGAAGGGCTGGTGAGCGCATGACGGCAAGCCGGACGGACCCTGTGGTCGGCACGCCTCACGGGGCGGTACGCGGCAGACACGAGGACGGGATCGCCGTGTTCCGTGGCATCCCGTACGCGGCGCCCCCCTTCGGGCCCCGCAGGTTCCGGCCCCCCGTGCCGCCCGAGCCCTGGGACGGCGTGCGCGACGCCGGCGCCTTCGGGCCGACCGCGCCGAAACCGCCGTACTCCGAGGCCTTCGCCCGCTATCTGTCCGACCCGACGATCCCCGGCGACGACTGCCTCAACCTCAACGTCTGGACGCCGCAGCCGGGCCCCGGCGCCCGCCTGCCGGTGCTGGTGTGGCTGCACGGCGGCGCCCTGACCAGGGGCTCCTCCGCCGTGCCCGTCTACGACGGCCGCACCTTCGCCCGCGACGGCGTGGTCTGCGTGTCGGTCAACTACCGGCTGGGCGTCGAGGGCTACGGGCTGTTCCCGGACGCCCCCGCCAACGCCGGACTGCGCGACCAGATCGCCGCGCTGGAGTGGGTGCGGGACTCGATCGAGGCCTTCGGCGGCGACCCCGGCCGGGTGACCGTCGCCGGTCAGTCGGCCGGCGCGATCAGCGTCGGCGCGCTCCTGGCCGCACCCCGGGCCCGGGGGCTGTTCCGGCGGGCGGTACTGCAGAGCGGGGCGCCGGAGGCCCCCGACCGGGACAAGGTGCGGCGGATGGTGCGCCGCATGGCCGCCCGGCTGAAGATCCCCGCGACCGCGGAGGCCTTCGCCGCCGCCGACCGCGCACAGCTGCTGCGCGCCCAGGCCGAGGTCGGCAGGCTCAGCAGCCCCGTGCTCGGCGGCCCCGCCTTCGGCATCGTCGTCGACGGCGACGTGCTGCCGGAGGACCCCCTGGAGGCGCTCGTCGACGGCGAGGCGGCACGTGACGTCGACCTGATGATGGGCTGGACCCGCGACGAGTACCGGCTCTGGCTGGTCCCCGGCGGCCTTCTCGAACGCGTCGACCGCCTCGGCTCCGTCGCCCTCGCGGGCGCGCGGGCCCGCTGCCACTGCGGCAACGAGGTGGTACGCGGCTACCGCGCCCTGCGCCCCGACGCCGGCACCGCCGAGACGGTCGGCCAGCTCGTCACCGACCACCTGCTCCGCATCCCGCTGCACCGTCTGGCCGACGCCCGGCCGGGCTCCTCCCACGTCTACGAGTTCGCCTGGCCGTCCAACCTGCCCGGCCTCGGCGCCTGCCACGCCCTGGAGCTCGGCTTCGTCTTCGACTCCGGGGACTCCCCGGACGCGCGCAGACTCGCGGGCGAGGGCGCCCCGCGGGAACTGGCCGACGCGATGCACGGGGCGTGGGTCCGGTTCGCCGAGTCCGGCGACCCGGGGTGGGCGGCATGGGACGCCACCCACCCCGTACGCGTCTTCGGTGACGGCGCCCCTTACACGGCGTACGGCCCGCGCGACGCCGAGTACGACCTGTGGAAGGCGGACGTCACCAGGCGAGGAACGCGCTCCAGGCGTCCGGCGCGACGGTGATGCGGGGGGTGGCGGGGTCGCCGATGGTCTTGGAGTCGCGGATGTGGACGGCGGCGGGTTCGAGGGCGACTTCTACGCAGTTGCCGCCTTCGTCGCCGCTATAACTGGACTTGCGCCACTCGTAGGCGACTTCGATGCAGTTGCCGCCTTCGCTGCCGCTGTAGCTCGACTTGATCCACCGAAGTGCGGTGCTGCTCATTGCTCTCCCAGGAGGCGGTCCAGAAGATCCCTCGTGTCCTCGGGTGTGAGGGCCTGCGACCGCAGCATTGCACACTTCTGTGTGAGGATCGCCACCTCATCCGGGTCGGTGATCAGTTGGCTGCCACGCTGATTCTCCGCGTAGGCGAGTCGCTGGTGGTCGGGTGTCTCCAGCAGGACGAAGGGGCCATTGAGCCCGGCGTGACTCGTCCGGTCCTGGGGCAGAACCTGAAACATGAGCCCCGGCAACTCCGAGCACTCGCGCAAGTGTCGAAGCTGCTCGGCCCAGACCTCCCGCCCACCGATCGGCGCCCGCACGACCGGCTCCCAGACCACGAAACAGGTGATCGGTGCTTCCTCTCGGTGCAGGATTCCCTGACGTTCGATCCGTGCCGTCGTCAACTGGGTGATTTTTTCCTCACCGTAGAACGGCACACGGCTGCGGAACACCGCCCGAGCGTACGCCTCCGTCTGGAGCAGGCCGGGCAGCACCTGGTTCTCGTACGACGAGATGGCGATGGCCTCCCGCTCCCTGTCCAGGAACTCCTCCGCCCACAGCGGGACCAGGTCCACCTCCGGCATCTTGCTCAACGCGATCGACAACGCCCCCTTGGTGTCGAGGAGTTCGTCGAGCTGCTCGGCGAGGTCCGGTTTCAGCGGGCGTCTGCCCTGCTCGATCGAGGCGATCTGCTGCTCACCGATGACGAACCGTTCGCCCAGCGACCTCTGGGTGTGCCCGGCGGCCTGGCGGTAGAGGGCGAGCAGCGCCCCCACCATCTTCATCGCGGAGGCGTTCCTCCGTGCCGTCGTGCCCATGAAGTCGAACTCCCCCTCCGCGCGCGTACGTTCACCGCTGCGCGCTCGTACGGATCGGCTGTACGGGGGCGCGCACTGTCCCATCATGGCCACGGAGCGTGACCCTCGTCACGTGAACAAGGAAACTCCACCCCCGTCCTCACGCGAGCGCTTCTACCGCCGGGAACGCCGCTCCGTTCCCGCCGCGCGGGCGTTCACGCGCGAGGCCCTGGCCGACTGGGGCGTGCGCGAGCGCGCGGACGACGTGCTGCTGTGCGTCAGCGAACTGGCGACCAACGCCCTGCTGCACGGCGTACCGCCCGGCCGCGGCTTCCTGCTGCGGCTGCTGCCCTACGCGGACGGAGTGCGCGTCGAGGTGCACGACAGCGGGGACGGCGTACCGGCCGTACCTCTGACGCCCGGGGTCTCGCAGGAGAGCGAGGGCGGGCGCGGGCTGCTGCTGGTGGCGGAACTGGCGGACAAGTGGGGCGTGGGGGAGCGGGCGCCGGGCAAGGTCGTGTGGTTCGAGTGCGCCCTGGACCGGGCCGCTGGAAGACTCCGGTGCGAGGGGAAGTGAAGGGTTCCCGCCCGCCTGTCGGCCGGCGCTCGGGTCGGCCGCCAGAGCTGCATGACACGGCATCACGGGCCCGAGCCCAGTAGGTCACTTGCCGCTTGTGGTGGCACATTGCAGCACCGTGCAGTCGGAATCCCACCACGGCAGGCCGTCTCGGACCTCGTTCAGCCTGCGCTCCGTATAGTCCGGCGGTGCGTCAGGGACACCATGGGCTTCGAGGAGATGGAAGTCCGCTCCTTGGCCAGTGACGGAAAGCTCACCGTCCGGGATGAGGCCAAGATTCATCCGCCATCCTTTTCGTGACGCCGATGGTGTGCTCGACATGATCGCGAAGGGCAGCAGGTCGCGTTCCAGTGGTTCTTCGTTCCACTGGAACGACGCGAGTCCCCGGACCACGAGCAGGGCTGCGTTGCCCGTGCGGTACTGGAGGGCGCTACGCATGTCGAGGAGCAGCCCGGCCCGGCCGGTGAGGGGGCATATCCGACAGTCGAGAAGGCCGACCTCCTGCAGCGCGTCGGGCTCCAGCAGGGGGTCCCAGCCGATGGGTGGCGCTGATGGGGCGTCTGTCGTGCCGGCGAAGAGATCTTCAATGGAGGCCATGGGATCGCAATGCGGTAGTGAGGATCGGACTCACTGATTGTTTCAGGACGATTCCGATCCGGGGCGGGGAAGGTCGGGCCGGCGGGCGGTCACCAAGACCCGCGGTCATGTGATGTCCCGGGGGTCCGGCGCCGAGCCGTGGTCCTCGCGCTGGACCCGGGTCGGTGCGGCCGGCAACTCCGGGTCGGAGTGCACCTCGGCAGTGGAATCACTTCGAAACCGGGCTTGGTGGCATCACCCGCAAGGAGGGCGTGAGCAAGGTCCGCCCCGACCGGTGGCGGCCACCACCTCCCGCGCAATGTCGATGACGAGCCGTCCGTCCGTCGCCACTCGCACGGTGTCTGCGGGGCCCGCTGGTCGAGGAGACGTGCCTTGCGGGCACTTCCCTCTTGTTCCTGCTCCAGCCCTGAGCCGATTTCTCGTCCCACCAGCCGCTCGCGGGCGGTGGTGTCCGAGGCGGCGAGCAGGATTCGTACGATCCGTACTCCGGCCCCCATGGCACGCTCGAACATGCCCGTGGCCTCCGGCACAGCAGCCAGGTTGCTCTCGGTGATCTCTGAGCGCCGGGGGTCTTTCTCGGGCGCCGGATGCACCTGCCCCGTGAAGTCACCGTCGATGATCGCGTGAGCGACCGCCTCGGAGCGCAGCAGCGCCGAGACCTCCCATCCCACCGTCGTCTTGCCGACACCGGCGCGTCCTCCGACGAGCAGAACCTCTGCGCGCTCCATGGGGGGCGGTGTGCCGACGGGCGACCCGCTCACGCGATCCGATTTCCGGTGCCGGTGAGGCGGGTCGTCAGGCGGGAGAGGAGGGTGACGCACTCGCGCAGGCGCCGTTGTTCGTCGGGGCTGAACGTGTCGCGGATGGCGGTGTCCACGGCGCGGGCACGTCGGTCGCGTTCGACCTGGAGGCGGGCGCGGCCGGTGTCGGTGATGTGCACCAGGAGCTTGCGGCCGTCGGTGGGGTGCGGCTCGGTGCGCGCCAGGCCGGCGCCGGTCAGGTCCTTCACGGACTTGGCCGCCGACTGGTGGGTGACGCCGCGCCGGTGGGCGAGGTCGGCCGTGGTGAGCGGGCCGCTCCGGTCGAGGAAACCGAGGACGGCCGCCTCCCCGGGCGACATGGTGTCCACGGTCCGTACGGCCCGGACCAGCTCCCCGATCGTCTGCCGCAGCTCCTCGGCCAGCGTGTCCTCGTCCATGTCACCAGCCTACGCAGACCGGAGCGGGTGGTTGTACAGATTGGTTGCGCAGATTAATTGCACAACTAAGTTGTACAGTTAGGTTTCACATGATCGGGTATCCCAGGAAGGCGTCACTCATGCAGCTCACCAAGTTCGGCCACGCCTGTGTCCGCGTCGAGCGGGACGGCCGTCGCCTGGTCGTCGATCCGGGCGGGCTGACCGATCCGCGGGCGCTGGACGGCGCCGACGCGGTGCTGGTCACCCACGAACACTTCGACCACTTCTCCGAGGAGAACCTGCGCCGGGCCGCCGAGCACAACCCGGGCCTGCGGATCTGGACCAACTCCGCCGTCGCCGCCCGGCTCGACGGCCTCGGCACCCGGGTCACCGCGGTCGGGGAGGGGGCGGCCTTCGAGGCGGCCGGCTTCGACGTCCAGGTCCACGGCACCTGGCACGCGGCCCTCCATCCCGACATCCCCCGCATCCCCAACGTCGGCTTCCTCGTCGACGGCACCCTCTTCCACCCCGGAGACGCCCTGACGGTCCCCGGCGCTCCCGTCGGCACCCTGCTGCTCCCGGTCCACGCCCCCTGGTCCACCGTCGGCCACCTGATCGACTACGTTCGTGAAGTCTCACCGCGCGACGCCTACGCCGTCCACGACGGTGCCCTCAACGACCTCGGCACCGCGATGGTCGGCGGGTTCCTCGGCGACCAGGGGCCCGGCACCGGCGCCCGGTACCACCGGCTGGCCCCGGGGGAGTCCGTCGACCTCGGCTGAGCGCCCCCTACGGCGCCGGGGCGGCCAGAGCCCGCGCCATTCCGGCGATCGCGCCCGGCCCCACCCGGCAGCAGCCACCGATCAGCCGGGCTCCGGCCGCCAGCCAGTCCCGTACTCGCTCGGCGGCGAACGACGAGTGCCCGGTCCAGGCCCCCGCCTCCGCGTCCCAGGCCTCCCCGCTGTTGGGGTACACGACGACCGGCTTGCCGGTGACACGGGCGGCCGTCTCGACCGCGCCCGCGGCGTCCTCGGGCGCGCAGCAGTTCACGCCGACCGCGACCACCTCGTCCGCGTCCGCCGCCAGGGCGAACGCCTCCTCCAGCGGCTGCCCGGCGCGCGTGCGGCCGCCCGCGACGCTGTACGACAGCCAGGCGGGCACGCCGAGTCCCCGCACCGCCCGCAGCAGCGCCGCCGCCTCGGCGGTGTCGGGGACCGTCTCCAGGGCGAGCACGTCGGGGCGGGCCGCGGCCAGCACCTCCAGGCGGGGGCGGTGGAAGCGTTCCAGCTCGGCGACGGTGAGCCCGTACCGGCCCCGGTACTCGGAGCCGTCCGCGAGCATCGCCCCGTACGGTCCGGCCGACGCCGCCACCCACAGCGGCCGGGCGGCGCCGGACCGGCGGGCGGCCTCGCGCGCCAGTTCCACGCTGAGCGCCATCAGCCCGGCGGCCCGCTCCCGGCCGATGCCGCGTGCCGCGAAGCCCTCGAAGGTCGCCTGGTAACTCGCCGTGATCGCCACGTCCGCGCCCGCCTCGAAGTAGGCGAGGTGCGCCCCGGTGACCGCCTCGGGCTCCTCGGCGAGCAGCCGGGCCGACCACAGGCCGTCGCTCAGGTCGTGGCCCGCCGACTCCAGCTGGTTGGACATGCCGCCGTCGAGCACGAGGGGCCGGCCGGAGCCGAGCGCGTGGGCGAAGTCGCTGGTCATGGCACGAGCGTAGTCAGTCCGGCGGGTGACCTCCCGGGCGTTTGTCCCCCGCGCGAGCTACGGCCAGGTGTCCACCGTGAGGTGACGATCTTCGGCCGCCGGATCCGTAGCGTCCTGTGCAGTCCGCGGCACACGGCCGCCGGCCCGAGGAAAGGGGATCCCGTGAGGTTTGTCTGGCAGTTCCTGGCCGTCATGGCGATGTACGCCATCACCGGCAACGCCGTCAATGCGGCGAAGGAGAACGACGGGCTCACACTGGTCCTCGGCTTCGTGGCGGCCGCGCTGGCGTTGCTGGTGTACGCATGGGTGGTCCGGCGGACCGAGCACCGGCCGGCCCGGGACGTGGCCCGGGAAGGCGCGGTGTCCAAAACCGGCTGGGGCCTTCTGATCGGCGTCGGGATGTTCAGCGCCGTCATCACGAACCTCTTCACCTCCGGGTACTACGAGATCCACGGCCTCGGCTCGGTGCCGGGCGCACTGGGGCTGGCCGGTTTCATGGTCGGCGCCGCCGTGACGGAGGAAGTGGTGTACCGAGGTGTCCTGTTCCGCATCGTCGAGGAGCACATCGGCACCTACCTCGCGCTGGCCCTGACCGGCCTCGTGTTCGGCCTCTCCCACCTGCTCAACGAGCACGCCACCCTGTGGGGCGCGATCGCCATCTCCATCGAGGCCGGCTTCATGCTCGCCGCCGCGTACGCCGCCACCCGCAGCCTCTGGCTGACGATCGGCGTGCACTTCGGCTGGAACTTCGCCGCGGCCGGCATCTTCAGCACGGAGGTCTCCGGCAACGGCTCCAACCAGGGGCTGCTGGACACCACGACATCGGGCCCGAAGCTGCTCACCGGCGGCGAGTTCGGCCCGGAGGGCAGCGTGTACTCGGTGGGCTTCGGTGCGCTGCTGACGCTCGTGTTCCTGGTGCTGGCCCACCGGCGCGGCAACATCGTGCGGTTCGGCGCCCGGCGTGCGGCGAAGGCCAACTCCGCAGCTACACTGCCCCGGTGATCGTTCGTCGACGGTTCCTGGATTCGTGGCACCGCCTCGATGTCACGGTCCGGGACCTGCCGCTCGGGGTGCTGCTCCTCGTCGCGTCGCTCATGCCCGCCTTCCACGGCAGCGGCACGGAGATCGGCGGCCTGCCGGCCAGGCCCGCCGACGCGACGGCGGGCCTGGCGGCCGTCCTGCAGTGCCTGCCGCTGGCCGTGCGCCGCCGGTGGCCGCTTCTCTGCCTCGCCCTGGTGTCGGGCGGTTTCGTCCTCGACCAGTTGCGCGGCTACCACCTCGTCGCGGGCACCGCGCTGCCCATCGCCCTGCTGAGCGCGGGGTCCTGGCTGGAGCGGTACCGGCGCACCACGATGATCGCGGCCTCCGTGGCGTTCGTGGCCCTGGCGGTCGCGCTCCACCGGCTCGGACCGGGCGAACCGGTGGTCGAGTTCGTGACGTTCTACCTGGCGCTGGCCCTCGTGTGGGGCATCGGCGCGTGGACGCGCTCCGCCCGGGCCGCGGAGGCCGAACGGCGCCGCCGCGTCGCCGAGGACGCCCGCAACGCCGAACGCACCCGGATCGCCCGCGAGCTCCACGACGTCGTGACCCACCATGTGACGGCGATGGTCGTGCAGTCCGAGGCGGCCCGGTACCTGACCGCCGCCCCCGACCGCCTCGACCAGACCCTGTCCGCCGTCAGCGACACCGGCCGGCGCGCCATCACCGATCTGCGGCACCTGCTGGACCTGCTCAACCCCGACCACGGCACCGGCCACGGCGGCGGGGACCGGACGCCGCCCGTGGGCAGGGTGCTCACGCTCGTCGAGCAGACGCGGCTGGCCGGGCAGCCGGTGGAGTTCACCGAGGAGGGCACGCCGCCCACCTCGACCGGCAGCGCCGACCTCGTGGCCTACCGGGTCGTGCAGGAGGCTCTGACGAACGCGCTCAAGTACGACCACGGCGGCCGGACCTCGGTCCTGGTGCGCCACGGTGAGAGGGAGATCACCGTGGAGGTCGGCACGGACGGTTCCGGAACGCGGGACGCGTCCCCCGGCGGCAGCGGGCGCGGCCTGGAGGGCCTGCGCGAACGGGTCGACGTGCTGGGCGGCGACTTCAGCGCGGGCCGCCGCACGGACGGCGGTTTCCTGGTCCGGGCGCGGATACCCGCGGGGAGCCCGGCGTGAGCGCACCGATCCGGGTCCTGGTCTGCGACGACCAGGTGCTGATCCGCACCGGGCTGGCGACGATCATCGACGCGCAGCCCGACCTGGAGGTGGCGGGCGAGTGCGGGGACGGTCGGACCGCGGTCGAACTGTCCGGCCGGCTGCGCCCGGACGTCGTGGTGATGGACGTCCGCATGCCCGTGCTCGACGGCATCGAGGCCACCCGCCTGCTGGCCGGCGTAGGGGTGGAGCACCCCGTGAAGGTGCTCGTGGTGACGACGTTCAACCTGGACGAGTACGTCTACGAGGCGCTGCGGGCGGGAGCGAGCGGGTTCCTGCTCAAGGACGCGCCGCCGGACCGGCTGCTGCACGGCATCCGGACCGTGGCCATGGGCGCGGCGCTGCTGGACCCCGAGGTGACGCGCCGGCTCGTGGGCCGGTACGCCGCTCGGATCCGGCCCGCCGCGGGCCGCGCCGAGGACATCCCGCTGACACCCCGTGAACTGGAGGTCCTGCGCCTCATCGCGGACGGCCTGTCCAACAGCGAGATCGCCGCGGCCCTCGTGATCAGCCACGAGACCGTCAAGACCTTCGTGTCCCGCATCCTCACCAAGCTCGGCCTGCGCGACCGCGTCCAGGCCGTCGTCTACGCCTACCGGCACGGCCTGGTCACCTGAGGCCCCCCGCGGGCCTTTCGGCGCCGGGCCCGGCGCTCTTTTCCCGTCGCGCCCGCGCCCGCGCCCGCGTCTGCGGACTCGGCCGGAAGTCGGACGGCCCCGGACTCCGGCCCCCGGACTTCGACCCCCGGTCGCCGGCACCGTGGAGGCGGATGCCCGGGCGGGGAGCCGGGCCGCGAGGCTCAGCCCTGCAGACGGCGGCGCATCTGCGACAGACGGCGGTCGTACCGGACGTGGTACCAGAGCATCCACGTCATGGAGACGACCGCGGCCGCCAGCATCCAGCCGCCCGCGGCCACCGCCCCGGAGGCGAACCACAGGGCCGCGGTGCCGAAGAAGATCACGGCGAGGAGGGGGAGCGCCCACCAGCGGTGGCGCCGCAGGCGTTGCTGACGGGAGTCGACCAGTGCCGCCATCGCCCGCCGCCGTCCGGGCTCCTCGGGCGGCGGCGCCCCCTTGAGGATCCGGCGCTCCATGGCGGGTATGTCGTCCGGGTCGGTGCCGGTGGTCCGCGCGTCGTGCCGCCGCCGACGGCGTACCAGCCACACGGCGTAGACGCTCGTCAGCGCGGCGCCCACGAGAGCCGGCAGCCACCCCGAGAACCCGTCGAAGGCCATGCGGGTCACGAGACCGACGACCAGGACCATCAGGCCCATCACCCATAAGCTGTCCTGCCACCGCCGCGCGGGGCGGCCGTCGCGTCGTTCACTGCTCGCCATGTCCACCGTCCTGCCGGTCGAAGAAGCGGATGACGTCGGGTGACCGTCCGGATACCCGCCCGAGGGGCCGGGACACTTCGGTGAGGACCGAAGCAACTCGCCCCTAACGTCGGGGACATGAGCGAAACGAACACCGCCACCGCTGCCCTCACGCCCGCCGGCGCCGTCACCGGCATGGTCGACCACGTCCTCGCCCTGGCCGCCACCTGGACCGCCTGGGACGGGCGACCCGCTCACGTCGACGGCCGGGCCTACACCCCGCACAAGGCCGTCCGGCGCGTCGCCGACCACCTGATCGACCATCTCGCGGAACTGGAGGCGCGGCTGGCGGGGAAGCGGCCGCAGCCCGACCACTGGCACGCCTCCGCGATCACGACGGACGCGGACCGCGCGCCGTTCACACGGGAGGACCTGGAGGAGGCCCGCAGCCGCCTCACCCGGCTCGCCCGGATCTGGGCCGACCGCCTCGACGCGCTCACCGACGAACAGCTCGACCACTCGCCGGGCGAGGGCTGGACCTTCCGCGAACTCGCCCTGCACGTCGCGGAGTCCGCGTACTACGCCGACGCCGTGGGAGACCTGTCGTGACCGCCTTCGCCGACCTGCACCGCGCGGGGGAGCCCCTGCTGCTGCCGTGCGCCTGGGACCACGCCTCCGCGCTCCTCCTCGCGGAGCAGGGCTTCACGGCCGTCGGCACGACCAGCCTGGGTGTCGCGGCGGCGGCCGGGCTGCCCGACGGGGCGTCGGCGACCCGCGACGAGACGCTCCGGCTGGCCCTCGCCCTGGGCTCGCAGCCGTTCCTCCTCTCCGTCGACGCGGAGGGCGGCTTCAGCGACGATCCCGACGACGTCGCGGAGTTCGCCCGGCAGTTGGCGGCCGTCGGCGTCGTCGGCATCAACCTGGAGGACGGCCTCGGCCCCGTCGACCGGCACGCCGCGAAGATCGCCGCGGTGAGAGCGGCGGCCCCCGGCCTCTTCGTCAACGCCCGCACCGACACGTACTGGCTCGGCGACGGCGAGGGAACGGCACGACGCCTCGACGCCTACCAGGAGGCGGGCGCCCACGGCGTCTTCGTGCCCGGCCTGAGCGACCCGGGCACGATCGCCGCCCTGGTCCGGCACCTCGACGTCCCCCTCAACGTCCTCTGCACACCGGCGGGCCCCGCCCTGCCCCACCTCACCGACCTCGGCGTACGCCGGGTGAGCCTCGGCTCCCTGCTGTACCGGCGCGCGCTGGGCGCCGCGCTGGAGGCCGCGGCCGGCATCCGGTCCGGGCGTGTCCCCGACGGGCTGGTGCCGTCCTACGACGACGTGCGAAAGCTGGGTGGTTGACCCCATGGAACATCGCTCTGTGTGAAGCTGCCCCCATGGATTACCCGCGTGATGACGTCAGGGCCAGGCTGCAGGCCGACCGCCCGCATTCCGCCCGTGTCTGGAACTACCTGCTGGGCGGCAAGGACAACTACCCCGTCGACAGCCAGGTCGGCGAGGCCATCCTGACGACCTTCCCCGAGTTCGCGGCCGTCGCACGGCTGCAACGGAAGTTCCTGGCGCGCGCCGTGCGCTTTTTGGCCGGGGAGGCCGGCATCCGCCAGTTCCTCGACATCGGCACCGGTCTGCCCACCGCGGACAACACGCACGAACTGGCCCAGCGCATCGCGCCGGAGAGCCGCATCGTCTACGTCGACAACGACCCCCTCGTCCTGACGCACGCCGAGGCGCTTCTGACCAGCAGCGACGAGGGGGCCTGCGCCTACATCGACGCCGATGTGCGCGACCCGGACCGGATCCTCGCCGAGGCCGCCAAGACCCTGGATCTCGACCGGCCGGTCGCCCTGACCATGCTGGGCGTCATGGGGCAGATCGCCGACGAGGACCGGCCGGCCGAACTGGTCGCCCGGCTGGTGTCGGCACTGCCGCCGGGCAGTTACCTCGCCCTGAGCGACGGCACGGACAGCAACGACGCCCTCAACGCGGCCGTCGAGGCCTACAACGGACAGTCGGCCGACACCTACCACCTCCGGTCCCCGCAGGAGATCGCCGGCTGGTTCGCCGGGCTCGAACTCGTCGACCCCGGTGTGGTGGCGACCGCCGCCTGGCGCCCGGACGGCACCGCGTCCCCGGAGCCCACGGCCGAGGTCGCCGTCTGCGGGGTCGCGCGCAAGCCCTGAGCGGGCGGCGCGAGGCGGACGGCGTAGAGCTGACGGCGCGGGGCGGCCGGCGCGGGGCCGCGGTCAGCCGTCGGCCGGCCAGTGCTCCAGCGCCACGTGCAGCGCCTCCACGGCCCTGTCCCACGACGCCTGGACGTCCCGCGGGGCACCGAAGGCTCCGGCGGCCTCCAGGGCGCAGTAGCCGTGGAAGGTGCTGCGCAACAGGCGTACGGCATCGGTGAGTCCGGGCTCGCCGAGGCCGTACGCGCGCAGCATCCCGTAGGTGATCTCCGAGGTGCGGCGCAGCGCGGGGGAGTCCGCGACGAGGGACGGGTCGACGCGGATCTGGGTCGCGGCGTACCGGCCGGGATGGCGCAGCGCGTACGCCCGGTAGGCATCGGCGAAGGCGGCCAGCGCCTCCTTGCCGGCCCGTCCGGCGACCGCCGCCTCGATCTCCCCGATCAGCTCGCCGCCCGCCAGCAGCGCCATCCGCACGCGCAGGTCCTGCAGGCCGCGGACGTGCGTGTACAGGCTCGCGTCCTTCACCCCGAGGCGCCGGGCCAGCGCGGAGACGGTGACGCTCTCGAACCCCGTCTCGTCGGCGAGGTCCGCGGCGGCCGCGACGACGCGCTCGGTCGTCAGCCCGGCTCGGGGCATGGGTCCACCTCTCCGGCGGGTGCGCTCGTCTTCCCGGAATGTCCAGCGCGCATCCTAGGACAGACACGGGCCCACGCCCCCGGCCCGGTCCGGCCCACGCTCCCGTCCGGCCTGTGCCCCCGTCCGGCCGGTCCGGTCCGCCCGGTCCGATGCGCAGCGCCGGACCGCCTGCGAGGGCGCGGAGGCTGTGGCACATTGGCCGCCACGGACCCGTCGACGATGAGCCCCGAGCAGATCAACGAGCTCAACCGCCAGGTCGCCGAGCGGTTCCGCGCGCAGCGGGGCAGCGGGATGATCGGTGAGACGATGCACGCCGACCGGTTGCTCCTGCTCACCCACGCCGGGGCCCGCACCGGCACGCGACGCACCACCCCGATGGGTTTCTGGCGGCTCGACGGCGACCGGATGGTGGTCGTCGCGTCCAACCTGGGGGGCGCCGCGGCACCCGGACTGGTTCCACAACGTCGTGGCCCACCCCGACGTCACCGTCGAACTCGGCCCGGCCACCTGCCCGGCCGTCGCCACCGTCCTGGACGCGCCCGAACGCGCCCGGCTGTGGCCGCTGCTGCTGGAACAAGCACCGTTCTTCGCCCAGCACCAGGAGCGGGCCGGCCGCGTCATCCCGCTGGTGGAACCTCCGCCGCACAGCCGGCTGATCGCCCGCCTCAGCCGCCCAGCACCCCGCGCACGAACGCGTTGGTGAACGTGCCCTGCGGATCGAGGGACTTCACCAGCGCCCCGAAGTCGTCGAGCCGCGGGTACCGGGCACGCAGCACCGCCGCCGGAGTGGTGAACACCTTCCCCCAGTGCGGCCGCGCGTCGAAGGCGTCCAGCGCCTCCTCCAGCCGCCGCACCACCGGCAGCACCGCCGCGGTGTCCTCGACCCAGGTGAAGTGCACCGCCACCGTGTCCCGCCCGTAGGAGGGGCTCAGCCACTGCTCGTCGGCGGCGACCGTGCGCACCTCGCAGGTCTGCAGCACCGGCGCGACGGTCTCCCGTATCGCCTCCAGCGCGCGCAGGGCGTCCACGGCGTGCTCGCGCGGCATCAGGTACTCCGACTGGAGCTCGGCGCCGCTGCTGGGCACGAACTCGGCACGGAAGTGCGGCAGCCGCTCGTGCCAGGGCCCCGGCACCCCGAACTGCTCGGTGCAGTTGACCGCCGGCATGCCCGGCACCGGGTGCATCTTCTCGGCGGCCGGGGCCGCGTACGGGAAGTCGGGCAGCGGCCGGTCGGTGCGCCGCTTGAGCCACACCTGCCGGAAGCCGGGCTCCCGCCAGTCGGTGAACAGGCTCACGCTGTGGGCCGCCGACATCACCGTCTCGAACGTCGCCCGGTCCAGCCCGGCCGACGGCAGCTCGGTGAACACGTGCTGCTCGACCTCGTACGCCGGCTCCAGGCCGAGGGTGAGGGCGGTCACGACGCCGAGCGCGCCGAGCGAGGTGACCGCGCCGCCGAATCGTTCCTCCCCGCGGGAGACGGTCACCGTCGAGCCGTCCGCCGTGACCAGCTCCACCTCGCGCACCACCGACGCCAGCGAGCCGTTGCCCACCCCCGAGCCGTGCGTGCCGGTCGCCACCGACCCGGCGACGGAGATGTGCGGCAGCGACGCCATGTTCGGCAGCGCCAGCCCCCGCGCGTGCACCAGCCGGGCCAGCTCCGCGTACCGGACGCCGCCGCCCACCCGCACCGTACGGGCCGCCGTGTCCACGTCCACCTCGGCCGGCAGCGAGGCCAGCGACAGCAGAACGCCCTCCGGGCCCGGCTCGGCGATCTCGTTGAAGGAGTGCCCGCTGCCCAGCACCCGCACCCGGGCGCTGCGCGCCACCGCGGCCCGCAGTTCCCCGGCCGAGCGCGGCCTCAGCACCTCCCCGGCCGTGTAGGTGATGTTGCCGGCCCAGTTGGTCACGGCGGTCCCGGTCATAGCGCGCCCTCCCGAAGCTCCATGAGGACCGGAGGTCCTCCCCGCCGGAAACCTACCTGGCGCGCCGGGAGGGGCCCCGGGCGCCCGGGCGCCCGGGCGGGGGCATACCGTGAGAAGTCGAACGCCTGAGCCGGGAGGAGACAACGGGATGGACAGCCGTACCGCGCTGGTCGAGGATCTGATGGAGCGGTTCCCGCACGTGCCGCGCGAGGCCGTCTTCAAGGAGGACCTGCTGCGGGGCGGCGTCGCCTTCGACCCCTCCGCGCTCAGTGACAACGAGGACGGCGAGGTCAAGCCGAAGTCGTACTTCATCTTCTCCTTCGACCACGGCACCCTGCCCGAACTGGGCGAGGCCGCGCTGCGCCGCCCGCCCGAGGAGATCATCCTCACCGGCGGCCCCTACGACCTGCGCCGCACCGTCGTCTCGGTGCGCGTGAACCCGTCCTCCCCCTACCGCGTCGCCGCGAACGAGGACGGCGTGCTCGGCCTCTACCTCGACGGCAAGCGCATCGCCGACGTCGGCGTGCCGCCCATGCCCGAGTACTACCGGCACAAGCTCTCCAACGGGAAGTCGGTCATGGAGGTGGCCCCGACCATCCAGTGGGGCTACCTGATCTACCTGACCGCGTTCCGCGTCTGCCAGTACTTCGGCGCCAAGGAGGAGTGCCAGTACTGCGACATCAACCACAACTGGCGCCAGCACAAGGCGGCCGGGCGGCCGTACACGGGCGTGAAGGACGTCGACGAGGTCCTTGAGGCGCTGGAGATCATCAACAAGTACGACACCGCCAGGATCTCCACCGCGTACACGCTCACCGGCGGCGCGATCACCTCGAAGGTCCAGGGTCTGGACGAGGCCGACTTCTACGGGCGGTACGCCAAGGCCATCGAGGAGCACTTCCCCGGCCGGTGGATCGGCAAGGTCGTCGCCCAGGCCCTGCCCAAGCCGGACGTCCAGCGCTTCAAGGACTACGGCGTGCAGATCTACCACCCCAACTTCGAGGTGTGGGACGAGTACCTGTTCAAGATGTACTGCCCCGGCAAGGAGCGCTACGTCGGCCGCGACGAGTGGCACAAGCGCATCCTCGACTCCGCCGACGTCTTCGGCGCGCGCAACGTCATCCCGAACTTCGTCGCGGGCGTCGAGATGGCCGAGCCCTTCGGCTTCAAGACGGTCGACGAGGCCATCGCGTCCACCACCGAGGGCCTGCGCTTCTTCATGTCGCACGGCATCACGCCCCGCTTCACCACCTGGTGCCCCGAGCCCACCACCCCGCTCGGCAAGGCCAACCCGCAGGGCGCGCCGCTGGAGTACCACATCCGGCTGCTCCAGGCGTACCGCCAGACCATGGAGGACTTCGGCCTGTCCTCGCCCCCCGGCTACGGCCCGCCCGGAGCCGGCAACGCGGTCTTCTCCGTCAGCTCCTTCATGGACAGCCTGCCGGCGGACGAACCCGTCGAGGCGTGACCCGACGCGTCACGAGGTGAGACGTTCCGGCCCGGTCCCCGCGCGCATCCGGCGGGGCCGGGCCGCGGCCGTGCCGGTTCGGTGCCGCGGCCGTGCCGGAAAAACCCGTTGACGGGCCACGGTACCGACCGGCTACTGTGACGGCACGTCGCGCGGAGACCGCCGCGGGACGGAGGAAGCAGACGTGAGGAGGTGTCGACCGATGGCTGTCGTTGCGCTGGGCGCTGCCCGCATCCCGGAAACCATCACGTCCACCTCCGTGGCCGCCGGCTGACACCTCTTCCTCGCACGCGTCCGTGAACGCGTGCCGCCGGGGCCGCCCTTGTGAAGGGTCACCCTTGTCTTCCAGCTCCGTCTTCACCGCTCACTCCGCCCTCGCCCCCTACGGCTGGGACGAGGACTGGGCCGACGCGTTCACCCCCTACGACGCCGAAGGACTGCTGCCCGGCCGGGTCGTCCGGGTCGACCGCGGCCAGTGCGACGTCGTCACCGCCGACGGCGTCCTGCGCGCCGACACCGCGTTCGTCACCCCGCACGACCCGCTGCGCGTCGTCTGCACCGGCGACTGGGTCGCCGTCGAACCGGACGGCAACCCGCGCTACGTGCGCACGTACCTGCCGCGCCGCACCGCCTTCGTGCGCTCCACCTCCTCCAAGCGGTCCGAGGGGCAGATCCTCGCGGCCAACGTCGACCACGCCGTCGTCGCCGTGTCGCTGGCCGCCGAACTCGACCTCGCCCGGATCGAACGGTTCCTCGCGCTCGCCTGGGAGTCCGGCGCGCAGCCCGTGGTCGTGCTCACCAAGGCCGACCTGGTCCCCGACCCGGTGACCCTGGCGCACCTCGTCCAGGACGTGGAGACCACCGCGCCCGGGGTGCCGGTGCTGTCCGTCAGCGCCGCGCGCGGCGAGGGACTCGACGTCCTCGCCGCCGTCGTCTCCGGCGGCACGGCGGTGCTGCTCGGCCAGTCCGGCGCGGGCAAGTCCACCCTCGCCAACGCACTGCTCGGCGAGGACGTCATGGACGTCCAGGCCATCCGCGACGTCGACGGCAAGGGCCGCCACACCACCACCACCCGCAACCTCCTCGCCCTGCCCGGCGGGGGAGTGCTGATCGACACCCCCGGACTGCGGGGCGTCGGGCTCTTCGACGCCGGCAACGGGGTCGGCCAGGTCTTCGCCGAGATCGAGGAGCTGGCGCGGCGGTGCCGGTTCCACGACTGCGCCCACGAGAGCGAGCCGGGCTGCGCCGTCCTCGCCGCCGTCGACGACGGTGAGCTGCCCGAGCGGCGCCTGGAGAGCTACCGCAAGCTGCTGCGGGAGAACCAGCGCATCGTCGCCAAGACCGACGCCCGGCTGCGGTCCGAGATCCGCAAGGAGTGGAAGCGCCGGGGTGCCGTCGGGAAGGCGGCGATGGAGGCCAAGCGGGGCCGGGTGCGGTAACCGTCATCCCACCCCAGGGCGATGTCCGATTTCCGCCAGCCCGGTCCGCCGGGCAGGCGGAGACTGGACGGCGTGATGGAGAACGTGAGGGAGACCGCCGGGCACGAGGACAGCAGGTACGAGGCCGTCCGCAGCCGGGACGCCCGGTTCGACGGGGTGTTCTTCTTCGCCGTCGAGACCACCGGCGTCTACTGCCGGCCCAGCTGTCCGGCGGTCACGCCGAAGCGGCACAACGTGCGGTTCTTCGCGACGGCCGCCGCCGCGCAGGGCTCGGGCTTCCGGGCCTGTCGGCGGTGCCGCCCGGACGCCGTGCCCGGCTCGGCCGACTGGAACGTGCGCGCCGACGTCGTCGGCCGGGCCGTACGGCTCATCGGCGACGGCGTCGTCGACCGCGAGGGCGTCGCCGGACTCGCCGGCCGGCTCGGCTACAGCGCCCGCCAGGTGCAGCGGCAGCTCACCGCCGAACTCGGCGCCGGACCCGTGGCCCTCGCCCGCGCCCAGCGGGCGCACACCGCGCGCGTCCTGCTGCAGACCACCGGCCTGCCGGTCACCGAGATCGCCTTCGCGTCCGGGTTCGCCAGCGTCCGGCAGTTCAACGACACCATCAGGGCCGTGTACGCGGCCACCCCGAGCGAGCTGCGCGCCGCCGCCCCGGCCCGCGACCGGGCCTCCCAGCGGGCGGCCACCCCGTCCGCCGGCATCCCGCTGCGGCTCGCCCACCGCGGCCCCTACCGGGCCGGACCCGTCTTCGACCTGCTCCAGCGGGAGGCGGTCGCCGGGATCGAGGAGGTGAGTGGCCCGCCCGGCCGCCGCGTCTACCGGCGTACTCTGCGCCTGCCGTACGGCACCGGCATCGTCGCCGTCGAGGAACGGCCGGGCCGGCCGCGGACCGGCAGCGGCGGCTGGCTCGATGCCCGCCTGCACCTGACCGACCTGCGCGACCTGACCACCTCCGTGCAGCGGCTGCGGCGCCTGTTCGACCTCGACGCCGACCCCTACGCCGTCGACGAGCGGCTCGGCGCCGACCCCCGGCTCGCCCCGCTGGTCGCCGCCCGCCCCGGGCTGCGCTCACCGGGCACCGCCGACCCCGACGAACTCGCCGTACGCGCCCTCGTGGGACGGACGGAGGCCGAGCGGCTGGTCCGGAGGTACGGCACGACACTCGACGCGCCGTGCGGCGCCCTGACCCACCTCTTCCCCGAACCGGCCGTCCTCGCCGGCGCCGAGCCGCACGGCACCCTCGGCGTCCTCACCGCCGCCCTCGCCGACGGCACCGTACGCCTGGACCCGGGCGCCGACCGGGACGAGGCCGAGCGCGCGCTGCTCGCCCTGCCCGGTCTGGACGCCGCCACGGCCGCCGTCATCCGCACCCGCGCCCTCGGCGACCCCGACGTCGCCCCGCCCGGCCACGACGTCCCCGACACCTGGCGCCCCTGGCGCTCGTACGCTTTGAACCACCTGCGCACGGCAGGAGACCGCGCGGCAGGAGACTGGGAGCAGCACCGATGACCACCACAGCCACCACGACCACCCCCTCCGTGACGTACTGGAGCGAGTTCGACAGCCCCGTCGGCACGCTCCTGCTCACCGCCGGCCACGACGGTGCGCTCACCTCCCTGTCCGTGCCCGGACAGAAGGGCGGCCGAAGCGTCCAGGACGGCTGGCGGCACGACGCCGGGCCGTTCCGGGAGGCCGGGGCACAGCTCGCCGCCTACTTCGCCGGGGAGCTGACGGAGTTCCGCCTGCCGCTGCGCGCCGAGGGCACCGCCTTCCGGGAGCGCGTGTGGGCCGCCCTGGACGAGGTGCCCTACGGGGCGACCACGACGTACGGCGAGATCGCCGCGCGCATCGGCGCCTCCCGTCCGGCGGTACGCGCCGTCGGCGGCGCGATCGGCGCCAACCCGCTGCTGATCCTGCGCCCCTGCCACCGTGTGATCGGCGCCGACGGCTCCCTGACCGGATACGCGGGCGGCCTGGAACGCAAGACGCGCCTGCTCGCCCTGGAGGGCGTCCCGCTCTGACCTGCCGGTGCCGTCCCGCTCCGGCCGGCCGGCACCGCGCCGGGCCACGCGCCGGTCAGCGGGACCTCGACACCCAGCCCCGCTCGTACGCGTGCCAGCCCAGCTGCAGCCGGGTCGTCACCCCGGCCAGTTCCATCAGCCGCTTGACCCGGCGCTGCACCGTCCGCAGGCCCAGGTCGAGCTGCTTGGCGACGCTCGCGTCGGTCAGGCCGGCCAGCAGCAGGGAGAGGATCTCCAGGTCGGTGCCGTCGGGCCCGTCCGGGCCCTGCTCCGTCACACCCGAGGCGCCGAGCCGCAGCGGCAGCGCCCCCCGCCACACCGACTCGAACAGGCCCGACAGCAGCTCCAGCAGCCCGCTGGCGTGCACGACCAGAGCGGCCGGTTCCGAGGAGCGCGTGGTGAGCGGCACCAGGGCCAGCGTCCGGTCGGCGATCACCAGCTTGGTCGGCACCCGGTCCACCACCCGCACCTGCTCGTCACGGCCCAGCGCCGCGGTCAGCTCGATGATGCCCGTCGGCAGGTCCAGGACCGACCGTTCGACCACCACCCGGTAGCGGACCCCGCGTTCGGTGGCCTGCTCCTCCGCGTCGTTCTCCATGCCGGTGACGGCGACCGGCCTGCCGGTGACCAGCGCGCACACCTCCTCGCTCGCGCCCAGCTGGAGCTGCAGGAAACGGCGCGCCACCGCCGCCGCGCCGGTCACCACCTCCACCAGGTCGTGCACCGCCGGTTCGCCCGCCGCCGCCCGGTACTCCTCGGCCAGCAGCGCCGCCGCCAGCTCCGCCTTCTCCAGCTCGTGCCGCTGCTGGGTGAGCAGCGCGCCCAGCGCCACGCCCGGCGGTGCGGCGACCCAGCGGCCGGGCCGGGCCGAGGACTGGGCCGCCAGACCGTTCTGTTCCAGCCGTCGCAGCGCACGCTCCGTCTCCTGCTCGCCGAGCGCCAGCCTCCGCGCCAGATCCGGGACGTCGGCCGCCCCCACGGACACCAGCGCCCGGTAGGCCGACTCGTGCGTGTTCTCCAGCCCCAGCACTCCCAGCATCAGGTGCCGCCCCTCCCCGAAGACCACCGGATTCCGCGACGTCCGTGTCGTGGCGGAAAACAGCCACGGCACAAACCCGCCTCGGAACATCATCGCCGTACCGTCGGTCACTCTGCCAAGGTGGCGTCGCCGGGCGGTCCTCCCGTGGGGGGTGGGACCGCCCGGCCACCCCACTCGCACCACCGTTCGACCACGTCACCCGACACGCCGTCCGTCGCGCGACGGGCCGGCGGATTTTCCGGATGCCCCGTTTTCATCCGGCCCGTGCGGTGGACAATCAGGGACATGAGTCAGCAGGGGGGAAGGCCCACCGGTCCCGAGGACGACTGGTGGGGGCAGCTGTACGACGACTCCACCGGCGACACCGGCCCGACGGCCGCGCCCGATTCCCTGGACGACCGGTTCGCCTCGGCGGCGGGGGCGGTGGCCCGCCCGGACGGCGCCCCGCCCGACGAGCGGCCTCCCCGGCGGGAGGCGCCGGGGCCGCCGGCCTTCCCGGAACAGCGCGGCACCCGCGAGCAGCGGGGCGTCCCCGGCCCTCGCACCGGCGACGCCGTCGGGGGGACGCCGCAGGACCCGCCCGACCGTGAGCCGGATCCCGTACCGAAGGACCCGCCCGAGGCGTCGTCGCCGCGTGCCCCCTGGGAGCCGCCGTCCGGTGCGCCCACCGGCCCGGTGACCTTCCCGCCCGGCGGGATCCGGCGGACCGGAGGAATCGGGCGGACCGGAGGGACCGGGCGGCGGGCCCGTACGGAACCGCCCGGACGATCGATACCCCCCGCTCCGCCACCGTCCGCGTCACCGCCTTCCGCGCCACGGCCCTCCGCGCCACCGCCCCCTCCGGCCGGCGCCGCCTCCGCCCTGCCGCCGCCCCCGCCGTCGTTCCTCCCCGCGCCTCCGCCGCCGCCCCCGCCGCCGCAGCCCCGCGACGACGGGCCGCCGCGGACCGACGGCCCCCGGCCCGCCGCCGGCGCCCCCGCCCGTGACCACGTCGGCTCGGGTCCGCCCACCTACGACCCCGAGCCCACCGCCCTGCCGCCCGCCGACCCCGACGCGCTGGACGACCTGGTGGCGGACACCGTGCTGGAGGGGGCCCGGTACGGGGCCTGCACCCTGCGGGCCGTCTCGGTGCGGGGCGACTCCGCGCGCTACCGGGGCGACCCGCGCCGCGACGCCCTGCTCGTCGCCCGGTTCGGCGCGGGGGAGCAGGCGCTGGTCCTGGTGGCGATGGCGACCGGCGCCCGCGGGACGGCCGGGACGCACCGCGCCGCCGCCCAGCTCTGCCGGTGGATCGGCAGGGCCGTGGGCCGCAGCCACGCCCGGCTCGCCGAGGACCTGCGCGCCGCCCGGCGCGGCGACCTGAAGTCCGGCCTGCACCGTCTCACCGACCGCAGTCTCGGCCGGCTCCGGGCCGAGGCCGCCGAGCAGGGCCTCGCCCCGCACGAGTACGCGGCCACCCTGCGCTGCCTGCTGCTGCCCGCCGCCCCCGAGTGCCGCACCCGCGTGTTCTTCGGCGTCGGCGCGGGCGGACTGTTCCGGCTGCGGGACGGTGCCTGGCAGGACATCGAACCGCGCCCCGGCGATGTCACCGGTGAGCCCGTCGCCGGCTTCGGCTCCACACCGGGCGGGACATCCGGGGGCGACCGGCTCACCATGGACCTGGGCATCACCACACCGGCCGGCCCGCACGCCGAAGGGCCCGGCGGACCGCCCCCCACGCCGTTCCGCTTCCGCGCCTCGGTAGCCCGCCCGGGTGACGTGCTGCTGATGTGCAGCGCGGGCCTGGCCGAGCCGCTGCTCGGCGAGCCCGAGCTGGGCGAACTCCTCGCGCGGCGATGGGCCGACACCGAGCCGCCCGGCCTCGCCGCCTTCCTCGCCGACAGCGGCGTCCGGGTCAAGGGCTACGCCGACGACCGTACGGCCGCCGCCGTTTGGGAGGCGTGACGCCGTGCCCTGTGCCTCCATGGAGCCATGGCCAAACAGAACGTCGCGGAACAGTTCGTCGACATCCTCACCCGTGCCGGAGTCAAACGCCTCTACGGAGTGGTGGGCGACAGCCTCAACCCGATCGTGGACGCGGTGCGCCGCCACTCCGGCATCGACTGGGTGCACGTGCGGCACGAGGAGACCGCCGCCTTCGCCGCCGGCGCGGAGGCCCAGATCACCGGGAAGCTGACCGCCTGCGCCGGCTCCTGCGGCCCCGGCAACCTCCACCTCATCAACGGGCTGTACGACGCCCACCGCTCCATGGCCCCGGTCCTCGCGCTCGCCTCGCAGATCCCCTCCAGCGAGATCGGCCTCGGCTACTTCCAGGAGACCCACCCCGAACAACTGTTCCGCGAGTGCAGTCACTACTGCGAGCTGATCTCCAGCCCCCAGCAGATGCCGCGGCTGCTCGACACCGCCATCCAGCACGCGATCGGCCGTTCCGGCGTCAGCGTGGTCGCCCTGCCCGGTGACATCGCCGGGCAGCCCGCCCCGGAGAAGGCCGTCGAGACCGCCCTGGTCACCTCCCGGCCGACCGTCCGCCCCGGCGACGAGGAGATCGACCGGCTGGTGCGGCTGATCGACGACGCCGACAAGGTCACCCTGTTCTGCGGCAGCGGCACGGCGGGCGCGCACGCCGAGGTCATGGAGTTCGCCGGGAAGATCAAGTCCCCGGTGGGGCACGCGCTGCGCGGCAAGGAGTGGATCCAGTACGACAACCCGTACGACGTCGGCATGAGCGGACTGCTCGGCTACGGCGCCGCCTACGAGGCCACCCACGAGTGCGACCTGCTGATCCTGATCGGCACGGACTTTCCGTACAACGCCTTCCTGCCCGACGACGTGCGGATCGCCCAGATCGACGTCCGGCCCGAGCACCTCGGGCGGCGGTCCAAGCTGGACCTCGCGGTGTGGGGCGACGCCAGGGAGACCCTGCGCTGTCTGATCCCCCGGGTGAAGGAGAAGAAGAACCGCCGCTTCCTCGACCGGATGCTGAAGAAGCACGCGGACGCGCTGGAGGGCGTCGTCAAGGCGTACACCCGCAAGGTCGACAAGCACGTGCCGATCCATCCCGAGTACGTCGCCGCCGTGCTCGACGAAGTCGCCGACGACGACGCGGTGTTCACCGTCGACACCGGTATGTGCAACGTCTGGGCGGCCCGTTACATCACACCCAACGGCCGCCGCCGCATCATCGGCTCCTTCTCGCACGGCTCGATGGCCAACGCGCTGCCGATGGCGATCGGCGCCCAGTTCACCGACCGGCGCCGGCAGGTCGTCTCGATGTCCGGGGACGGCGGGTTCACCATGCTGATGGGTGACTTCCTCACCCTCGTCCAGCAGGACCTGCCGGTGAAGGTCGTCCTGTTCGACAACTCCTCCCTCGGCATGGTCGAGCTGGAGATGCTGGTGGCGGGCCTGCCCTCGCACGGCGTGGCCAACCGCAACCCCGACTTCGCCGCCGTCGCCGAGGCCTGTGGTGCCTTCGGGGTGCGGGTGGAGAAGCCGAAGGAGCTGGCCGGGGCGCTGAAGGCGGCCTTCAAGCACAAGGGGCCGGCGCTGGTCGACGTCGTCACCGACCCCAACGCCCTGTCCATCCCGCCGAAGATCAGCGCCGACATGGTCACCGGCTTCGCCCTGTCCGCCTCGAAGATCGTCCTGGACGGCGGCGTGGGCCGGATGCTGCAGATGGCCCGCTCGAACCTGCGCAACGTGCCACGACCGTAGGCGCGGTGACGCCCGGGGCACGGCGGAATCCGGCCGGTTCGACCGCCCTGGTGGCCGAACGGGCACGGGTCGGCCATTCGGCATGACTGTCCGGGGTCCTGTCGGGCAAGGATTCCCCCGTGAACGTGTTCGAGACGTAGAAGGGAACCGACATCGGCACGCGGACGGGGGACATGGAGAGGCAGGCGGTGCCACAACTCAGGCGCAGACTGGGCCGGGCGGATCTGCGGGCGGTGCCCGAGGCCCGCCGGGCGCTGCGCGAGCTGCTGCGGCACTGGGGCGGACCGGAACGGTCGGAGATCGCGGAGCTGCTCACCAGCGAGCTCGTCACCAACGCGCTCGTCCACACCGACGACGACGCGGTGCTGACCGCCACGATCTCGGAGCGCGGGCTGCGGGTGGAGGTGCGGGACCGGATCGCCCGGCTGCCCCGGCAGCGCGCCCCGGAACCGGACGAGAGCACCAACGGCCGGGGTCTGCTCCTGGTGCAGTCCCTGGCGGACGCCTGGGGCGTGCGGTCGCACGACGGGGGCAAGTCGGTCTGGTTCGAGCTGGGTGCCGGGGCCGCGTGACCGCCGAAGGGGCGTGACACGCGGTCACGCCCCTTCGGCGGTGCGGTGGTCCGGGCCGGCCGTTCTGCCGTGCCGTCCTAGCCGAACTGCTGCTCCAGGTCCTTGAGCTTGCGCTCCAGGGAGTCCAGGCGCGGCAGGGCCTGGGTGTCGTCCTCCGCGGTGAGGTCGACGGTGACCTGGTCAGCTCCGCCACGCACGGGCTGCAGGGAGGGGAGCCGGCGTACGGGCAGCTGCTCCGGTGCGGATATGGCAGGCTCCGCGGCGGCCCGGTCCGAACCGCGCTCCACCTGCTCCACCTCCACCTCGACCTGCCGGTTGCCGCGGCCGGGGAGGCCCCGGTGTCCGTGGCCCCGGCTGATCGCCTTCAGCTGGGCCCGCTCCAGGCGCTCCTGCTCGCGACGGCGCTGGCGGGCCTCCTCCTTCTGGCGCCTGTCGTCGCGCACCTCCTCGACCGCCTCGTCGAGGCTGCGCACACCCTCCAGGAGCATCAGCGACCAGGCGCGGTAGGTCTCCCGGGGGGCCCGCAGCCAGCGGACCATGCGGATCTGCGGCAGCGGTCGCGGTACCAGGCCCTGCTCGCGCAGCGCGGCCCGGCGGGTCTGCTTCAGGGCCCGGTCGAACAGCACCGCAGCCGACAGGGACATGCCCGCGAAGAAGTGCGGGGCGCCCGCGTGGCCGATGCCCCGCGGCGCGTGCACCCAGTTGAACCAGGCGGCCGCGAACGCGAAGGCCCACACGAGTATCCGGGATCCGAGCGCCGCGTCGCCGTGGCTGGCCTCGCGCACCGCGAGCACGGAGCAGAACATCGCCGCCCCGTCGAGCCCGAACGGGACCAGGTACTGCCAGCCGCCGCTCAGACCGAGGTTCTGCTCGCCGAAGCCGACCAGTCCGTGGAAGGAGAGGGCCGCGGCGACCGCGGCGCAGCAGAACAGCAGCACGTAGGAGAAGGTGCCGTAGAGAGCCTCCTTGCGCCGCCGGCGCTCCTCGGCACGCTCCCACGAGTCGTCCGCGCCCGCGTCCTTCCCCGAGGAGCGCTTGCCGCGCGCGAGCACCGCCACCGCCGCCAGCATGCCCAGGAGCAGTACGGCGCCCGGAAGCAGCCAGTTCAGCGATATGTCGGTCAATCTCATCTGGGGTCCCTTGCCTTGGGATAGGGCGTAACGCCCGCCATGGTGGCCCAAACCCGGCAGCCCTCAGGGGGTTTCGGGACAAGAGGCCGCCGAGGGAGTGAGAGGGGACACCCGGGGACGGCGATCTGCTCGAACTGCCGCATGAGGGACGGGAGTTGAGTTCGAATAAGAATACCCGTGCGGGTGGTTCCGTGGAAACTTCCCGCGAAGCGTGGGGAAGATGTGAAACGGCGCGCGGGCGTCACGTGGCGCAGACCCGGACGATCTTAACGGGAGACGCCGGACGGCCGCACCCGCGGGCGGCTCAACCGGCGGCGGCGAGCAGCTTGTCGACGCGGTCCGCGTCGCAGGTGCGCGGGCAGGTGGCGCACGTGTCCTCGGGGCGCAGCGTGTAGAACATGCAGCAGCTCGCCCGGTCCCGGGTGTGCAGCGGTTCGCCGTCCGGTCCGGTCAGCTCCCGGAACGCGGCCTTGCCGACGTACGGCTTGGTCGCCCCCGGCAGCAGCAGCTCCAGTTCCCGCCGTGCCCGCTCCTGCTCGCCGAACAGATGGGCGACGTACCACAGGCCCTCGACGACCTCGTCGGTCGCCATGCCCCACAGGGCCCGGCCGCGTCGGCGCATGCGCGGCCCGAAGCCGGCCAGCACCGGTTCCAGGTGCTCGGCGACCGCGGCCCGCACCTCGGCCCGCAGCGCCTCCTCGTCGGCGACCACCCGTGCGCCGGGCAGCGCGGCGGCCGGATCACCGGGCAGGCAGGCGAAGCCGACGGGCCGCGCGGCCATGCGGCCCAGCGGCAGTCCGGCGGCGGTGCGGTCGTAGGCGACGTGCGCGGCCGGGTAGCGGGGCACCCTGCGGTGCAGGAACCACGGCACCGTGATCAACAGGCAGGCCGGCCACGCGTACCGGTGCAGGCCGAAGCTCGCGATCACGTCGGGCCGGGCCCGCTGCCCGTAGTCCCGCACCACCTGGGCGTCGTCCCAGGCGAGGAAGGCCTCCAGCTCCGCCCCGCCCGCCGCGAGCGCGGACGCGGCGACCCAGCCGCCCCCGCCGGGCAGCGCCTCCCCGGCCTCCGGCACCGTGATCCCCAGCCCCGGCAGGACCTCGGACAGGCGCGCGTAGGAGTCCGCGACGGCCGGGTGGGAGACAGGCATGCGGGACCACCGATCCATGTCAGGGCGACGGATTGCTTGTAGGTAAGCCTTACCTTACCGAAGATCGCTGATGTGGGAACCGGCGGGTCGTGCGCTTATGGTGCTTGACGGACCGAACGGCGACCCGCCGTAATGACCCCGTACGACCGCACAGAGTGATACGTCCTGGAGGAGGAACCCCGTGAAGCAGGACACGCAGGGCTCCGCCGGGACGGACGGTCCGCGCCCGGGCGTCGTCGGACAGGTCCGGGTACCGGCCCAGCCCGGTGCCGCGGACCGCGACCGCGTCCGGAGCCGGGACGACGTCCCGGACCCGTCCGGGACCGCGCGCGGTGAGCACACGCACGGCGAACGGCCCTTCGACGGTCCCCGCGCCCTCGTACGGCGTTCCTCGGTGCGCGGTCAGGTCCTCGACGCCCTGCGCACCGCACTGGTCGCCGGAGAGCTGCGTCCCGGCGAGGTCTACTCGGCTCCCGTGCTCGGCGAACGGTTCGGCGTCTCCGCCACCCCCGTGCGCGAGGCGATGCAGCAGCTCGCCCTGGAGGGCGCCGTCGAGGTCGTCCCCAACCGCGGGTTCCGCGTCGTCGAGCGGGGCGCCCGGGAACTGGCCGAGCTCGCCGAGGTCCGGGCCCTGATCGAGGTCCCGGTGCTGCTGCGGCTGGCCCGCACGGTGACCCCCGAGCGCTGGGCCCGGCTGCGTCCCGCCGCCGAGGCCACCGTCCGGGCCGCGTCCTCGGGCTGCCCGGCGACCTACGCCGAGTCCGACCGCGCCTTCCACCGCGAGCTGCTCGCGCTCGCCGGCAACGACCAGCTCGTCCGCGTCGCCGGCGACCTGCACCGCCGCGCGCAGTGGCCGCCGGCCGGTGTCCCCGCGACGCGGGGACGGGCCGACCTGATCGCCGACGCGCACCAGCACACGGCACTGCTGGACGCGCTGATCGCCGGCGACCAGGACGTGGTGCGGACCCTGGTGACGGAGCACTTCGCCCCCACCTCCTGAGCCGGGGCCCGACCGCGCGGCCTCCGCCCGGCCCGCTCACGCGGCCGGGCTCCGCTCGCGCGCCTTCGCGCGGGCCCCGTTCACGCGGGCCGCTACGGAACCTCCTGCGACACCTCCCGGGGCTCGCGTTCCCGCACGCGCTGCCGCACCGCCGGCTCCCCGCCGGTCCCGCCCGCACGGCGCGAGGAGCGCGACCCGGAGCCGCGGCCGTGCAGCTCGACGGCGAGCGGGGCGGCGGTGAACACCGACGAGTACGTGCCGACCACCACACCGATCAGCAGGGCGACGGCGAAGTCGGTGAGCGAGTCCTGGGCGAGCACCGCCAGCGAGGCGAGGATCAGCACCGCGCCCATGCCGGTGTTGACCGTGCGCGGCAGCGTCTGCAGGATCGCCCGGTTGGTGAGCCGGGCGAACGGCGTCCTGCGGTCCTTCCCGAGCAGCTCCCGGATGCGGTCGAACAGGACCACCGAGTCGTTGACCGAGTAGCCGATCACGGTCAGCAGCGCCGCCAGGAACACTCCGTCGATGGGCTTGCCGAGCCAGGCGAACACGCCGACCAGGATGACCACGTCGTGCGCGAGCGCGCCGACCGCGGCGGCGCCGAACAGCGGGCGGAAGCGGACGGCGAGGTACAGCAGCTGGGCGCCGAGGGCCAGACCGAGGGCGATGAGGGCGTTCCGGCGCAGTTCCTCGCCGAGGCTCGGCCCGATCAGCTCGTCGCGGACCTTGTCCGTCTTGCCGCCGAGTCCGGCGACGGTCTCGGTGACGGTGGTCGCCTCCGCGTCGCTCAGCTGCTCGGTGCGCACCGTGAGGCCGTTGTCGCCGGAGGACTGCACGACGGCGCGCGGGAAGCCCGCGTCGGCGAGCGCGGTGCGGGCCCGGTCGGGGTCGACCCCGGTCGCGGTGGAGTACTCGATGAGCCGGCCGCCGGTGAACTCGATGCCGAAGTCGAGGCCGCGGGCGACGATGCCCGAGCCGGCCAGCACCAGGACGATGCCGGAGGCGGCCAGCCAGCGGCGCGGCCGGCGCATCAGGAAGGGGTCGCGGCGCAGCAGGGCGTCGCGGACCGGGCCGGTGGTGGAGATGCCGGTGAGGTGCGGGCGGCGGTGGACCGACGGGCGGCCCGCGGCGAACTCGGCGAGCACCCGGGTGATCACCAGGGCGCTGACCATGGAGGCGAGGACGCCGATGCCGAGGGTGACGCCGAAGCCCTTCACCGGACCGGAGGCCAGGAAGAACAGCAGGGCGGCGGCGATCAGCGTGGTGATGTTGGAGTCGGCGATCGCGCTGAAGGCGCTGCGGAAACCGGTCGTCAGCGCCGCACGCGTGCTGGGCCGGGTGCGCAGGGCCTGTTCCTCCCGCGCCCGTTCGAACACCAGGACGTTGGCGTCCACCGCCATGCCGATCGCCAGGACGAAACCGGCCAGGCCCGGCAGGGTCAGCGTCGCGCCGATCGCGGCCAGGGCCGCGTAGGAGATGAGGCCGTAGCAGAGCAGGGCGACCGTGGAGAGGGCGCCCATGAGCCGGTAGACGACGATGATGAACAGGGCGGTCAGGGCGGTGCCGATGACGGCGGCCCAGGCGCCGGCCGAGATGGCCTCGTCGCCGAGGGTGGCGCCGATGGTGCGCTGCTCGACGGTCTCCACCGGCACGGGCAGGGCACCGCCCTTGATCAGCAGGGCCAGCTCGCGGGCCTCGGCGTCGTCGAAGGAGCCGGTGATCTGCGTGGAGCCGCCGGAGATGCCCGCACCGCAGGCCACCGAGGGGTCGACCTGCGGAGCGGAGATGATCTTGTTGTCGAGCACGATGGCGACCCGGCGCTTCGGGTCGCCGGCCGGGTGGCAGGCGGCCTTGCCGGTCACCTCGGCCCAGCGGTCGCTGCCCTTGTCCTTGAAGTCGACGGTGACGTGCCAGCCGGCGCCGTTCTGCTGGTCGAACCGGGCGTCGGCGCCCTTGACGTCCTGGCCGGTCAGGACGGCCGCCGCCAGTCGCAGCGGCTGGCCGGCCTCGTCCGGCAGGACGCGCTCCTTCGCCGCGTCGGCCGGCCGCTCGGCGGGACCGGCCGGCGTCTCGGCGGCGCCGAGCACCGCGTGGACGGTGAGCTGCGCGGTGCGGCCCAGCACGTCGGCCGCCTTCTTCGGGTCCTGTACGCCCGGCAGCTCGACGACGATGCGGTGGTCGCCGGAGCGGACGATGGTCGGCTCGGCGACGCCGAGCGCGTCGATCCGGCCGCGCAGCACCTCCACGGTGCGGTCGGTGGCCTCGGGACCGGCCTTGGCGGTGGACGTGGACCTGGTCTCCAGCACGATCTGGGTGCCGCCGCGCAGATCGAGTCCGAGGCGGACCGGCATGGTCACGGCGATGGCCACCGACACGGCGATCACGGCGAGGGCGACCAGCGCGCGGACGCGGAGCGCCCGGGACTGCGAACGGGAGCGGGGACGGGAACGGGGGTGGGGACGGGAACGTTTCACACGGGCCTCCGGCGGGCACGCCGCGGCGGCGGCTGCGCGGCCGCGACGGAAGTAAGGAAGGGATGAGGACGGATCGTCAGGTGCCGGAAGGCGCGGGGGGTGCCCGCCCGCGGTCGTGGCTCGCGCGGCCGGGGGAGACGGGCGGGGAGCCGGGTGGTGCCGGGGCCCGCCGGCCGGGGGCGGCCGGGACGGCGCCGGCCCCGCGTGCGGTGACGGCGAGGTGGTCCGGTGCCGAGGGGCGTTCGCCGAGGTGGTCGTGGCGGGGCCTGGCCTGGGCGGCGCAGGTGCCCGGACAGTCGTCGTCGGAGTGGAACCCGGTGTCCGGGCGGGGGACGGCCGTGACCGAGTGGGCCGGGAGCGGTCCGCCGGGCGCGACGCGTGCGCCCGGTGCGGGCCAGGCCGGGACCAGGGTCAGCAGGACGGCCAGCAGCGCGGTGACCGTCACCGCGAGGCGTTGCCCGCCGCGGGGGGCGCCCGCCCGGCGGGCCGGCCGCGGGGCGGCACACGGTGCGCCGCCGACCGGCCGCTCGGACGGCCGGGGAGAGCGCGGGGCGGACCTCGTGGGTGGGGGCGGGCCCGGTGTGCCGGCTGCCTGTCCCGGCGGCTCGGGGGAGTGCACGTCGGTTCCCGTGGGCGGGGTGGAATGCGGTGTGCGGGTTGCGTGCTCGGACGGACCGGGGGAGCGTGCGTCGGACTTCGCGGGCGGGGCGGCACACGGTGCGCCGCCGACCGGCCGCCCGGACGGCCGAAGGGAGCGCGGGGCGGATCCCGTGGACGGGGTGGAGCGCGGGGCGGACACCGCGGGCGGGGGCGGACACGGGGGGCCGGCTGCCCGCCCGAGCAGCCCGGAGGAGCGCACGCCGGACCCGGCGGCCCCGGAGTCGTCCGGGTGACGGGACCAGGGCGCGGGACGCATGCGCCGTCCCCTTTCGTGGTGGGTGCGCGGGCGGGGAGGGGCGGGCCCGGGGCCCCGGCCGGGGAGTGGCGGCCGGGACCCCGGGCGGTTCGGGGGAGGGGGTCAGGGTTCGATGAGGCCGGCGCGGATGGCGTACCGGGTCAGCTCCAGCCGGTCGCGCAGGCCGAGCTTCTGCAGCAGGTTCGCCCGGTGCCGCTGCACGGTCTTGATGCTGATGAAGAGGAGCTCGGCGATCTCCTTCGACGAGTGGCCCTCGGCGACGAGCTTGAGGACCTCCTCCTCGCGGGGGGTGAGGAGGTGACCGGCGGGCTCCTCGCCGTGCCGGACCCGGTCGAGGTAGTTGCGGATCAGGGCGGTGACCGCGCCCGGGTAGAGGAACGGCTCGTCGCGCATCGCGGCCCGGCAGGCGGCGACCAGGTCACGGTCGGCGACGGACTTCAGGACGTATCCGCAGGCCCCCGACTTCAGCGCCTGGAACAGGTACTGCTCGTTGTCGTGCATCGTCAGCATCAGGATCCGCAGGCCCGGCTTCAGCGCGGACAGTTCCCGGGCCGCCTGGAGACCGGTCAGCCGGGGCATCGCGATGTCCAGCACGGCGAGGTCCACGGCACGGGTGCGGGCCATGTCGATGGCCTCGGCGCCGTCCCCGGCCTCGGCGACCACTTCGAGGTCCGGTTCCCGGTCGAGGATGAGCCGCACACCGCGGCGCACCAGCGCGTGGTCGTCGGCGAGCAGGATGCGGATCCGGGACGGGTCGCGCGCGGGCGGCCCGGACGCGGTCGGCGCGGACGCGGTCGCCTCGGGCACGGACGGGTCGGGCAGGGACGGGTCGGACATGATCAGTGCTGCTTCCTGGGTGCGGGGACGGGTGCGGTGAGCCGGATCCGGGTGCCGGCCCCGGGCGCCGAGGTGATGTCGAGGGCGGCCCCGATCAGCAGGGCCCGTTCGCGCATGCCGCGGATCCCCGCGCCCTCGCACGCCGCCTCGATGCCGCGGCCGTCGTCGGTGATCGTGAGCACCACCGCGCCCTCGGCCCGGCCGAGGCTCACCTCCAGGCGTTCGGCGTCCGCGTGGCGGGCGGCGTTGGTCAGGCTCTCCTGCGCGACGCGGTAGAGGACCAGCTCCGTCTCGTGGTCCAGGGCGGGCAGATCGGAGTCGAAGCGGCGGACGACCCGCAGACCGGTGTGGGTGGCGAAGTCGTGCGTGAGCGAGGTCAGCGCGCTGATCAGGCCGAGGTCGTCCAGGACCCCGGGCCGCAGCCGGCGCACCAGGCGGCGGACCTCGTCCAGGCTCTCCCGGGTGATCTCCTGGGCCTGGTGCAGCTCGCCGCGCAGCGGCTCGTCGGCGTCGTCCGCCGCGCGCCCCAGCACCAGCAGGATCGCGGTCATGCTCTGCCCGACCTCGTCGTGCAGCTCCTGCGCGATACGGCGCCGCTCCGCCTCCTGGGCGAGCAGGACGCGGGCGCTGCTGGTGGCGCGCTCGTGCTCCAGGCGGTCGAGCATGGCGTTGAAGGTGCGGATCAGCTCTGCGACCTCACCGCCGCCGGACACCGGGAGCCGCTGGCCGGGGCGCAGCAGGTCGACCGTGGTCATCAGCTTCGTGAGCCGGTCCAGCGGCGACAGACCCCAGCGCAGCAGGGCGCCGTTGGCGACCAGCATGACGGCCATGCCGCCCACCAGGACGACGGCCTCGGTCAGCAGGACGGGTACGGAGACGGTCACCGGAGCCCACAGCAGCAGTGCCGTGGCGAAGCCCAGCACCACCGCGTTGAGCCCGAAGATCCGCCAGAACAGGGACACCGGGGGTACGCCTCCTTCTGCGACGCGGCAAGCCTCTGGTTTCGGTCATCGCGCACCCCGTCGGAGCTGCGGCCCTTGATCACGACCGAGCCTGCGCCCAGCCTGCCCCCTCCCACCCCGCCGGGTCGATGGGGTCCGACCCCCATTTCCCGGGTGCGCCGCACCCATACGGCAGTCCCGTACGCCGTGGAGTGGTTGCTCCGCCCCCGGCCAAATGGGGCCTGCGCCCGATGGGAAACCACCGCGGGACCGGCCAGGGTTGAGGGTGACCAGGACGTCCTCGGCCTGGCCGTACTCCTCACGACCCGCCGTACACCCGGTGATCCGCCGTACCCCCGGCCCGCCGTACTCCCGAGAGAAGGACTCATCGTGTCGCTCGACGCCTCCCGCATCGAACCCCGCCCCGAGCGGCTGACCGCCCACGAGGCCCGCCAGCGCCTCGAGCACGCGCGCAACACCCGTATGACCCAGCTCCGGGCCCTCGACGAGAGCAGCCAGGACGACCAGCTGATGTCCGCGCAGAAGACGGCCATCGAACGGGTGCTCAAAGAGATCGAGGAGGCCTTCGCGCGCGTCGAGGACGGCACCTACGGCACCTGCCTGGGCTGCGGCAAGTCCGTCCCGGGCGAGCGCCTGGAGATCCTCCCCTACACGCGGTACTGCGTCGCCTGCCAGCGCCGCGCCGCCGCCTGAGCACCGTCCGTCCGGCTTTCGTCTCCCGCCCTGCCGAGGGGTGAAGTGGTGAACCAACAGATCATCGACGGCCACGGCACACGCCTGTCGCCCGAGGACCTCGCCGTGCTCCGGGACAGCCTCCTGGAGCAGCGGCTGTTCCGCGAGGAGCAGCTGCGGCAGATCGAGACCGTCCCGTCCCGCGCCGGCGACCGGCGCCGGCGGCGCTCCGCCGCGCAGACCGAGGTCCGGGTCCAGCTCGCCGCCTCCGCGCGCATGGTCCTCGCCGACGTCGAGGCGGCCCTCGACCGCATGGCCGAGGGCCGCTACGGCTCCTGCCACCTGTGCCGGCGTCCCATCGCCCGCGAGCGCCTGATGATCGTGCCGCAGGCCCGCTACTGCGCCCGCTGCCAGCAGGTGCGGGAGGCCGGGCGATGACCGTGGTCCGGCGGCCCCGCGCCGCCCTGTCCCGGCACCGGCCGTGGCCCCTGTGCCGGCACTGCAGCGGCGTCGCCCTCGACATGGGCAGCGCCCGCACCCGTGCCTGGGTCGCCGGGCGGGGCGTGATCCTCGACGTGCCGACGGTGACCTTCCCCGGTGCCGGCGCGGTGTATCCCATACAGCGCGGCTCCATCGTCGACACCCAGGGCACGGCCCGGATGCTCGACCGGCTGCTCGGCCACCGCCTGCCCCGCTTCTCCCGTCCGCTGGTCGTGGTGACCGCGCCGGTCCTGGACGGGTTCGCCTACCGCACCGAGGCCCGTACGGCGGTGGAGGTGCTGCGTCCGCGCAGCGTGCTGACCGTCCCCAGCGCGCGGGCCGTCGCCCTGGCGGCCGGGGCGGACCTGTCCCTGCCGCTGCTGGTGGTGGACCTGGGCGCCCGTCTCACCGAGGTGGTGCTGCTGGTGGACGGCGCCGTCTTCGACGCGCGCCGCACCTCGATGGGCACGGACGACCTGGACGCCGCCACCCCGGCGACGCGGATCGCGGACGCGGTGGCCGACATGGTGACGTCGATGCTGCGCCAGGACCGTACGTCCCTGACCGTCGACGCCCTGGGCAGGGGGCCGCTGCTGGCCGGCGGGGGCGCCCTGCGTCCCGAGATCACCTGCCGCCTCGCCGCCCGGCTGCACACACCCCTGCGGGCGGTGCCGGCGCCGCACACGGCCGCGGTCCGCGGGGCCGCCAGGCTCCTGGAGGCCGCCCACGCCCACCCGTCGACCACGGGCCCCGACGCGGACGCGGAGCCACCGGACAGGTGCCCCCACTGACCACGGCCACGGCCCTGCCCCCGGTGCCGGCCGCGGCGGCGATCCACCCGTCCCCCGCCGTCGCGGCCGGCACCGGCCCGCCCGCCCCCTGACCGGCCCGGGAGGGCGGAGTGCGACCGGCCCGGGGCCGACGGCACGCACCCGCACCGCGAGGGCGCACCCGGCCCACCACCCCCGAGCCGTACCGGCACCCACGGCCCGCTCCGGCTGCCCGGACCCTGGAAGGAGGCACACCGTGGCCGGCGACCCACCGCGAGCGCAGCCACCTCCGGCTCCCGCTCCCCGACAGCACCCGTACGTCCCGCTGTGGCGGTGGCGCCGCAACCCCCTGCGGCGCCGTACCGACCGGATGCAGGCGTGGATCGCCCTCGGACTGCTGCTCGCCGTGCTGGCGGCGGCCCCGGCGGCGATGTTCGCGGCCGGTGACGCGGCGTACCGGCACTACCGCGACACCGCCGCGCACCAGGAACGCACCCGGGACCGCGTCCCCGCGGTCCTCGTCCACGACGCCCCGCGCCACCCGGAACCCGGGTCGCACGAGGCGCGCAGGACCCGCTACCCGGTCGAGGTCCGCTTCACCGCGCCGGACGGCGGGACGAGGACCGGGAAGGCCGACGTCGAGCCCGGGCTGCCGGCGGACAGCACCGTCCTGGTGTGGGTGGACGCGGCGGGAGGCGTCACCGAACCGCCGCTGGACGCCGGTCAGATCCGCAGCCGCAGCATGGGCTGGGCGATCCTCGCCTTCCTCGGTGTCGCCCTCGCCGGCCTCGCGGCGCACGCGCTCACCGGCCTGGTCCTGCACCGGCGCAATCTCGCCGGGTGGGACACGGCCTGGGCGGCTACGTCCTCCCGCTGGAGCAGATCCCCCTGACCGGCGTGAAGGCCGTACCGTCCCGACGGGCCGGCCCCTGCCGCCCCGGTCCCGGTGGTCGGGCCGCCCCCGCCTCGCGGTCCGGTACCTCCGCAGCGCGGCGGTCGGCACGGCCGGGCCATCGCGGCCACCGCGGCCGTGGTCCGGCCGTCGCCGTCGGCAGGCGTCACCGATCCCGCCGTCAGGCCGTCGCCGCGCCCGCGGCCGGTGGGGCCAGCCGGCGGGCCAGCCAGGTCGGGACACCGCCCAGGAGACGCAGGAGCCGCTGTGCCTCCTCCCGCAGCCGTGAGGCCTCCGGCTCCGACTCGGCGTCCGCGAGCGACACCAGTGCCGGGGCCGTTCCGACGAGGTACCCCAGCTCCTCGCGGATGCGGAGCGACTCGGCGAATCCGTGCCGTGCGTCCGCCAACTCGCCCTCCCTGAGGGCGAGTCCGGCCAGATGTCGCCAGGTGGACGACTGGAGGAGCGGATCCCCGTGCGCCGTCGCCCCGGCGTGCGCCCGCCGGTACGCCGCGCGGGCGGCCTGCGGCGAGCGGGTCAGGTTCTCCGCGACCAGCCCGCGCCGGAAGTCCAGCAGCGCCCGCTCCCGTGCCCCCGGCGCGATCAGCGCCGCCGCCCGCCCCAGCGCGGCCCGCGCCTCGTCGGCCCGGTCGCGCACCCCGTGCACGGTGGCGGCGTAGGCGAGCTGACCGCGTTCGCAGGCGGCGGCCCCGCGCTCGTCGTCGGTGTGGGCCATCGCCTCGGCGGTGCGCAGCGCGTCCTCCGCCTCCGCCCAGCCCTGCTCGGTGTACAGGCACCGCTCCACCAGCAACGCGGCCCGCTGCAGCGCGGTGGCCGCGGTGACCGGCTGCAGGAGCGCCGCCGCGTCGGCCCAGCAGGCGCGCGAGCGCAGCCGCCACACCGCGGTCTGGAGCGGATCGTCATCCTCGGTCGTTCCCCAACCAGAACCAGCCATGGCGGAATGCGCCACGTCGCCCTCCCCAAGCACGCCATCGAGCCGTCGAGTGGTGGCGGCATCTCAGCACGGATCGAGGGGCCCGGCCAAGGGGGCGGGTGAAAGATTTCACAAAGTGGGGGGAGTTTCGGCGTCCCGGGTTCGGGACGCCGTGCGCTCCGCGCCTCAGCTCATGCGCAGGGCCAGGAAGAAATCGAGCTTGTCCTCCAGGCGCGACAGGTCACGCCCCGTCAACTGCTCGATCCGCCCGACGCGGTAGCGCAGCGTGTTGACGTGCAGGTGGAGCCGGGTCGCACAGCGCGTCCAGGAGCCGTCGCAGTCGAGGAAGGCCTCCAGGGTCGGGATCAGCTCGGCACGGTGGCGGCGGTCGTAGTCCCGCAGCGGGTCCAGCAGCCGGGCCGTGAAGGCGCGGCGCACGTCGTCCGGGACGAAGGGGAGCAGCAGCACGTGCGAGGCCAGTTCCTGGTGGCCGGCCGCGCACACCCGGCCGGGCCGGGCCGCGGCGACCCGCCGCGCGTGCCGGGCCTCCTCCAGCGCGCCGCGCAGCCCCTCCGCCGAGTGCACGGCCGCGCTGACGCCGAGCGTGAGCCGCCCGTCGCCGTCCAGCCCGGCCGACAGCGGGTCCCGTACGGAGGCCAGCAGCGCGTCGGCGAGGATCCCGGCCTCGGAGCCGTCGTGCTCGCCGGCGACCGCCGGCAGCGGCACCAGCGCGATGGCCTCCTCGCCGGTGTGCGCCACGGCGATGCGGTCGGAGGGCTCGGGGCCCGCCGCCAGCGGGTCGACGAGGATCTCCTCCAGGAGCCGCTGGGCGACCGGCCCGGCCTCCACGGCGCCGTCCTCCCACTCGACGCGGGCCACGACGACCTGCCAGTGCGGAGCCGCGCCGAGACCCGGCAGCAGCACCGGCGCCGCGACCCGCAGCCGGGCCGCGATCTCGGCGGGCGCCGCGCCCGTCTGCACCAGCTCCAGCACCTCCTGCGCGAGCCGCCGCCGCACCGTGCGCGCCGCGTCCCGCCGGTCCCGCTCGACCGCTATCAGCTGGGTGACGCCGTGCAGCAGGTCGAGCCGCTCCTCGGCCCACTCCCCGGCGTCCGCCTCCACGGCCAGCAGCCAGTCGGACAGCACGCTCTCGCGCACGTCCCCCGCGACCTGCGGAGCACGCCCGGTACTGCGCACCGGGAAGAGGCTGTACGCCGTCCCGCCCAGCGTCACCCGGTGCGGCGCCCGGCGGCCCGCGCGGGTCGCGGCCAGGTGCTCCGCCGCCAGCCCGGCGCACACCTCGGCGGGCAGCACCGCGCCCGGGTCCTTCGGGTGGGCGACCGGCCGCCCCGTCGGGGACAGCACCCAGGCCCGCAGGTCGAGGTCGGAGCCGAGCAGGTCCAGGACCACGTCGGGGCCGCCGCCCGCCGGCCCGGAGGTCATCATCCGCCGGTGCCGGTCCACCACGGCCGCCAGGTCCCCGGCCCGCTCGCCGGACACCTGGCGCACGACGTGCTCGGTGATGGTCGCGAACGCCACCGACTCGTTCACCGCGAACAGCGGCAGCCGGTGCCGCGCGCACGCCACCACCAGGTCCTCCGGCACGCTCCCCAGCTCGGCCTCACCGGCGGCGAGGGCCGTCACCCCGGCCTGCACCAGGATCCGGACGAACGGTTCGGAGTCGGCGGCGTCCCGGCGCCAGGCCAGGCCGGTGAGGACCAGCTCCCCGCCCGAGAGGTAGCGGCTGGGGTCCCGCAGGTCGGTGGTCATCACGCCCCGGACGGAGCGGTCCAGCTCGTCCTCGCCGCCGAGCAGCTTGAGGCCCAGCGCGTCGGTGTCCAGCAGTGCGCGCAGCCGCATTCTCGTCGCCGCCGTTCTTTCGTCTCGACATGTTCGCTTGATCGTGGTGGGTCCGGGTCAAGGGACCGGTCGGCGGGCCGACGAGCGCCGCTCGCCCGCTTCCGAGCCGTGTTCCAGGTCACGCGGCTGTTTCGCCCGTTTCCAGAGGAATACGAGGAGGTTATTGAGAACCTCCGTTCATACGAATCTACAAGATGCCTGCCGTGGCCAGCCAACTCCTTCATGGTTTCTGCGACTGACCCAGGTGGAGTACCGGGCGGTGTACTGAGCCCACTCCACGTGAACAGCACATGAACGGATCGGGCCCGTCGCATCCGGATCGGCTCACTCCGTACACCTCTCGCGACGTACGCCCCACAAGACGATGAAGAGAGCCGGCCATGGACTTCCTTCGCCCCGCCAGCTGGGAGGAGGCGCTCGCCGCGAAGGCCGAGCACCCCACCGCTGTGCCGCTCGCGGGTGGCACCGACGTGATGGTCGAGATCAACTTCGACCGCCGGCGGCCCGAGTACCTCATGGACCTGAACCGTGTCGGTGACCTGGCCGAGTGGGAGGTCCGGGAGGACTCCGTCCGGCTCGGTGCCTCCGTGCCCTACACGAAGATCATGGAGAACCTGGGCACCGAGCTGCCGGGACTCGCCCTCGCCTCGCACACGGTCGCCTCCCCGCAGATCCGCAACCGCGGCGGCGTGGGCGGGAACCTCGGCACCGCCTCCCCGGCCGGCGACGCCCACCCGGCGCTGCTCGCCGCCGGCGCCGAGGTCGAGGCCGAGTCGGTGCGCGGCGTCCGCCGCATCCCCATCGACGCGTTCTACACCGGCGTGAAGCGCAACGCGCTGGAGCCCGACGAGCTGATCCGCGCCGTCCACATCAAGAAGGCCGACGGCCCGCAGCAGTTCTCCAAGGTCGGCACCCGCAACGCCATGGTCATCGCCGTGTGCGCGTTCGGCCTGGCCCTGCACCCGGAGACCCGCACGGTCCGCACCGGCATCGGCTCGGCCGCGCCCACCCCCGTGCGCGCGACGGCCGCCGAGGACTTCCTCGACGCGGCGCTCGACGAGGGCGGCTTCTGGGACAACGGAAAGACCATCACGCCGTCGGTCGTCAAGCGGTTCGCGGACCTGTGCTCCGCCGCCTGCAACCCGATCGACGACGTACGGGGCACCGCGGGCTACCGCCGCCACGCGGTCGGCGTCATGGCCCGCCGGACGCTCACCTGGGCCTGGGAGGCATACCGCGGCGCCCGCCGTACCACCGAGGGAGCTGCGTGATGCGCGTCAACTTCACCGTCAACGGACGTCCGCAGGAAGCCGACGACGTGTGGGAGGGCGAGTCCCTGCTCCACGTGCTGCGCGAGCGGCTCGGCCTGCCCGGCTCCAAGAACGCCTGCGAGCAGGGCGAGTGCGGCTCCTGCACGGTCCGCCTGGACGGCGTCCCGGTGTGCGCCTGCCTGGTCGCGGCCGGTCAGGCGGAGGGCCGCGAGGTCGTCACCGTCGAGGGACTGGCGGACTTCGCCGAGGAGCGCGCCGGGGGCTGCGCCGCCGACGCCCGCGGCAGCCGGGGCACCACGCTCGACGACGCCAAGCGGTGGCGGGCCCAGGGCAGCGACTCGCACACCGGCGAGGGCGCCGAACTCGCCCCGATCCAGCAGGCGTTCATCGACGCCGGCGCCGTCCAGTGCGGCTTCTGCACACCGGGGCTGCTGGTCGCCGCCGACGAGATGCTGGAGCGCAACCCCAACCCGACCGACGCGGACATCCGCGAGGCGCTGTCGGGCAACCTGTGCCGCTGCACGGGCTACGAGAAGATCATGGACGCGGTCCGCCTGGCGGCCGCCCGCCAGTCCGAGGGGACGTGAGCATGGCTGCCAACGGCGCACCCACCAAGATCACCCAGGGTTCGCGGACCAGGGGCGGCATCGGCGAGTCGACGCTCCGCCCGGACGGCGTCCTCAAGGTCACCGGCGAGTTCGCGTACTCGTCCGACATGTGGCACGAGGACATGCTCTGGGGCCAGATCCTGCGCTCCCCGGTCGCGCACGCCGAGATCGTCTCCATCGACACGAGCGAGGCCCTCGCACAGGCCGGCGTCCACGCCGTCATGACCTACGACGACCTGCCGACCGGCGTGCGGCACTACGGACTGGAGATCCGGGACACCCCGGTCCTCGCCCACGGCAAGGTGCGCCACCACGGCGAGCCGGTCGCGATCGTCGCCGCCGACCACCCGGAGACCGCGCGCCGCGCCGCCGCCAAGATCAAGGTCGAGTACCGGGAACTGCCCGTCGTCACCGACGAGGCCTCCGCCACCGCCCCCGACGCGGTCCTCGTCCACGAGCACCGCGACGACCCCCACGCCGCTCACGTCCCGCACCCGAACATCCTGCACCGCCAGCCCATCGTCCGCGGCGACGCCGACGCGGCCGCCCGGCGCGCCGACGTGATCGTCAAGGGCGACTACTTCTTCGGCATGCAGGACCAGGCCTTCCTCGGTCCCGAGTCCGGTCTCGCGGTGCCGGCCGAGGACGGCGGCGTCGACCTGTACATCGCCACCCAGTGGCTCCACGCCGACCTGCGCCAGATCGCGCCCGTGCTCGGCCTGCCCGAGGACAAGGTGCGCATGACGCTGTCCGGCGTCGGCGGCGCGTTCGGCGGGCGCGAGGACCTGTCGATGCAGATCCACGCCTGCCTGCTGGCCCTGCGCACCGGCAAGCCCGTCAAGATCGTCTACAACCGCTTCGAGTCCTTCTTCGGACACGTGCACCGCCACCCGGCCAAGCTCCACTACGAGCACGGGGCCACGCGCGACGGCAGGCTGACCCACATGAAGTGCCGGATCGTCCTGGACGGCGGCGCCTACGCCTCCACCTCCCCGGCCGTCGTCGGCAACGCCTCCTCGCTGGGCGCCGGCCCGTACGTGATCGACGACGTCGACATCGAGGCCCTCGCCCTCTACACCAACAACCCGCCCTGCGGCGCCATGCGCGGCTTCGGCGCGGTCCAGGCGTGCTTCGCCTACGAGGCGCAGATGGACAAGGTGGCCGCGGAACTCGGCATGGACCCGGTGGAGTTCCGCCGGATCAACGCCATGGAGCAGGGCGCCGTCATGCCCACCGGCCAGCGGGTCGACTCCCCGGCGCCGGTCGCCGAACTCCTGCGCCGCGTCAAGGCGATGCCGATGCCGCCCGAGCGCCAGTGGGAGTCCAGTGAGGGCGCCGACGTACGCCAGCTGCCCGGCGGTCTGTCCAACACCACGCACGGCGAGGGCGTCGTACGGGGCGTCGGCTACGCGGTCGGCATCAAGAACGTCGGATTCTCCGAGGGCTTCGACGACTACTCCACCGCCAAGGTCCGCATGGAGGTCGTCGGCGGCCGGCCGGTCGCCGACGTGCACACGGCGATGGCGGAGGTCGGCCAGGGCGGCGTCACCGTCCACGCGCAGATCGCCCGCACCGAACTGGGCGTCACACAGGTCACCATCCATCCCGCCGACACACAGGTGGGCTCGGCCGGTTCGACCTCGGCCTCCCGGCAGACCTACGTCACCGGCGGCGCCGTGAAGAACGCCTGCGAGCTCGTCCGCGAGAAGGTCCTGGAGATCGGCCGCCGCAAGTTCGGTACGTACCACCCCGCCTGGGCCACCGCCGAGCTGCTCCTGGAGGGCGGCAAGGTCGTCACCGACGGCGGCGAGGTCCTCGCCGACCTCGTGGACGTGCTGGAGGACGAGGCCGTGGAGGTCGAGGAGGAGTGGCGGCACCGGCCGACCGAGCCCTTCGACCGGCACACCGGCCAGGGCGACGGCCACGTCCAGTACTCCTTCGCCGCGCACCGCGCCGTCGTCGAGGTCGACACCGAACTCGGCCTGGTCAAGGTCGTCGAGCTGGCCTGCGCCCAGGACGTCGGCAAGGCGCTCAACCCGCTCTCCGTCATCGGCCAGATCCAGGGCGGCACCGTCCAGGGCCTGGGCATCGCGGTGATGGAGGAGATCGTCGTCGACCCGAAGACGGCCAAGGTCAGGAACCCGTCCTTCACGGACTACCTGCTCCCCACGATCCTCGACACGCCGACCATCCCCGTCGACGTGCTCGAACTCGCCGACGACCACGCCCCGTACGGGCTGCGCGGCGTCGGCGAGGCACCCACCCTGTCGTCCACACCGGCGGTCCTCGCGGCCGTCCGGAACGCGACCGGGCTGGCGCTGGACCGCACGCCGGTACGGCCGGAACACCTCACCGGCACGGCGTGACCGGGGGGTGTCGTTCGGATCAGGCCGGCTCCGGGCAACGGCGCCCATGGAACCGGGCCGAGCGGGGTCCGGTGCGTGCGGCTGCAAGGCGGAGGAGGGCGTCGGGGCGGAGCCCCGGCGACCGACGACAACGCCGCAGATGCGCGTGCCGGACCCCGCGACCCCGGCAAGATCCGAACGACACCCCCGCACCCTCCGGGCGGTGCGCGGAACGTCACACCCTCCGCGCCGCCCGGAGCACACCCCGGGTCCCGTCCGCTCGCGGGGCCCGGCGCACCACCACCCATGCGTTCGTCTCGGGCCGTCCCCCGGGTCGTGCACGTCCCACAACCCCGCGGCCGCCCCGGCGGTCGGCACGGGTGCCCCTATGAACCTTGGGAGACGACCCCATGACCCAGCAGTCAGTCGAGCCCGGGACCACAGCCGAGGACGCGGGCGCGGGCTCCCGCGTCCCCGCCGGCCGGTCCTGGCTCGACCGGTACTTCCACATAACCCACCGTGGATCCACGGTGGCGCGTGAGGTGCGCGGCGGCATCACCACCTTCATGGCGATGGCGTACATCGTCCTGCTCAACCCCGTGATCCTGTCCGGCAAGGACGCCGCGGGGGACACCCTGGGCCAGAAGGCCCTGATCACCGCGACGGCGCTCGCCGCGGCGGTCACCACGCTCCTCATGGGCTTCGTCGGCAAGGTGCCGCTCGCCCTGGCCGCCGGACTCTCGGTGTCCGGCGTGATCGCCGGCCAGGTCGCCCCCCAGATGACCTGGCCGCAGGCCATGGGCATGTGCGTCATGTACGGCGTGGTGATCATGCTGCTCGTGGTCACCGGGCTCCGCGAGATGATCATGAACGCGATCCCGCTCGCCCTCAAGCACGGCATCACCATGGGCATCGGCCTGTTCATCGCCATCATCGGCCTGGTGAAGGGCGGTTTCGTCCACAAGGGCGAGTCCACCCCGCTCACGCTCGGCCCCGCCGGTGAACTCGCGGGCTGGCCCGTCCTGCTCTTCGCGGGCACCCTGCTCCTGATCTTCATGCTCCAGGCGCGCGACACCCCCGGCGCGATCCTGATCGGCATCGTCTCCGGCACCGTCGTCGCGGTCCTGCTGAACGCCGCCGGGGTCATCGACCCGAAGCAGTGGGCCAACGGCGCCCCGGAACTGCACGGCAGCGCGGTCTCCATGCCCGACTTCTCGCTCTTCGGCAGCCTGGAGTTCGGCGGCTGGGGCGAGGTCGGCGCGATGACCGTCGGCATGATCGTCTTCACGCTGGTGCTGGCCGGGTTCTTCGACGCGATGGCCACCATCATCGGCGTCGGCACCGAGGCGAAGCTCGCCGACGACAAGGGCCGGATGCCGGGCCTGTCGAAGGCGCTGTTCATCGACGGCGCCGGCGGCGCCATCGGCGGTGTGGCGGGCGGCTCCGGCCAGACCGTCTTCGTCGAGTCCGCGACCGGCGTCGGCGAAGGCGCCCGCACCGGACTCGCCTCCGTCGTCACCGGCGCGTTCTTCGCGGCCTGCCTCTTCTTCACGCCGATCACCGCGATCGTGCCGCAGGAGGTGGCCTCGGCCGCGCTGGTCGTCATCGGCGCGATGATGATGATGAACGCCCGGCACGTGGACTGGGCCGACCGGGCCACCGCGATCCCGGTCTTCCTGACCGTCGTCCTGATGCCGTTCACGTACTCCATCACGGCGGGCGTCGCCGCCGGCGTCATCTCCTACGTCGCCATCAAGACCGCGCAGGGCAGGGCACGGGAGATCGGCGCGTTCATGTGGGCGCTGACGGCGATCTTCCTCGTCTACTTCGCCCTCCATCCCATCGAGAGCTGGATGGGCGTGCACTAGCCCCTCCCCCGGGGAACCCCTTCCATATCACCACGGGCAAGGAGACCGAGCATGCTGGACATCGCCGAGGAGCTGCACCGGTGGGTCGAGCAGGGACGCGACGTCGCCGTGGCCACCGTCGTGGCCGTCGGCGGCAGCGCCCCCCGTCCGCCCGGTGCCGCCCTCGCGGTGGACGCCGACGGCACGGTGATCGGCTCGGTCTCCGGCGGCTGTGTGGAGGGGGCCGTCTACGAGCTGTGCCGACAGGCGCTCCGGGACGGCCGAACCGTCGTCGAGCGCTTCGGCTACAGCGACGAGGACGCCTTCGCCGTAGGCCTGACCTGCGGCGGGATCATCGACGTCCTCGTCACGCCGGTACGGGCGGACGGCCCCGCCCGCCCGGCCGTCGCCGCCGCCCTCGCCGCCGCCGCGCGCGGGGCGGCGGCGGCGCTGGCGCGGATCGTGAGCGGCCCGGCGGACCTCATGGGCCGCGCCCTGGCCGTCCGCCCGGACGGCTCCCGCACCGGCGGCTTCGGCACCCACCCCGAACTGGACCGCACGGTGGCCGCCGAGGCGGGCGCCTTCCTGGACGCGGGTCGCACGGGCACGCTGGAGATCGGGGAGCGGGGCTCGCGCTGCGGAGCGCCGCTCACGCTCCTGGTCGAGTCGTCCGTCCCGCCCCCTCGCATGATCGTCTTCGGTGCGATCGACTTCGCCTCGGCACTGGTCCGCGTCGGCAAGTTCCTCGGCCACCACGTGACGGTGTGCGACGCGCGCCCCGTCTTCGCGACGCGGGCCCGCTTCCCGGACGCGGACGAGATCGTCGTGGAGTGGCCGCACGAGTACCTGGCGCGCACCACCGTCGACGCCCGCACGGTGCTGTGCGTCCTGACCCACGACGCCAAGTTCGACGTACCGCTCCTCGAACTGGCCCTGCGCCTGCCGGTCGCCTACGTCGGCGCGATGGGCTCCCGCCGCACCCACCTGGACCGCGACGAGCGTCTGCGCGAGGCCGGCGTGAGCGACCTGGAGCTGAGCCGCCTCAGGTCCCCCATCGGCCTGGACCTCGGCGCCCGCACGCCCGAGGAGACGGCCCTGTCCATCGCCGCGGAGATCGTCGCCGCCCGCCGCGGCGGCAGCGGCGCCCCGCTGACCGGCGCCCACACCCCGATCCACCACGCCGACGCCCCGACCGCGACCGACCGGGCCGGCTCCGTGGCCTGAACGCCCCGCCCCGGCTCAGGCGGCGGTCCGCCACCGGGTCGTCGAGGATGCGGTTCCGGAAGGGGGTCCCGGCCGCCGTCGGCCTTTTCCAGAGGGAGCGGCGGCGGACGGAAGGCGTGAGGACGGGAGCGCCGTCACGCGCGTTCCGCCCCGCGCTCGTCCGGCGGTGGCGGCTGGGCGCTCTGCCGAGCGGGCGACGGGGGATCCTCCCGCTCCCAGCACCGCAGCTTCTCCGGGTTGCGGACCACCCAGATCCGGTTGACGTGTCCGTCGCGGACGTCGAACGCGGCCACGGTCACGACGACGCCGGCCCGCCGGGCCACCAGACCGGGCATACCGTTGACCGACCGCTCCAGGAGTTCGAGCCCCGGTGCCTTGTCGGCGATGGCGGCCATGTACTGAGCGATGCGCGCGGCGCCCTCGACCGGGCGCAGGACGGTGCTGACCATGCCACCGCCGTCGGCGGCCATCACGGCGGCCGGGTCCAGGAGACCGACGAGAGCCGCGATGTCCTTGGTCTGCCACGCCTCCTTGACGTGCCGCACCACGTCGGCCTGGCCGGACGTCGTCACCGGAGCGTGCGCGGCGCTCACCCGCCGCCGGGCGGAGGCCGCCAACTGCTTGCAGGCCGCGGGGGTCCGGCCGAGAACGCCGGCGATCTCGGCGAACGGGTACCGGAAGACGTCGTGCAGGACGAATGCCACCCGCTCGGCCGGCGTCATCGACTCCAGGACGACGAGGAAGGCCATGGTCACCGATTCGTCCATGACGATCTGGTCGGCGGGGTCGGTGCGCTCCAGGGGACCGGCGCCGCCGGCGTGGCCCCACTCGGTGCGGTCGGGCAACGGCTCGGGCAGCCAGGCGCCGACGTAGCGCTCCCGGCGGGCCCGGGCCGAACCGAGCCGGTCCAGACAGATGCGGCTGGTCACCGTCGTCAGCCAGGCACCGGGGGAGCGGACCTCCTCCCGTCGGCTTCGTGGCAGCCCGTACCACCGCGCGTAGGCGTCCTGCACGGCGTCCTCGGCCTCGGTCACCGAACCGAGCAACCGGTAGGCGACATTGATCAGTTGACGCCGCTCGCCCACCGTCTCGTCCGCGCTGGTCCCGACAGTCCCCATGATTCCGGCCGCCCCCTCGCCTTACCTTTCGCAGGCCCGCGTCGTCGGACCGGTGAGACCTTACCGATCTACTGCCCGAGGGCGGGAAAAGGGGACTGCCGCATGACCACTCAGGTGACGACGACAGCGATGGCGACGGCGGACACGCGGCGCGCCTCCTCGTTCCTGCGGGCCGCGATCGCCCTGCAGACCCTCACCATCTTCCTCCAGGCGATCTCCGCGGGCTTGTTGCTGACCTCGTCCTACGGAGAGACGCTGCACAGCGTCGGAGCCCGGGTGATGTACGGGGCGTCGATGCTGTACGTGCTCGCGGCGGTGCTGGCGTGGAAGCCGGGCGGCGGCTCGGTACGCCCCGTATGGCACGCCACGGGTTTCCTCGTCCTCGCCTCGGTCCAGGTCGTGCTCGGCATCGCGCACGTTCCGTCGGTCCATCTCCCCCTGGGTGTCCTGATGTTCGGCCTGAGCCTGCTGGACCTGGTCCGCCCGGAGACCCGGCGCTGACGCCCGGCGGGGCTGCTCAGGGCCGCCTGAGCAGCCGGTTCACCGCCCGTCCGAACACGTACCGTCCCGACCGGCCCAGCACGCCGTCGAAGAGGGACGGCAACAGGCGGACGCGCAGCTCCTCGCGCCAGACCACCCGTGCCCGTCCGCCGGGGCCCGGCCTGACCTCGATCTCGGCCCACCCCCTGATCAGCCGGCCCCGCTTGACCAGCCGGCACCGGCCGGGCGCGTCCTTTCGTGGCGGCTCCCAGACGGTCACCTCCATGGTGTCGTCGAAGGCGAGGGGGCCGATCCCGGTGCGGGCGACCACCACCGTGCCCACGGCCGTGGGCGGGGGAGTGGTCACGGTGACCCGGGTCAGCGGCACGGCGTCGCCGTGGCGGTGCCATGCGGTGAGCCGTCGCCATGCCTCGTCCGGAGGGAGCGGAGCGGTGCGTTCGAGCGAGAAGGTGACCACGTCACGATCGTATGCGCGCGGAGCGCTGCCAGGATGTCAGGGCTCCGGCGATGTCGGCGATCGCGTCGACACCCGTCCGCGCGCGGGGTGGAGGCCCGGCGGAGAGGGTCACCCTTCGCCCGCCTGCCGCCCCTTCGCCAGGTCCCGTATCGCCCGCTCCAGCCGTGTCCGCCGGGTCTCCGGCGTCGCGGCCTGGAGGAGCGGGAGCATCACGAGGTAGCGGGCGGTGCGGTCGAGTGAGTCGAACGCCTCGCGCGCCGCCGGATCCGCGGCGAGTGCCGCGGCGAGGTCGTCGGGGACGGTCGCTGTCGCCTGCGACGCGTACGCGCGGTCCCAGCGACCGTCCTCCCGGGCCCGTCGGACCTCGGCGAGGCCGGGCTCCCGCATCCGGCCCGCCGCCGCCAGCGCCGCGACCTTCTCGACGTTCACCCGCGACCACAGGCTCCTCGGTCTCCGCGGTCCGTACTTCTGGAGGTAGTACCGGTCGTCCAGGCCCCGGCGCTGCCCGGAGATCCAGCCCCAGCACAGCCCCACGTCGACCAGTTCGTCATCGGTGACCGACGCGATCCCGGACGCCTTCTTCGCGACCTTGACCCACACGCCCTCTCGGCGCCCGTGGTGCGCGGTCAGCCACGCGTCGAAGGCCGCCGCATCCGGGAACGCGAGGATTTCCACCCCGTTGAACTCCTCCATGCGGGCCAGGCTAGGGTGCGGCCGGAAGCGGATCAATGCCCGGGCCGCGGCCGGTACGGCCGACGCGTGACGATCGGTCTTCGGCCACTTTCGTCCGAGCCGGCGGAAGAGGCCGAGACGGTCCGCGCGCGCCACCCTCGCGATCACCGAGTTCGTGGGCGGACCCACCACGATGCCCCGGGGTCTCTCGTACGGGTCGGGCCGCAGGGAAGCAGCGGGAGCCGCAGGGAAGCGGCGGGACCTGTCAACACCGCGGACGGGCGGGCCGGATCCCGCGTCCGCGGCATGATCCGAACGGAAGGCCTAGCGGTACACCTTGCCCGGTTCGGCCTTGCCCGGGGCCAGCAGCTGCGGCACCGTCACGAACACGTAGCCGCGCTTCTTGAGCGCGTCGATGATGCCGGGCACGGCGGGCACGGTGCCGTCGTAGAGGTCGTGCAGCAGGATGATGCCGTCCCGGGAGGACTGGTCCAGGACGCGCTCGGTGATCAGGTCGGAGTCGTTCGTCTTGTAGTCCTTGGCGGTCACGCTCCACAGCACCTCCGACAGGCCCAGCTCGCGGCTGATGTCGTGCACCGTGTCGTCGGTGCGGCCCTGCGGCGGGCGCATCAGCGTGGGGCGGTGTCCGGTCAGGCGCTCTATCTCCTTGTTGGGGCGCTCCAGTTCCTCGCGTATCTCGTCCGGCTCGGCATCTGTGAGGATCTTGTGCGTCCAGGTGTGGTTGGCCACCTCGTGGCCCTCGGCGGCCATACGCTTGACGAGTTCCGGATACGTGTCGATGTGCCGTTTGCCGAGCAGGAAGAAGGTCGCCGGGACCTGCTTCTCCTTGAGTATGTCGAGCAGCTTGGCGGAGTGCTCGCTCGGTCCGGCGTCGAAGGTCAGCGCTATGCACTTGGCCTTGCGGCAGTCGACGGTGCCGAAGCCGCCCGCGGCCCGCGCCTGGGCGCCGGCCGCGCCCCGGACGGAGCTGGGGGAGGTCGTCTCGAGCTTGGTGCAGCCGCTCAGTGCCAGTGTCAGCGAGGCGGCCGCCGCGAGAATCGCGGCTCCACGCAACCTGGTCCCGGTCTTTGTCGTCTTGCTGGTCAGCGAAGGCATGCGAGGAATATACACAGCGGGTATATACGCAGTGCATAGTGGTCCCTCGTATGCGCGTTCGAGGTAGCGGGGGCTTGCACCGGGTTACTCAGCCGGCACGAACGTGTCGGCGAGAGTGAGGAGAGACCCGTGAGCGAGAGTCCTGTGGGTGGACGCGCCTGGCGCCGGGCCCTGGTGACCGGCGGCGCCGGGTTCGTGGGATCCCACCTGTGCCACCGGCTGCTGGACGACGGCACCGACGTCGTCTGCCTCGACAACCTGGCCACCGGCTCCCGGAGCAACGTGGCCGACCTGGAACGGCACCGCGGCTTCCGCTTCGTCCGGGCCGACGCGACCGACCCGGCGGCCCTGCGCGGTCTGCCCGGCCGCTTCGACCTCGTCCTGCACTTCGCCTGCCCGGCCTCGCCCGCCGACTACCTCCGGCTTCCCCTGGAGACCCTCGACGTCGGCAGCACCGGCACCCGCAACGCCCTGGAGCGGGCCCGCGCCGACGGTGCCCGCTTCCTGCTCGCCTCCACCTCCGAGGTCTACGGCGACCCGCTCGAACACCCGCAGCGCGAGAGCTACTGGGGCAACGTCAACCCGATCGGCCCGCGCAGCGTCTACGACGAGTCCAAGCGCTTCGCCGAGGCCCTGGTCACCGCCCACCGCCAGGTGCACGGCACCAACACCGCCATCGTGCGCATCTTCAACACGTACGGCCCCCGGATGCGCACCGGCGACGGCCGCGCCGTGCCGACCTTCATCGCGCAGGCCCTGGACGGCATGCCCCTCACCGTCGCCGGGGACGGCGGCCAGACCCGTTCCCTGTGCTACGTCGACGACACCGTCGACGGCGTCCTCGCCCTGGCCGCCTCCGGCGAGAGCGGCCCGGTCAACATCGGCGGCTCCGACGAGATCACCATGCTGGAACTGGCCCGGCGCATCGTCGAACTCACCGGCTCCGGCTCCCGCATCCGCTTCGTCGAACGGCCCGTCGACGACCCGGGCCGACGCAGGCCCGACACGACCCTCGCCCGGGAGCGGCTCGGCTGGCGGCCGCGGGTCGGCTGGAGCGAGGGCCTGGAGCGGACCATCGGCTGGTTCGCGCACTCCGTCGCCGCGTAGGCCCCCGGCGGGGCGGTGCGCGTCGGCCGCTGTGCGGGCGTCCGGCGGGGCGGTGCGCGTCAGCCGCCGCGCAAACCTCCGCGGGATGGCGCGCGCACACTTCACACTCCGCGACGAATCAGCCCATTTCCGGAATTGAGCTGTCTCCAAGTGTTTGAGTCAGCCGCACCACGGCACCCGCCAGGCCAGACAGACCCAGCAGACGCCCGGGACGGAGCACACCCCATGCGCATCCTCGGTATCAACGCCCTGTTCCACGACCCGGCCGCCGCACTCGTCGTCGACGGCCGGACCGTCGCGGCCGCCGAGGAAGAGCGCTTCAGCCGCCGCAAGCACGGCAAGCGCCCGGTGCCCTTCTCCGCGTGGGAGGTGCCGGAACTGTCGGCGCGGTGGTGCCTGGAACACGCCGGGGTGCGGCCCGAGGAACTCGACGCCGTCGCGTACTCCTTCGACCCCCGGCTCGCCCGGCCCGCCCGCGACATGGGCCTGGACGACCCCTGGGACCCGCTGCGCCTCGAATACGCCCGCCGGGCCCCGGGGTTCCTCGCCGACGCGCTGCCCGGACTCGACCCCGACCAGGTCGTCTTCGTCCCCCACCACGTGGCCCACGCCGCCTCCGCCGGACCGGCCTCACCCCACCCCGACAACGACGTCCTCGTCCTCGACGGGCGCGGCGAGTGCGCCTCCCACCTGGCCGGCCGCTACCGCGACGGCAAGCTCGACACCCTCGCCACCCAGGCACTCCCGCACTCGCTGGGCCTGGTCTACGAGGAACTGACCGAGCACCTCGGCTTCCTGCGCAGCAGCGACGAGTACAAGGTGATGGCCCTCGCCTCCTACGGCAAGCCCCGCTTCCTGGACCGGCTGCGCGAGCACGTCCACGCCACCGGCGACGGCGGCTTCCGCGCCCACGGCGTCGACTGGGCGGCCCTCGCCCCGGCCCGCGCCCAGGGCGAGGACTGGACGAAGGACCACGCGGACCTGGCCGCCAGCACCCAGGCGGTGCTGGAGGAACTGCTCCTCGAACTCGTCCACTGGCTGCACCGCGAGGCCGGCGGCGAGGCCCTCACCATGGCCGGCGGCGTCGCCCTGAACTGCGTCGCCAACTCGAAGATCGCCGCGCGCGGCCCGTACCGGCACGTGTGGGTGCAGCCCGCCGCCGGCGACGCCGGAACCGCCCTCGGCGGCGCCCTGCACGTGGCCGCCGCCCAGGAGGGCACCGCCCCCGCGCCCATGCCCGGCGCCGACCTCGGCCGCGGCTGGAGCGACGACGAGATCCGCGCCTGGCTCCAGACGGCCGCGATCCCCTACGAGGAACCGGACGACATCGCCGAGACGGTCGCCGAGGAACTCGCCCGGGACGGCATCGTCGCCTGGTTCCAGGGCCGCAGCGAGTTCGGGCCGCGCGCCCTCGGGCACCGCTCCCTGCTGGCCCACCCGGGCCGCGCGGAGAACCTGGAACGCCTCAACCACGTCAAGGGCCGCGAGGAGTTCCGCCCCGTGGCGCCGATGGTGCTGGCCGGCCGCGCCGCCGACATCTTCACCGGGCCGATCCCCAGCCCGTACATGCTCTTCGTGCACGACGTCGCCCCCGCCTGGCGCGACCGCATCCCGGCCGTCGTCCACGTCGACGGCACCGCCCGCATCCAGACCGTCGAGGAGCGCCGCGAGCCGCTCGTCGCGCGGATGCTGGCCTCCTTCGAGAAGCGCACCGGGCTGCCCGTCGTCGTCAACACCAGCCTCAACACCGCCGGGCGGCCCATGGTCGACGACCCGCGCGACGCGCTGGAGTGCTTCGGCTCCGCGCCCGTGGACCTGCTGGCCATCGGCCCGTTCGCGGTGCGCCGGGGGAAGGCGTTCGGATGAGCGGCGCCCCCATGACCGGCTACGCCGTCGTCATCCCCACGCTCGTCCGCGAGACGCTGGCCGACTGCCTGGCCGCGCTGGCCGCCGCGACCGGCCCCGGGCCCGACGAGATCGTCCTCGTCGACGACCGGCCCGCCCCCGACGCCGACCCGGCCGCCCTGGAGCACCCGCTGAGCGTCCTCGGCGACCTGCGCGAACGCACCGTCGTGCTGCGCAGCGGGGGCCGGGGGCCCGCCGCCGCCCGCAACACCGGCATCCGCGCGGTCACCTCGCCGTGGACCGCCTTCCTCGACGACGACGTCCAGGTCGGCCCGCACTGGTGCGACCAACTGGTCCAGGACCTCGCCGAGGCCGCCCCCGACACCGGCGCCGTCCAGGGCGTCATCGCCGTCCCCCTGCCCGGCGAACGCCGCCCCACCGACTGGGAACGCGGCACCGCCGGGCTCGCGCAGGCCCGCTGGATCACCGCCGACATGGCCTACCGCACCGACGTGCTCAAGCGGGTCCACGGCTTCGACGAACGCTTCCCGCGCGCCTTCCGCGAGGACGCCGACCTCGCGCTGCGCGTCCTCGACGCCGGCTGGCGCATCCAGCGGGGCCGCCGCACCACCCGCCACCCCGTCCGCCCCGCCTCCCGCTGGGTGTCCCTCGCACAGCAGCGCGGCAACGCCGACGACGCCCTGATGCGGCGCCTGCACGGCCCCGACTGGTGGTCCAAGGCGATGGCCCCCCGGGGCCGGATCCGCCGCCACGCCGCGATCACCGCCGCCGGCGTCGCCGCCCTCGCCCTCGCGGTCGCCGGCCGCCCCCGGGCCGCCGCGCTCGCCGGGCTCGGCTGGGCCGCCGGCACCGCCGAGTTCGCCTGGGCCCGCATCGCCCCCGGACCGCGCACCCGCGACGAGGTGACGACCATGCTGGTCACCAGCGTCCTCGTCCCGCCCGCCGCGACCTGGTACCGGCTGAGCGGACTGTGGCGGCACCGCGGTGCCCGCGCCTGGCGGGAGGTGGCCGCATGAGCCCCGTCAAGGCCGTGCTCTTCGACCGCGACGGCACCCTCGTCCACGACGTCCCCCACAACGGCGACCCCGAACGGGTCCGGCCCGTCGACGGCGCCCGCGAGGCGGTCGCGCTGCTGCGCGAGCACGGCATCGGCGTCGGCGTCGTCACCAACCAGTCCGGCGTCGCCCGCGGCCTGATCGGCGACGCCGACGTGCGCCGCGTCAACCGGCGCGTCGACGAGCTGATCGGCCCCTTCGACGTCTGGGCGGTCTGCCCGCACGGCCCCGACGACGGCTGCCACTGCCGCAAGCCGCAGCCGGGACTGGTCCTGTGGGCGGCCGGACGGATCTGCACCGACCCCGCCGACTGCGTCGTCATCGGCGACATCGGCGCCGACGTCGAGGCCGCGCGACGGGCGGGCGCCCACGGCATCCTCGTCCCCAACGAACAGACCCGGCCCGAGGAGACGGCCGCCGCCGACCACATCGCCCCCGACGTCCTGACCGCCGTACGCGCCCTCCTCACCGGCCCGCCGAAGGGCCGCGTCCTGGCCGACGAACGCCCCGTCAAGGCGGCGTTCGCCACGGGCGGCGCCGCCGGCACCCGCGGGAGGCCGCGATGAAGGCACTGGTCACCCGGCTCGACAGCTTCGGCGACGTACTGCTCGCCGGGCCCGCCGTGCGCGCCGTCGCCGCCCGCGCCGACCACGTCACCCTGCTGTGCGGACCGCGCGGCGCGCCCGCGGCCCGGCTGCTGCCCGGCGTGGACGAGATCCTGGTGTGGGACGCGCCGTGGGGCGGATTCGAGCCGCCCGACGTCAGCCGGGAGGACATCGACGCCCTCGCCGAGAGGATCGACGCCGACACCGCGCTGGTCCTCACCTCCTTCCACCAGTCCCCGCTGCCCACCGCCCTGGTGCTGCGCCTGGCCGGCGTCCGGTACATCGCCGCCGACAGCGTGGACTACCCCGGCTCCCTGCTCGACCTGCGCCACCGCCGCGCCCCGCACGCCCACGAGGTGGAGGCCGCCCTCGACCTCGCCGAGGCGGCCGGGTTCCCGCGGCCCGACGACGGCAGGCTCCGGGTGCACCCGCCGCCCCGCACCGACGACCTCACCGGACCCGGCCCGTACGTCGTCCTGCACCCCGGCGCCAGTGTCCCCGCCCGCGCCTGGAGCCCCGAGCGCAGCGCCGAGGCCGTACGCGAACTGGCCGCCGCCGGGCACCGGGTGCTGGTCACCGGCGGCCCCGACGAGCGCGGCCTCACCGCGTACGTCGCGGGCACCCACGGCACCGACCTCGGCGGCCGCACCGAGGCACCGGAACTGTCCGGCGTCCTCGCGGGCGCCTCGGTCGTCGTCACCGGCAACACCGCGCCCGCCCACCTCGCCGCCGCCGTCGGCACCCCCGTGGTGTCCCTGTTCGCCCCGGTCGTACCGGCCGAGCGCTGGCGGCCGTACGGCGTCCCGTACGTCCTGCTCGGCGACCAGGACGCGCCCTGCGCCGACAGCAGGGCCCGCGAGTGCCCCGTCCCCGGCCACCCCTGCCTGACCACCGTCACCGGCACCGACGTGGCCGCCGCCGTCGAGAAACTCCTGGGGGAGGCATGAGGATCCTCATCTGGCACGTGCACGGGTCGTGGACCACGGCCTTCGTGCAGGGCCCCCACACCTACCTCCTCCCGGTCACCCCGGACCGCGGACCCGACGGCCTCGGCCGCGCCCGCACCTGGGACTGGCCCGCGTCGGTGGTCGAGGTCCCGCCCGAGCGGCTGCGGGACGAGGACGTCGACCTCGTGATCCTCCAGCGCCCGCACGAACTCGCCCTGGTCGACCAATGGCTGGGCCGCCGCCCGCCCCTGGTCTACCTGGAGCACAACGCCCCCGACGGCCGCGCTCCAGGGGTACCCGACACCCGCCACCCCGCCGCCGACATCCCCGGCGTCACCCTCGTCCACGTCACCCACTTCAACCGGCTGATGTGGGACTCCGGGACGACGCCCGCCACCGTCGTCGAACACGGCATCGTCGACCCCGGCCACCGCTGGACCGGCGAGCTGGAGCGGGCGGCCGTCGTCGTCAACGAGCCGATACGGCGCGGCCGTACGACCGGCACGGACCTGCTGCCCGAATTTGCGCGCGCCGCCCCGCTCGACGTGTTCGGCATGCGCACCGAGGGACTCGCCGCACACATCGGCGTCGACCCCGGACGCTGCCGCACCCGGGACGTCGCCCAGAGCGACCTGCACACCGAGCTGGCCCGCCGGCGCGTCTACGTCCACCCCGTGCGCTGGACCTCGCTGGGCCTGTCCCTGCTGGAGGCCATGCACCTGGGCATGCCCGTGGTCGCGCTCGCCACCACGGAGGTGACCGAGGCCGTCCCCCCGGGCGCCGGAGTCGTCTCCAACCGCATCGACGTACTGACCGACGCCGTACGCGACTTCCTCGCCGACCCGCCGCACGCGCGGGCCGTCGGCGAGGCGGCCCGCGCGGCGGCCCTGTCCCGCTACGGGCTGTCCCGCTTCCTGGACGACTGGGAGCGGTTGCTGAAGGAGGTGACCCGATGAGGATCGCCATGGTGTCCGAGCACGCGAGCCCGCTCGCCGCGCTCGGCGGCGTCGACGCCGGTGGACAGAACGTCTACGTGGCCCGTCTCACCGAGGAGTTGGCCCGGCGCGGCCACGACGTCACGGTCTACACCCGCCGTGACTCGCTGGACCTGCCCGATCGGGTGCCGCTGCCCGGCGGCGGCATCGTCGAGCACGTCCCGGCCGGGCCGGCCGAGGTCCTCCCCAAGGACGACCTGTTCCCGCACATGCCGACCTTCGGCGCCTGTCTGGCGCGCGCGTGGAGCCGGGAGCGGCCCGACGTGGTCCACGCCCACTTCTGGATGTCCGGCATGGCCTCCCAGATCGGCGCCGGACCGCACGGCATCCCCGTCGTGCAGACCTTCCACGCCCTGGGCACCGTCAAGCGGCGCCACCAGGGCATGCGGGACACCAGCCCGTACGAACGCATCGGCATCGAGCGGCAGATCGGCCGCACCTGCGAACGGGTGCTGGCCACCTGCACCGACGAGGTCGTCGAACTCGGCGACATGGGCGTACCGCCCCGGCAGGTGTCCGTCGTGCCCTGCGGCGTCGACGCCGGGCACTTCCGCCCCGGCGCCGCCTCCGGCCGCACCCCCGCCCGACGGCAGCGGCACCGCCTGCTGGCCTGCGGCCGGCTGGTGCCCCGCAAGGGCTACGACCAGGCGATCCAGGCCCTCGTCGACATCCCCGACACCGAACTCCTCATCGCGGGCGGCCCCCCGTCCGACGCCGTGGCCGCCGACCCCGAGGCGCGGCGCCTGACCGCGCTGGCCCACCGCGCCGGCGTCGCCGACCGGGTCCGGCTGCTCGGCGCGGTCGACCCGCGCGACATGCCCGCCCTGCTCGGCAGCTCCGACCTGGTGCTGTGCACCCCGGTCTACGAACCCTTCGGCATCGTCCCGCTGGAGGCCATGGCCTGCGGCGTGCCCGTCCTCGCCACCGACGTCGGCGGCCACCGCGACTCCGTCGCCGACGGGGTCACCGGCCGCCTCGTCGCCCCGCAGGACCCGGACGCGATCGCCGAGGCCGCCTGCGAACTCCTCGCGGACGAGGAACTGCGCCGCCGGTACGGCGCGGCCGGCCGCGAACGCGTCCTGACGCACTACACGTGGCGGCGCGTCGCCGACGGCGCGGAACAGGTGTACCGCCTGACGCTCGCCGACCACGCCCTGTCGAAGGAGGTGGCGTGATGACCGTGCACCCGCCCGTTCTCGGGCACTGCGACGAACTCCAGGAGGCGCTGGACGCCTTCCGTGCCTCCGCGCACATCACCGAACGCTGGGGCGAGCGGCTCGCCGACGTCCTGTCCGGCGGCGGCAGGCTGCTGGCCGCCGGCAACGGCGGCAGCGCCGCCCAGGCCCAGCACCTGACCGCCGAACTCGTCGGCCGCTACCGCGACGACCGGCCGCCGTTCTCCGCGATCGCCCTGCACGCCGACACCTCCAGCACCACCGCGATCGCCAACGACTACGGCGTCGACGAGGTGTTCGCCCGCCAGGTGCGCGCCCACGGCCGCGAGGGCGACGTGCTGATGCTGCTGTCCACGTCCGGTGCCAGCGCCAACCTGCTGTCCGCCGCCGACGCCGCACGCGTCACCGGCATGCGGGTGTGGGCGCTCACCGGCTGCGAACCCAACCCGCTCATGGCGGGCAGCGACGAGTCGCTGTGCGTGGACGCCCCCTCGACGGCCACCGTCCAGGAGATCCACCTGGTCGCCGTGCACATGATCTGCGCGGCCTTCGACGCCGCCCTGGACCGGGGCGCGCGGGGCAGGACGACGCGGAGGTGACGACGCATGGCTGACAGGTCCCCGCTGGTGGTGGTCGGCGACGCCCTGCTGGACCGCGACCTGACCGGCTCCGCCGACCGGCTCGCCCCCGACGCGCCCGTACCGGTCGTGTCCGGGTGCGCCGAACGCGTACGGCCCGGCGGCGCCGCGCTCGCCGCCTACCTCGCCGCCCGGGACGGCCGCGAGGTCACGCTGGTCGCGGGCGTCGGCGACGACCCGGCGAGCCGGGTCCTGCGCGAACTGCTCGACCCGTGGCTGACGTTGATCGCGCTGCCGCTGACCGGCACGCTGCCCGAGAAGACCCGCGTCCTCGCCCAGGACCGGCCCGTCGTCCGCCTCGACCGCGGCGGCGGCCGGGCCCGTGAGGCCACCGGCGAGGCCCGCGCCGCGCTGCGCTCCGCGCGGGCCGTGCTGGTCTCCGACTACGGCCGCGGCGCGGCGGACGCCCTGCGGGACGTCCTGGCCGCCCGCCCGCCCCTGGTCTGGGACCCGCACCCGCGCGGGGGCACCCCGGTGCCCGGCACCCGGCTGGTGACGCCCGCCGAGAAGGAGGCGCACGGCTTCGCGCCCCGGGACGGCGACGCCGGCGGCGGTCTGCGCGCGGCCGCGCACCACGCCGCCGCGCTGGTACGCGACTGGCGGGTGGCCGCGGTGACGGTGACCCTCGGGGCGCGCGGCGCCCTGCTGTCGTACGGGGAGCACCCGCTGCTCGTCCCCGCGCCCGCCGCCCATCCCGGCGACTCGTGCGGGGCGGGCGACCGGTTCGCCGCGACCGCCGCCGGACTGCTCGCCGACGGCACGCTGGTGGGGGAGGCCGTCGAGGGCGCGGTGAGCGCCGCGACGGCGTTCGTCGCCGCGGGCGGCGCGGGCGCCCTGCCGCCCGCCGGGTCCGGTCCCGTGCCGGACCCGCGGCCCGACACCGACGATCCGCTCGCCCTGGCCGCCCGCGTGCGCGCCCAGCACGGCACCGTCGTCGCCGCGGGCGGCTGCTTCGACCTGCTGCACGCCGGACACGTCGGCCTCCTCCAGGCCGCGCGGCGGCTCGGCGACTGTCTGGTGGTGTGCGTCAACTCCGACGCCTCGGTGCGCCGCCGCAAAGGAGCCGGCCGCCCCGTCAACCCCCTCGCCGACCGCGTCCGCGTGCTGCGCGCCCTCGCCTGCGTCGACGCGGTCGCCGTCTTCGACGAGGACACCCCCGAACGCCTCCTGGGCGACCTGCGTCCCGACGTGTGGGTCAAGGGCGGCGACTACGCGGGCGCCGACCTCCCGGAGGCCGCGCTGCTCCAGGAGTGGGGCGGCCAGGCGGTCCTGCTGCCGTACCTCGACGGCCGCTCCTCGACGGCCCTGATGGCCCGCGCGGCGGAGGGCGTCCGATGACGCACGGCACCCCGCCCCGGACCCGGCCGCCGGCCCCGCCCTTTGCCGGGGGCCCGGTGACGGGCGACCCCGTGCACCCGCCCCGGCCGGACGCCGCGCGCGCCGGCGCCGCGCCCGGGACCGGCGCGGAACGGGGCGGGCTGCGCGCGGCCGTGCGGTCCGCGGGCGGGGAGCGGACGGACGGCCGCGCGGTCGAGGCCCCCGGCGACGGGGCACCGGCCCGGGACGCGGGCCGCCGCGGCCCATCGGTGCCGGGCGGCTCGCCGGCCGCGGGGCCGGTGAGCGGTGAGGCGCCCGTGCCCTCCGCCGGGGGCCCGGTGACGGGCGACCCCGTCCATCCTCCGCACGCCGGCCTCGTGCCCCCGCCGCCCGGCCGCCCCGCGTCGCACCGGACGTCCGGTGCGACGCGGGACCGGCAGGCCGGTGCCCGGCCCCGGGTGCTCGTGCTGCGGGCCCTCGGGCTCGGTGACCTCCTCGCCGGTGTCCCCGCGCTGCGCGCCCTGCGCCGGGCGTACCCCGGGCACGAGCTGGTGCTGGCCACCCCCGCCGAACTGGCGCCCGTCGCCGCGGCGACCGGTGCCGTCGACCGGGTGCTGCCCGCCGCCGAACCCGGCCGGGCCGTGCCGCGCGGCCTCGGCTGGACCGGCCCGCCCCCCGACGTCGCCGTCGACCTGCACGGCAACGGGCCGCCCAGCCACCGCCTGCTGGCGGGACTGCGCCCGCTCAGGCTGATGGCGTTCGCCCACCCCGGGACCCCGGAGGTCGACGGCCCGCCCTGGTACGCGGACGAGCACGAACGCGACCGCTGGTGCCGGCTCCTGACGTACTACGGCATCGACGCCGATCCCGCCGACCTGCTCCTGCCCCGCCCGGAGACCCCCTCCCCGGCGCCCGGCGCGATCGTCGTGCACCCCGGCGCGGGCGCCCCCTCCCGGTGCTGGCCCGTCGAGCGGTACGCCGCCGTCGCCGAGGCCCTGCGCGCCCGCGGCCGGCGGGTCGTGGTCACCGGGGGAGCGGACGAGGGCGACCTCGTGGCCCGTCTCGCCAAGCTCGCCGCCCTGCCCGACGCGGACGTGTTCGGCGGCGGCCTGCCCCACGACCGGCTCTCCGCCCTGGTGGCCGGCGCCCGCGCCGTGGTCAGCGGCGACACCGGCATCGCCCACCTCGCCGTCGCCCACGCCGTACCCTCCGTCACCCTCTTCGGCCCCGTCCCGCCCAGCCGCTGGGGCCCGCCGGACCACCCCCGCCACCGCGCCCTGTGGCACCCCGGGCCGGACGGCGACCCCCACGGCCACGAGACCGACCCCGCGCTGCTGCGGATCGGCACCGACGACGTCCTCGAGGCGCTCGGCGCCCTGGACGCCCTCTGCGAGGCACCATGAACCACCACACCCCCCACGCCCCCGGCGCCGCGGCGGCCACCCGCGAACGGCCGCACACCGACCCCACGGGACACGCCCCCGTCGGCATCGTCATCGCCACCCGCAACCGCTCCGCGAGCCTCGCCGTCACCCTGCGCCACCTGCTCGCCCTGCCCGAGCGGCCCGAGATCCTCGTCGCCGACAACGCCTCCACCGACGACACCCGCGCGATGCTCGCCCGCGACTTCCCCCGGGTACGCGTCCTCGCGCTGCCCTTCAACCGCGGCGCCCTCGCCCGCACCCACGGCGTCCGCGCGCTCGACACGCCGTACGTGGCGTTCAGCGACGACGACTCCTGGTGGGCGCCCGGCGCCCTCGCCACGGCGGCCCGCCTGTTCGACGAGCACCCGCGGCTCGGCCTGCTCTCCGCCCGCACCCTCGTCGGCCCCGACGACGACCCCGACCCGCTCGACGACGTGCTCGCCGACTCCCCCCTCGGCCGCGCCGCCGACCTGCCCGGCACCCAGGTGCTCGGCTTCCTCGGCTGCGCCGCCGTCGCCCGCCGCGAGGCCTACCTCGACGCCGGCGGCTACCACCCCCTGCTGTTCTTCGGAGCCGAGGAGACCCTCCTCGCCTACGACCTCGCCGCCCGCGGCTGGGGCGTCACGCACTGCCCCGAGGTCGTCGCCCACCACCACCCGGCCCCCGGCCCGCGCACCGGCCGCCCGGCCGTCGTGCGGCGCAACGAACTCCTCACCGCCTGGCTGCGCCGCCCCCTGCCGCACGCCCTCGCCCGCACCCGTGCCCTCGCCGTCGAGGCCCGCCGGGACCCGCACGCCCGCCGCGCCCTGCGCGAGACGCTCACCCGCCTGCCCTCCGCCCTGCACGCCCGCAGGCCCCTGCCCCCGCACGTGGAGCGGGCCGCCCGCCTCCTGGAGGGAGAGACCGCGTGACGGACCCCCGCACGACCGTCGTCGTCATCACCCACAACCGGTGCCCCGAACTCCTGCACACCCTGGACCGCCTCGCCCGGCTGCCCGAGAAACCCCCGGTGATCGTCACCGACAACGGCTCCACCGACGGCACGGCCGACGCCGTCGCCCGGCACCACCCGGACGTACGGCTGCTGCGCCCCGGCCGCAACCTCGGCGCCGTCGGCCGCAACCTGGCGGTCCGTCAGATCACCACGCCCTACGTGGCGTTCTGCGACGACGACTCCTGGTGGGCGCCGGGCTCGCTGTCCGGCGCCGCCGACCTGCTCGACCGGTACCCGGCGGTCGGCTCGGTCACCGCCCGCATCGTCGTCGAACCGGACGGCACCGAGGACCCGATCGTCGCGGAACTGCGCGACTCGCCCGTGCCCCGACCGGACTGGCTGCCGGGGCCGGCGCTCGGCTCGTTCCTGGCCGCCGCGACCGTCCTGCGCACCGACGCCTTCCGCGCCGCGGGCGGCTTCCACCCCCGGCTGTGGCTGGGCGGCGAGGAGGAGCTCCTCGCCGCCGACCTGGCCGCCGACGGCTGGTGGCTGACGTACGACGACGACCTGACGATCCATCACCGCCCGTCGGAGGTACGCGACTCGACGCTGCGCCGGGCGCACGGCATCCGCAACACCCTGTGGTTCACCTGGCTGCGCCGCCCGGCCGGATACGCCCTGCGCCGCACCCTGCGTCTGGCCCGCACCGTCCCGCGCGACACCGCGTCCCTGCGGGCCTTCGCCGAGGCGGCGGCCGCCCTGCCGTGGGTCCTGCGCGAGCGCCGGGTGCTGCCCGCGGAGGTGGAGGCGCGCCTGCGCGCCCTGGAGCCGGCCCAGCGCGCGTCGACGGCGCGCAGCTACACGGGCTGAACAGCCGCACGCGTCCGACCCCACGCGGAGGGGACGCGGGGTCGGACGCGTGTGCGGACCGTTACGGCGGTGCGGACTCAGTCGGAGCCGCCCGGGCGCTCGCCCTCGGGGCCACGGCCGTGTTCCGTCCGCGGACCGCGACCGCGCATGCCGTCGCCTTCCTGGAGCTCCTCGTCGGCAGCCCGGTCGGCGTCCTGGTCGGAGATCCCGGACCGCTCGGCCTCCCTGCGGAGCCTGGACCGCAGGGTGTCGTACCTCTTGCTTCCGGGTTCGGGCACGACGATCACCTCCCTGTGGCGACCGGCCCCCGGGCCGCAGACGCCGGGCGGTCAGCCCCGCGACCACCGGCACAGCAGCCGGAACACCGCGAACAGCGTCCCCGGCCACACCGCGGCGAAGGCCCAGATCACGCCGGGGTCGGAGGTGACGACGCCGGTCACCATGAGGGTGACGGACAGGACGAGCAGCAGGAGGACGGTCAGGGCGCGCGGGCGGTAGGCCGCCACGCGGGTGAGGTCGGGACGGCGGCTGAGCCGGAAGGTGCGCATCCGCCGGTCGAGCCGGCGGTCGCGGCGCAACGCCCGTTCCACCTCGTCGAGTATGCGCTGTTCGTGATCGGGGAGCCGGCCGATGGTCACGATGTCTCCTCCAGGGTGCGGACCGACGACCACCGGGTGCCCGCCCGCGCGCGGAGTCAACCGACCGGCCGTAGCCCCAGTGCCGCCACGAGGCCGTCGGCACCGTCCGGCCGCGCGTCCGCCCGGAACGCGGCGCCGGCCCGCCGCGCGGCCTCCCGCCCGTCGGCCAGGCACCACCGCCACCAGCGTTCCAGCACCCCCGTCTCCAGCCGCTCGGCGGCCACCAGCGCGGGCCAGCCGCAGGCGCGGGCCTGCGCCGTCACCTTCGCGCCGCCCGCGACCGGGTCCACCGCCAGCACCGGCGTCCCGGCCCGCAGCGCCAGCACCAGCCCGTGCAGCCGGTCGGTGACGACCAGGTCCAGCCGGGCGAGGACGGCCTCCAGCTGGGCCGGGGTGCCGCACAGCCGCCAGTCGTGCGCGTCCAGCCGGGTCTCCAGCTCCAGGCGCGCACAGTCCTTGCCGGCCAGCCAGCGCGTCACCCCTTCGGCGACCCGGTCGTGCCGCCGCCGGGCCCCGTACTCGTGCTGCCCGTGCGTGAGCACCACGCCGACGACGGGCCGGGCGGGCAGGGCGGGGGCGCGGGCCGCGAGGTCCGGGGTCGGTCCGGTGCCGGCGGCGTCCCGGGCCAGGACGCGGTCGAAGCCGGTGACGGCCGGGGAGGCGGGATCCACGACGGAGACGCCGACCGCGATCCGCACGCAGTGCGCGAACCGCCGGTGCAGCTCCTCGACCTGCCACCCGTGCGCCGGCCCGCACACGAACACCAGATGCGAGTACGCCGCCGGGTCCACGTCCGCGACGTGCAACCCGTCCGCCCGGAAGCCCGGGCTCCACACGACGTCGTGGGCGAGTCCCGCGCCCCGCAGCACCTCCTCGACCCGGTGCAGCGCCAGGACGTCCCCGGCGGTCGCCTCCCCGTCCAGGAAACTGAACCACCCGGTCACCAGCACCCGGTCCCGCGCGGCGCGTCCGTCGCCTCCGACGCGACCGTCCCGCCCGTCCCGACCGTCCCGTCCGTCGTGTTCGTGTAGTCCGTGCACAGTGGCCCCGGGTGCCCGCCCGGCCGCGGGGCAACCACCGTGTCCCCCGTTCGCCTACTCCTCCTCCGAGGCGACGTTCATGTCGGCGTCGATCACGCCCTCGGCGTGGAACAGGTCGGAGGTCAGCCGCACGGCGTCCCCGGTCCCCTCCAGCCGCAGCAGCACCCGTGCGGCCGGATCCGTACGGCCCGGCAGCCGGTCGGCGGCCACCCGCAGGATGCGGAACCCGCGCCGCGTGCACGTCTCCATCAACTGCGGCAGCAGCGCCCTGCCGGTCAGGTACGTCAGCCGGAGCTCCACCGTGGTGGCCGTCTCCTTGGCGAGCCGCGAGGTCAGGGCCGGGTAGCCGCGCACGACCACGAAGTGCAGCGCGGTGGTCGCCAGGGCCAGGATCGGCAGCCCCCCGCCGCAGGCCATGCCGACCGCGCAGGTCAGCCAGATGGTCGCGGCGGTCGTCAGCCCCCGCACCGCATCCCGCCGTACGAAGATCAGACCGCCGCCGATGAAGCCGATCCCGGAGACGATCTGGGACGCCACCCGGGACGGGTCGAGGGAGACGCCGTCCATGCCCAGCACGCCGGTGAAACCGTGCTGGGAGACCTCCATCATCAGCGCGCTGGCCACGCCGACCAGGGTGTGGGTGCGCAGCCCGGCGCTCTTCTGCTGGGCCTCGCGCTCGAAGCCGATCAGGCTGGACAGCAGCAGGGCGAGTCCCAGCTCGGCCAACTGGCGCAGCCCCTGCCCGTTGCCCACGTCCCACAGCGACACCGCCAGCTCACGCATCCGCGGCCTCCCTCGCGATCCCGTCGTTGCCACACCGGGCCGGCCCTCTTCGCGATCATCCCGTACGACCGCTCCGCCGGCCCCCCGAGGACCCGGCGACCCGCCGCCCGCCCCCGGGACGCCCGGTGCGGGCCCGCCATCGAGGACAGAAGCTGACCGCGATCGGCACTACCGTGCACGGCATGACGTCCAAGGCATCCACGACGGCCCCCGTGCTCGGCACCCGCGCGCTCAACCGCGCCACGCTCGCCCGCCAGTCGCTGCTGCGCCGCGCGCCGATGCCGGCCGAGGACGCGGTCGCGCACCTCGTCGGGCTCCAGGCCCAGAACGTGAGGCCCCCGTACTACGCGCTCGCCGCCCGCCTCGACGGCTTCCGCCCCGAGGACCTGTCCGCCCCGATGGCCGACCGCCGGGTCGCCCGCATCGTCACCCTGCGCTCCACCATCCACACCCACACCGCCGACGACTGCCTGACCCTGCGTCCGCTGGTGCAGGCCGCCCGGGACCGCGAGCTGAGGACCTTCCGCAAGGGGCTCGTGGGCGTCGACCTGGACCGGCTCGCCGACGTCGCCCGCGAGCTGGTGGAGGCCGAGCCGCGCACCATGGGACAGCTGCGCGAGGCGCTGCTCGCCGAGTGGCCCGACGCCGACCCGCAGGCCCTGTCCGTCGCCGCGCGCTGCCGGCTCCCGCTCGTGCAGGTGACCCCGCGCGGACTGTGGGGCCGCAGCGGCCAGGTCGTGCTCACCACCGCCGAGCACTGGTTCGGACGGCCCGCGCAGCCGGCGCCGGCACCGGACGACGCCGTGCTGCGCTACCTCGCCGCCTTCGGCCCGGCGTCCGTGAAGGACATGCAGACCTGGGCCGGACTGACCCGGCTGCGGGACGCCTTCGAACGGCTCCGCCCCCGGCTCGTCACCTTCCGGGCCCCGGACGGCACCGAGCTGTTCGACCTGCCCGACGCGCCGCGCCCCGCCCCGGACACCCCGGCCCCGCCGCGCTTCCTGCCCGAGTTCGACAACCTGCTCCTGTCCCACGCCGACCGCACCCGCCTGGTCCCGCCGGAGCACAAGGGCCGTACCTGGCGGGGGAACCTGGCGTACCGCGTCCTCCTCGTCGACGGCTTCGTGGCCGGACTGTGGAAGCTCGGGGACGGCGCCCTCGTCGTCGAGGCGTTCGACCGGCTCACCGCGGCGCAGCGGGACGAGGTCGTGGCCGAGGGGGAGCGGATGCTGACGACGATGCACCCGGGGGAGGCGTACGACGTCCGGTTCGGGACCGTGCGCGACTGACCGGCGGCGCCGGGCGCCGGCACGGAGAGGGGGCGTCGCGGGAGCGGGCGGGGAAGACCAGCGCCGGCCCGTTTCCGACGGCCTCGTACCACAGCCTGTATCCGTCATCGGCGGCGACGATCGGCAGGCCGGCCCCTCCCATCGGCACGACGGCGAGCAGGCTGGCGCCCGGTCACCCTGCGCCCCGGCCACCATGGCAGCGTGCGCCGGCCCGTTCTCAGAGGGTGGTGCGCGAGTCGGCGGCCCATATCCTCGGTACCGCCGTACTCGCCACCGGAGGTATCCGATGACCAGCTCAGCCACACCGGACCAGCCCGTCCCGCAGGCCGACACGGCAGCGAACCCGACGGAACGCCTGGTCGAACAGCTCGGTAGCCGGGCCTCGGTGACAGCCGTCTTCGGCGAACCCGTCACCAGCGGCGGAACCACCGTCATCCCGGTCGCCGAGACCGGCTTCGGATTCGCCGGCGGCACGGGCCCCGAAGCCGGAGGCGCCCACACCGGCGGAGGAGGTGGCGGAGTCGGCGCCCGCCCCCGCGGCTACATCGAGATCAAAGACGGCACCGCCACCTACAAGCCCCTCCGAGCCCCCTGGGTGGATGTCGCCGTACCGCTCGCCGCCCTCCTGGCGGGAACCGTCGTCCCTCTGCTCCTTCGTCGCCTCGCCAAGCGCTGTCCTCGCTGAACGACCGCGACGACGAACCGGACGGCGCCCGCGAGGCGGGTGCGTGGAACAGGGGCGGCCCTCCTGCTGCTCCACGCGGTGGTGCCTGCGCCACTTCGCCCGCCGGCTTGCCCTCCTGGCCCTCGAGATGTCTTGACGGACCCAGCTAACGGCATTAGCTTGTGGCTAACGGTGTTAGCCAATCGGATCCGGGGGATGCCATGACCGAGTACCTTGCCGTCGACGGCGGCACGATCGCGTACGAGGTGGCGGGGACCGGACCTCTCGTCGTCCTCGCCCACGGCATGGGTGACAGCCGCGCCGCCTACCGCGCCGTGATCCCCGTCCTGGTGGCGGCGGGCCACCGGGTCGCCGCCGTCGACCTGCGCGGCTGCGGCGAGTCCAGCGTCGGCTGGCCGGCCTGGAGCCGCACCGACATCGCCGGCGACCTGCTCGCCGTCATCCGGCACCTGGGCGGTCCGGCCGTCGTCGTCGGACACTCGGTCTCCGGCGGCGCCGCCACCATCGCCGCCGCACGGGAACCCTCGCTGATCACCGCGGTCGTCGAGCTGGCACCGTTCACCCGCAAGCAGTCCGTCCGCCTCGGCGACCTGCGGGTGAAGCGCTTCAGGCGGGGCATGACGCGGCTGCTCGGCGCGGGCGCGTTCGGCAGCGCGCGGCTGTGGCGCTCCTACCTCGACGTCGCCTATCCCGGCGTCAGGCCGGCCGACTGGGCCGAGCGGCTCGACCGCATCGACTCCCTGCTGCGCGAGCCCGGCCGGATGAAGGCCATGCAGGGCATGGGCCGCAGCGCCCCGGCCGACGCCGGCGCACAGCTCGCGGCCGTCCGCTGCCCGGTCCTGGTCGTGATGGGCACGCTCGATCCCGACTGGGCCGACCCGCGCGCCGAGGGCGCGGCGATCGTCGACGCCCTGCCGCCCGGCCTCGGCCGCCTCGAGATGATCGAGGGCGCCGGACACTACCCCCACGACCAGTTCCCCGACCGCGTGGCGGAACTCGTCCTCGCCTTCCTCCGGGAGGACGCCGCCCGCGCGTAGGAGCTGTCTCCCGGCATCCTGCCGCGACGGGGTCCGGACCGTCGGCCCGTCCGGCGACAACCGGCGGACCGTCGCGAAAGATCGCGATTAACCCCCGCATCATTCCCGGGACGCATTTCGTTCTCCTTTCGGCCGGCGGAGCGCGTCCCGGATTGTTTCGGCGCGCCCCCCGCGCATTTCGTCATTCACCATTCGTTCTCCGTTCATCGGCCACGACACAACTCTGGTGGAATACCCCCGGTCTAATCGGTCGTACAAAGCGCGCAGGGAGTGACGTCCCCACAAGAGGCGCTGTACGCAACGAATTTCCTGGGGGCCCGCCGAGAATGGATCGCTCAACCCTGCGCGGCAGGCCGCGGCAGGCCGCCGCACTGCTCGCCGCGGCCATCACCGTCACCGCGTTCTGCGCGGCCGACGCCGTCGCCCGCAGCTATCCCTTCGGCCCGCGCACCCGCGCGGTCAACGACCTGGGCAACCAGTACGTGCCGTTCCACGCCCACTTGTGGGACCTGCTGCACGGCCGGTCCGACGGCGGGCTGCTCGTCAACTGGCAGTCCGGGTTCGGCTCCAGCTTCCTGCCCGACCTCGGGACGTATCTGAGCAGCCCGTTCGCCCTGCTGGTGGCTCTGTTCCCGAGGGACGAGATCGACCTCGCCGTCTATGCGGTCACCGTCCTGAAGACGGCGTGCGCCGGTGCCGCCATGGCCTGGCTGCTGCTCGGGCTGCGCCCCGGCCGCTGGTGGGCGGCGGGACTGCTGGGCGCCGCCTACGCGCTGTGCGGCTGGTCGCTCGCCGAGGCCTCGTACAACCCGATGTGGCTCGACGGCCTCATCGCCCTGCCGCTGCTGTGCCTGGTCGGCGAATGGGCGCTCACCGGGCGGCGCCGGACGCTCGGCGTGCTGATCGTGGCACTCGCCTGGATCGCCAACTTCTACACCGCGTACATGGCCACCATCGGTGCCGGTCTCGTCCTGCTGCTCCGGCTGTGGCTCTCCGGTCTCCCGCGCCGCCGGGCGTCGGCGGCGGCCGGCCGGGCCGCGGTCACCGTCGCCCTGGGCGTCGGCCTGGCCGCACCGCTGGTCACGGTCGTCTACTTCGGCACCCGGCACGCCTATCCGGGCCGGGTCACGCACTTCTCGCCGGTCGCCACGCAGGACCTGCTGGCCCGGCTGCTGCCGACGACGTACGGATTCAGCAGCCCGGCGCTCTTCGTCGGCACCACCGCGCTGCTGCTGGCCCTCGCCCTGCCCTTCCACCGGGCGGCCCCCGTACGGGTGCGCGCCGGGTGGAGCCTGCTGGTGGCAGCCGTCACGCTGTCGGTGCAGTGGACGCCGACCCATCTGGCCTGGCACGCCTTCGCCACTCCCAACGGCAGCCCCTACCGTCAGACGTTCGTGCTGTGCGCGCTGCTGGTGATCGCGGCCTGGCACACGCTGTCCTACGGCGTGCCCGGCCGGCGCGCGCTGGCCGCGGCCGGCGCGCTGCTCGCCCTCGTCGCCGCCGTCGCGGGCCGGAGCGGCCTGGTGCACTCCTACGCCTGGCCGGTACTGCTCCTGGCCGTCGCCGGAGCGGTCGGGGGGCTGCTCCTGCTGCGCCGCGCGGAAGCCGTCCGGTCCGCCGCGCCCACAGGCCCCGGCGCCGAGAGCGGCCCCGCCGCGGGGGAGGGCCCCGCCGCCGGGCCGAGCGGGGACGGACCCGCCGCCGGGGCGGGCGCCGCAGCCGACGGTGCGGCCGCGCGCCGCCGCACCGCGCTCGCCGGGCTCGCCGTCACCCTCCTGGTCGGCGCCCAGCTCGGCGAGGCCACCGCCACCGCCGCCGTGGCCACCCGGCTGCGGTTGAACCACATGGACGACTACGCGCCCTGGGGGAGCCGGCAGGAGCGTCAGGCGGAGGCCATCGCCGGGGCCGACGGCTGGCCCGCCCACCGCACCGACCCCGGCCGTGAGCAGACCGTGGGCAACGACCCCATGATGGTGGGCGGCCAGGGCTCCCAGTACTACAGCAGCCTCACCGCGGACGTCCTCAGCCGCACCCTCACCGCCCTCGGCGACGGCTGGACCTCGCGCGGCCGGAACGTACAGAGCCTGGACAACGCCGTCACCGACGCGATCTTCTCCGTGGGCGCCCGGGTGCACTCCCCGCCGGACCAGCACCAGAGGTGGAACCCCCGCGACCGCGGCCCGGTGACCGTGTCCCGGCAGGACGTACCGCCGCTGGTCACCGTCCGGCCGTCCGCCGCGCCCACCGCCCGCACCGGCGTCTCCTCCTTCGGGCCGTCGCCCTACCGCAACCAGGAACTGCTGCTGGGCACCCGCGTCTACACCGTGCCCACGCTGACCGTGCGCACCGGCGACGGCGGGCAGCCCGACCGGGCGGCCGGCGACCGGGCGGGCGCGGTGATCGAGGCCCCCCGCGCGAAGGCCGCCGCCGCGCACCGGCCGACGATCACGGCCCCGTGCCCGGCCGGCAGCGAGGTCTACCTCTGGGCACCGCACTTCTCGGGCACCGCCCGCCTCACCGGCACCCCGGCCCACCCGCCGACCGGCCGGTTCACCTCCGACGCCGCCAAGATCGCCGCGATGCAGCGGCTCGGCACGGCCCCGCCCTCCGGCCGGGTGCGGATCGAGCTGTCGCCCACCCGGACCGGCACCGTCCCGGACGGCGCGGTCGGCTGCCTGGACACCGCGCGCCTGCACACCGCCGTCCAGCGGCTCAAGGCCACGGGCGCCGTCGAGGTGACCGTCTCCGACGGCACCGTCCGGGCCCGGCTCCCGGCCGGCAGCAAGGGCACCGCCGTGCTCGCCGCCCCCCGGATCGCCGGCTGGCGGTGCGCCGCGGGCGGGGCCCCGGCGACGCCCGCCCGGACGTACTACGGGCTGATCGCCGTCCCCCTGGACGGCTCCGCGACCAGCGTCACCTGCACCTTCCATCCGCCCGGCCTCCGGCTGGGCGCGGCCGTCGGGGGCGTCTCGCTCCTGACCCTCGTCCTGCTCCGCGTCGTCACCGCCGTCCGCGGACGGCGGGCCGCACACCGCCCGGCGCTCCGCACCGCCGCACGCCCGCGCGAGCGCACCACCAGCGTCCTCTGACCGCGTCCCCCGATCGCGCCCCGGAGAAAAACCATGCTCATCTCGATCGTCGCCCCCTGCTACAACGAGGAAGACGTCATCGAACGCTTCCACGCCGCCGTGCAGAAGGTCGCCGACGACCTGCTGCCGCTCGGCCACGACATGGAGTTCGTCTACGTCGACGACGGCAGCCGCGACCGGACGCTCACCCTCCTGGAACAGCTCGCCGACCGCGACCCGCGCGTCCGCTACGTCTCCTTCAGCCGCAACTTCGGCAAGGAGGCCGCCCTCCTCGCCGGTCTGCGCCACGCCTCCGGCGACTCGGTGGTGGTCATGGACGCCGACCTCCAGCACCCGCCGGAGCTGATCGGACGCATGGTCGAACTGCGCGGCCAGGGCTACGACCAGGTCCTCGCCCGGCGCAGCCGGCGCGGCGACCGGTTCGCCCGCACCCTCACCGCCCGCCTGTACTACCGGCTCGTCAACCGGCTCGTCGACGTCGAACTCGTCGACGGGGTGGGCGACTTCCGGCTGCTGTCGCGTCGCGTGGTGGACGCGGTGCTGGCCCTGACCGAGTACAACCGCTTCTCCAAGGGCCTGTTCGCGTGGGTCGGGTTCCCCAGCACCACCTTCGAGTACGAGAACGCCGTACGCGAGCACGGCCGCAGCTCCTGGACCCTGAAGTCCCTGCTCAACTACGGGCTCGACGGCCTGCTGTCGTTCAACAACAGGCCGCTGCGCGCCGCCCTCCACCTCGGCATGACCCTGCTGACGTGTGCCGGGCTCTACACGGCGTGGATCGTGGGCGCAGCCCTCGTCAACGGCGTGGAGACGCCCGGGTACGTCACCATCGTCACCGCCGTCACCGCGCTCGCGGGGGTGCAGATGGTGATGCTGGGCGTCATCGGGGAGTACACCGGCCGGATCTACTACGAGGTCAAGGGACGCCCGCACTTCCTGGTGAAGGCGACCAACGTGGAACGGACGAAAGACCTCATCCCCTGATGCTTACCGCCATGTCCCGTCCGATGCCGAGACAGATCGCGACCTTCACCGTGGTCGGCGTCGTCAACACCGGCACGTACTACGGCCTTTACCTGTTGTTCCTCATGTACGTGCCCTATCTTCTCGCGCACGTTCTCGCATTCCTGCTCAGCATGGCCGGGTCCTTCTTCCTGAACGCGCGTTTCACCTACCGGACCCGGCCCACCTGGCGGAAATTCCTGCTGTTCCCGCTGACGAACGCCGCGAATTTCGTGATCACCACGGCCGGTGTGTACGTGATCGTCGACGTGCTGCAGGCCGGGAGCCGGTTCGCCCCCCTGCTCGCCTCCGCGGCGGCGATCCCGGTGACCTTCGTGGTCTCCCGCCGGATCATGCTGCGGTGACCGAGGGCGCCGGCGTCCGCCTCCACCCCGCCGGGTCCACCGGTACCGCGTCCTCCCGCCCGCCACCGGCCTGACGTTGTCGGCCCGGGACGGTCCAGCGCGCCGCGGATCTCCACCGTCCCGGCCACGTCCCTCCTCGCGGCCGGTTCCGTCGCTTCCTTCCGTTCGGGGTGGTGAGATGTGCATCACGGACTGGACGATGGCAGCGAGCCGCCCGGCAATGGTCCGTACCGAGGAGGACAGATGACGACGGCGACCGAGCTGTTCCGCAGCGCACGCGACTTCCTGCTGGAACACCGTGAGGACTACGCCACCGCCTACGAGGGCTTCACCTGGCCCCGCCCCGAGCACTTCAACTGGGCCCTGGACTGGTTCGACGTCATCGCCGAGGGCAACGAGCGCACGGCGCTGCACATCGTGGAGGAGGACGGCTCCGAGGTCCGCGTCTCCTTCGCGCAGATGTCCGCCCGCTCCGACCGCGTCGCCAACTGGCTGCGTGAGCGCGGTGTCCGCGCCGGGGACCGCGTCCTCGTCATGCTCGGCAACCAGGTCGAGCTGTGGGAGACCGCCCTGGCGGCGATGAAGCTGCGCGCCGTGGTCATCCCGGCCACCACCCTGCTGGGCCCCGCCGACCTGCGCGACCGCGTGGACCGGGGCCGGGTGCGGCACGTCGTCGCGCGGGCCGAGGACACCGGCAAGTTCGACGACGTGCCCGGCGACTACACGCGCGTCGCGGTCGGCGGCACCGGCCGGTCCGGCTGGCAGCGGTACGAGGACTCCTCCGCGGCCCCCGCCGGTTTCACCCCGGACGGTCCCACCGCCGCCGACGACCCGCTGATGCTGTACTTCACCTCCGGCACGACCGCCCGCCCCAAGCTGGTCGAGCACACCCACGTGTCGTACCCCGTCGGACACCTGGCGACCATGTACTGGATCGGACTGAAGCCCGGCGACGTGCACCTGAACATCTCCTCGCCCGGCTGGGCCAAGCACGCCTGGTCGAACCTGTTCGCGCCGTGGAACGCCGAGGCGACCGTCTTCCTGCACAACTACACCCGCTTCGACGCGGCCCGGCTGATGCGGGAGATGGACCGGGCCCGGGTGACGACGTTCTGCGCCCCGCCGACCGTGTGGCGCATGCTCGTCCAGGCCGACCTCACCCGGCTCGCCACCCCGCCGCGCGAGGCCGTCGCCGCCGGTGAGCCGCTGAACCCGGAGGTCATCGAGCAGGTCCGCCGGGCCTGGGGCGTGACCGTCCGGGACGGCTTCGGCCAGACCGAGACCGCCGTGCAGGTGTCCAACAGCCCCGGCCAGGTGCTGAAGACCGGCTCCATGGGCCGCCCCAGCCCCGGCTACCGCGTCGTGCTCCTCGACCCCGTCACCGGCGCCCCCGGCGCCGACGAGGGCGAGATCGCCCTCGACCTGTCCGAGCGCCCCGTCGGCCTGATGACCGGCTACCACGGCGACCCCGAGCGCACCGCCGAGGCCATGGCCGGCGGCTACTACCGCACCGGCGACATCGGCGCCCGGGACGCGGACGGCTACCTGACGTACGTCGGGCGCGCGGACGACGTGTTCAAGGCGTCCGACTACAAGATCTCCCCCTTCGAGCTGGAGAGCGCCCTGCTGGAGCACGAGGCGGTCGCCGAGGCGGCCGTCGTCCCGGCACCGGACGAGCTGCGCCTGGCCGTCCCCAAGGCGTACGTCGTCCTGGCGGCGGGCTGGGAGCCGGGCCCGGACACCGCGAAGGTCCTCTTCGAGCACTCCCGCGAGGTCCTCGCCCCCTACAAGCGCATCCGCCGCCTGGAGTTCGGCGAGCTGCCCAAGACCGTGTCCGGCAAGATCCGCCGCATCGAGCTGCGCGAGGCCACCGCGGCCGGCTCGCGGGACGAGTACCGTGAGGAGGACTTCCGGTGACCGCGCTCTCCTACGCCCACGGCACGAGCGGCACGGCCCTGCTCGGCGACACCGTCGGTGTCAACCTGGACCGCGCCGTGGCCGCCTGGCCGGACCGTGAGGCGCTGGTCGACGTGCCGTCCGGGCGGCGCTGGACGTACGCCGAGTTCGGCGCCCAAGTCGAGCGGTTGGCGTCCGCGCTCTCCGCCTCCGGGATCACCAAGGGCGACCGGGTGGGCATCTGGGCCGTCAACTGCCCCGAGTGGGTGTTCGTCCAGTACGCGACCGCCCGCATCGGCGCGGTCATGGTCAACCTCAACCCGGCCTACCGCACCCACGAGGCCGAGTACGTCCTGAAGCGGTCCGGCGTCCGGCTGCTCGTCGCCTCCCTGAGCCACAAGAGCAGCGACTACCGGGCGATGGCCGAGGAAGTGCGGGGCAGGTGCCCCGAGCTGCGGGAGGTCGTGCACATCGGCGACCCGAGCTGGGAGGCGCTGCTCGACCGGGCGGGCCCCGCTCCCCGCCACGAGGAGCTGTCCTGCGACGACCCGATCAACATCCAGTACACGTCGGGCACGACGGGCTTTCCCAAGGGCGCGACCCTCTCCCACCACAACATCCTCAACAACGGCTATTTCGTGGGGGAGCTGATCGCCTACAGCGAGCAGGACCGGGTCTGTCTGCCCGTGCCCTTCTATCACTGCTTCGGCATGGTCATGGGCAACCTGGCGGCGACCTCGCACGGCGCCTGCATCGTCATCCCGGCACCGTCCTTCGATCCGGCGGCGACCCTGCGCGCGGTCCAGCGGGAGCGCTGCACCTCGCTGTACGGCGTCCCGACCATGTTCATCGCGGAGCTGAACCTCCCCGACTTCGCCGACTACGACCTGTCCTCCCTGCGCACCGGCATCATGGCGGGCTCGCCCTGCCCGGTGGAGGTGATGAAGCGGGTGGTCGCCGAGATGCACATGGAGCAGGTCTCCATCTGCTACGGCATGACCGAGACCTCCCCCGTCTCCCTCCAGACCCGCATGGACGACGACCTCGAACACCGCACCGGCACCGTCGGCCGGGTCCTGCCGCACATCGAGGTCAAGGTCGTCGACCCGGCGACCGGCGTCACCCTGCCCCGGGGCGGCGCCGGTGAACTGTGCACCCGCGGTTACAGCGTGATGCTGGGCTACTGGGACGAGCCCGAGAAGACCGCCGAGGTCATCGACACCGGCCGCTGGATGCACACCGGCGACCTCGCGGTGATGCGCGACGACGGGTACGTCGAGATCGTCGGCCGTATCAAGGACATGATCATCCGGGGCGGGGAGAACGTCTCCCCGCGCGAGATCGAGGAGTTCCTCCACACCCACCCGAAGATCGCGGACGTCCAGGTCGTCGGCGTGCCGCACGAGCGCTACGGCGAGGAGGTCCTCGCCTGCGTGATCCCGCGCGATGCGGCCGACCCGCTCACCCTGGAGGAACTGCGGGCGTACTGCGACGGTCGGTTGGCCCACTACAAGGTGCCCAGCCGCCTCCAGCTCCTGGACTCCTTCCCGATGACCGTCTCCGGGAAGGTGCGCAAGGTCGAACTGCGGGAGACCTACGCTCCCTAGTGTCCTGCGCCAGTAGTTGATCGTTAGAAATTGCATGACTTCTGCTGCTGGTGCGTCAGTGCCCCGTCGTGGCCCGAAGCTCGAACCGTTG
>NZ_JBIWJA010000021.1:0-139698 GCF_044764905.1 Streptomyces sp. NPDC093586 | reverse complement strand
CCGCCGGCCCCCCCCCCCCCCCCCCCCCCCCCCCCCCCGCGGGCGGGGGGGGGGCCCCCCCCCCCCCCCCCCCCCCCCCCCCCCCCCCCCCCGCCGCCGCATTGACGGACCACCGGTCGGAGCCCGCGGCACGGGGCCGTGGCCCAGGCCGTGGACCGGCGCGGAGCCCGGGCGAGTACCCACCCCGCCGTTCCCCCGTACTGTGACGTGTGGCACGATGCTGGCCACCCCCACCGGCACAGCCCTCACAGGAGACACTCCTCGTGCAGCACCCCGCCGTTCCGGACCTGTCGCACACGCACACCCGGCCGATCCACTGGGTCGCCACCGCCACCGCTCTCGCCGCGGTGGTGGCCCTCTCCTCCGTCCTGCAGCCGGACGCCGCGACGGCGGCCCAGGCCGCCGGACCGGAGACGAAGACCGCCCCGGCGCACAGCGCGCCGCCCGACCCGGCGGCCGTCGCGTTCCCCCTGGAATGCGGTCCGGTCAAGGCCGTGGTGCACAAGAAGGCGTCCGGCGACCTCGACGGCGACGGCCGGCCCGAGACGGTGGCCGTCGTGCACTGCGACGCGCCCATGGGCACCCCACCCGACGGCGTCTACGTCATCACCCGGGACTCCGACAGCGGCAAGTCCCGTGTGGTGGCCACCCTGGTGGACCCCCGGGAGCGCCGGACCGTCACCGACTTCTCGGTGCGCGACGGCGGGGTCCTCGCCAGGCTCCTCGGCTACTCGTCGGCCGACGTGCCCAGTTGCTGCCCGGACGTCACCGACGACGTGAAGTGGCAGTGGAAGAACGGCGCGTTCGTCCGCGACACACCGTCCCAGGCACGCACCGTCTGAACGACGACGACCCGGCGAGGGACGTGACCCAACAGACTGCGGTCACTGAGCGTGCCGTTTGTGTCACAGTTCGGTCACTCTGCGTCCGGGCCGTAGACCTCGACCCTGTCCGAAACCCGACGTACATGGATGCACTCGCCCGGACACTCCTTCACCGAGTCGACCACGTCCGTCAGGAGCGGCAGGGGCACGGGCGTTGTCGCGCCCTCGGCCTGCAGAAGCTCGTCGTCCGCGCCCTTGACGTAGGCCAGACCGTCGATGTCCAGCTCGAACACCTCGGGCGCGTACTGCGCGCAGATGCCGTCACCGGTACACAGGTCCTGGTCGATCCAGACCTCGAGGGCCTCGCCGTCGACTCCGGCCTCCTGCTGCACACTCATTGCTTCCTGCCGTTTCCTGCGTCGAACCGGTCGGGAATCCGGCCAGCTCTGACGGGTGTTGAACGCTTCGACCCTACCCCCGCCGGGGTTCCCGTCACGTTCGATGGGTATTCCCCTGGCGTGAGGGAGAGCGCAAGGGTGAAGATCGGACACACCCCGACAGTCTTTGTGATCTAGGGGTTTCAATCGACACCGACCCAGGTAGGGTCTGGAAGCGTCCAGCTCCCCTTGGAGGAGGTGAGGACCGTGGCAGCCAACGACGACGACATGAACCGCGGCATCCGCCCGGGACGCGGGTCCGAGGACCCGGCCGGGCAGATGGCCTACCTTGAGCAGGAGATCGCCGTCCTGCGACGCAAGCTCGCCGACTCTCCGCGGCACACGAGAATTCTCGAAGAGCGGATCGTCGAGCTGCAGACCAACCTGGCCGGCGTGTCCGCCCAGAACGAGCGACTCGCCAGCACACTCCGCGAGGCCCGCGACCAGATCGTGGCCCTCAAGGAAGAGGTCGACCGGCTGGCGCAGCCGCCGGCCGGCTTCGGCGTCTTCCTGCAGGCCAACGAGGACGGCACCGCCGACATCTTCACCGGCGGCCGTAAACTCCGGGTGAACGTCAGCCCGAGCGTCGAGCTCGACGAGCTCCGGCGCGGCCAGGAAGTGATGCTCAACGAAGCCCTCAACGTGGTCGAGGCCATGGAGTTCGAGAGCGTCGGCGACATCGTCACCCTCAAGGAGATCCTCGAGGACGGCGAGCGGGCCCTCGTGCTCGGGCACACCGACGAGGAGCGCGTGGTCCGGCTCGCCGAGCCACTGCGGGGCGTCACCATCCGCGCCGGCGACGCCCTCCTGCTCGAACCCCGCTCCGGATACGTCTACGAGGTCGTGCCCAAGAGCGAGGTCGAGGAACTCGTCCTCGAAGAGGTCCCCGACATCGGCTACGAGCAGATCGGTGGACTCGGCGGACAGATCGAGGCCATCCGCGACGCGGTCGAGCTCCCCTATCTCTACCCCGACCTGTTCCGGGAGCACGAGCTGCGTCCGCCCAAGGGCGTCCTGCTCTACGGGCCCCCCGGATGCGGAAAGACGCTCATCGCCAAGGCCGTCGCCAATTCTCTGGCGAAGAAGGTCGCCGAGGTGACCGGCCAGGCCGCCGGCAAGAGCTTCTTCCTCAACATCAAGGGCCCCGAGCTCCTCAACAAGTACGTCGGTGAGACCGAGCGGCAGATCCGCCTCGTCTTCCAGCGCGCACGGGAGAAGGCCAGTGAGGGTACCCCCGTCATCGTCTTCTTCGACGAGATGGAGTCCCTCTTCCGCACCCGCGGCTCCGGCGTCAGCTCGGACGTGGAGAACACCATCGTCCCGCAGCTGCTCGCCGAGATCGACGGTGTGGAGGGCCTGCAGAACGTGGTCGTGATCGGCGCCTCCAACCGCGAGGACATGATCGACCCCGCCATCCTGCGGCCCGGCCGACTCGACGTGAAGATCAAGATCGAACGTCCGGACGCCGAAGCGGCCAAGGACATCTTCGGCAAGTACCTCACCGAGCGCCTCCCGCTCCACGAGGACGACCTCAGGGAGCACGACAAGGACAAGGCGGCCACCGTCCAGAGCATGATCCAGACGGCGGTGGAACACATGTACGCCGAATCCGAGGAGAACCGCTTCCTGGAGGTCACCTACGCCAACGGCGACAAGGAAGTCCTCTACTTCAAGGACTTCAATTCCGGCGCCATGATCGAGAACATCGTCGGACGCGCCAAGAAGATGGCGATCAAGGACTTCCTGGAGAAGAACCAGAAGGGCCTTCGCGTCTCCCACCTCCTCCAGGCCTGCGTGGACGAGTTCAAGGAGAACGAGGACCTGCCCAACACCACCAACCCGGACGACTGGGCCCGCATCTCCGGAAAGAAGGGCGAGCGGATCGTCTACATCCGTACGCTCGTCACCGGAAAGCAGGGTGCGGACACCGGACGCTCCATCGACACGGTGGCGAACACCGGTCAGTACCTGTAAAAGGCAGGGCGGCTGCGGGTGCCCTCAGCGGGTACCCGCAGCCGACTGTTTTTCGGGGCCACGGCTGGAGCAAGGCAATGACGCAAATGATCTCCCCACCAGCGCAAAGGCGTTCTAGGCTCTTCCGTACCGCCGAGTCGCGCAGTGCGGGGACGGGCACCGCACACGCACCGGAGCGCCACGTGAGCGGCGCCCACGACCGAGGGCGCCGCCGGGCAAGGAGGGCCGCATGACCGTACGGCGAGTAATGGGCATCGAGACGGAGTACGGGATCTCCGTCCCCGGTCACCCCAACGCCAATGCCATGCTCACCTCGTCCCAGATCGTCAACGCCTACGCGGCGGCGATGCACCGGGCCCGCCGGGCCCGCTGGGACTTCGAGGAGGAGAACCCGCTGCGGGACGCGCGAGGCTTCGACCTCGCCCGCGAGGCAGCCGACTCCAGCCAGCTCACCGACGAGGACATCGGCCTGGCCAACGTCATCCTCACCAACGGAGCACGGCTCTACGTCGACCACGCCCACCCCGAGTACAGCGCGCCGGAGGTCACCAACCCGCGGGACGCCGTGCTGTGGGACAAGGCCGGCGAGCGCATCATGGCCGAGGCGGCCGAACGGGCGGCCCAGCTGCCCGGCGCCCAGCCGATCCACCTCTACAAGAACAACACCGACAACAAGGGCGCCTCCTACGGCACGCACGAGAACTACCTGATGAAGCGGGAAACCGCCTTCTCGGACATCGTGCGCCACCTGACGCCCTTCTTCGTCTCCCGCCAGGTCGTCACCGGCGCCGGCCGCGTCGGCATCGGCCAGGACGGACACGAACACGGCTTCCAGCTCAGCCAGCGCGCCGACTACTTCGAGGTCGAGGTCGGCCTGGAGACGACGCTGAAACGGCCCATCATCAACACGCGCGACGAACCGCACGCGGACGCGGAGAAGTACCGCCGCCTGCACGTGATCATCGGCGACGCGAACCTGTCCGAGATCTCGACCTACCTCAAGCTGGGCACGACGGCCCTGGTCCTCTCCATGATCGAGGACGGCTTCATCGCCGTCGACCTGGCCGTCGACCAGCCGGTACGGACACTGCACCAGGTCTCGCACGACCCGACCCTCCAGCAGCTCATCACCCTCCGCAGCGGGCGCACCCTCACCGCGGTGCAGCTCCAGATGGAGTACTACGAGCTGGCGCGCAAGTACGTCGAGGAACGCTACGGAGCGGACGCCGACGAGCAGACCAAGGACGTCCTGGGCCGCTGGGAGGACACCCTCAACCGGCTCGAGAACGACCCGATGAGCCTCGCCGGCGAGCTGGACTGGGTCGCCAAGCGGGAGCTCATGGAGGGCTACCGGCGCCGGGACAGCCTGGACTGGGACGCGGCCCGCCTGCACCTCGTCGACCTCCAGTACGCCGACGTACGGCCCGACAAGGGTCTGTACAACCGCCTGGTGGACCGCGGCCGCATCAAGCGGCTGCTGGACGAGACGGAGGTCGAGCGGGCCCGTACGAAGCCCCCGGAGGACACCCGGGCGTACTTCCGCGGGCGCTGCCTGGAGCAGTACGCGGACGACGTCGCGGCGGCCTCCTGGGACTCGGTGATCTTCGATCTGCCGGGGCGGGACTCCCTCCAGCGGGTCCCAACCCTGGAACCGCTTCGCGGAACGCGTAATCACGTCAAGGAGCTCCTGGACCGCTGCCGGACCGCGGACGACCTGGTGAGGGTCCTGTCCGGCGGGTGACGGCGCGGAACGGGTACACGGAGAAGACCGCCGGACGGGGTGAAAGCCACCCGGTCCGGGAACCATCGAGATGGCCCCCGCACGTTGGAGAAACTGCGGGGCCGATGTCGGACCCGGCTTGTAGGGTCTGATCTTGACCGAGCAACTGTGTCGGGCGAACCGAGCGGGGTGAGGGTTATGGCGACCAAGGACACCGGCGGCGGCCAGCAGAAGGCCACGCGTTCCACCGAGGAGGTCGAGGAGCAGGCGCAGGACGCGCAGGCATCCGAGGACCTCAAGGAGCGCCAGGAGAAGCTCAGCGACGACGTGGACTCCGTCCTCGACGAGATCGACGACGTACTCGAGGAGAACGCCGAGGATTTCGTGAGGTCCTTCGTGCAAAAAGGTGGCGAGTGAAGGTCCTGGGGTGAAAATTCCTTCGAAATGAAGGAAGTGGGGGTTGGGGTGGCGGGCGAGAAGCGATGCACGGGCTGTGAGCGACAGTTGCCCGTCGCTCAATTCGCACGGGACAGGAACCGCAGTGACGGCCTCCAGGTGCGGTGTCGGGAGTGCGTGGCGGAGTACAGCGCCGAGCATTACCGGCGCCGCCGGGAGGCCATGGGGCGGACGGTCCGCGAGAAGGTGGTCGTTCCGGCCGGGCACAAGCTCTGTCGGGCCTGCGGCGAAATCAAGCCCCACAGTGAGTGGCATCGCAACGCGACTGCCTCCGATGGTCTGTCGACCCGTTGCAAGGCGTGTCGGGCCGTCCAGGGGCGTGAGCGGCATCTCAAGCGCCACTACGGCCTCACCGAAGCTCAGCGGGATGAGCTGATCGCTTCTCAGGGCGGCGTCTGCTGCATCTGTCTAGCGGCTCCCGCCGCACATGTGGATCACTGCCACGAGACGGGTAGGGTCCGTGGCGTACTGTGCTTCAGCTGTAACGCAGCCCTGGGGCAGTTCAAGGATCGGCCCGATGCCATAAGGCGGGCTGCTGCATACGTGGAAGGAATCGCGTGGAAGCCAACACTCGTAGCACCGGGCGTCTACCAGCTGCCTTCCTGACGCCTGGGTCCTCTTCGTTCATGGACTTCCTGGGAGAGCACCAGCCCGAGCTGCTCCCGGGCAACCGGCAGCTGCCGCCGGTGCAGGGTGTCGTCGAGGCGCCGCACGGCACCACGATCGTGGCCGTGACGTTCCCCGGCGGTGTCGTGCTCGCCGGTGACCGGCGGGCCACCATGGGCAACATGATCGCGCAGCGGGACATCGAGAAGGTGTTCCCGGCCGACGAGTACTCGGCGGTGGGCATCGCGGGCACGGCGGGTCTGGCCGTGGAGATGGTGAAGCTGTTCCAGCTGGAGCTGGAGCACTTCGAGAAGGTCGAGGGCGCGCAGCTGTCCCTGGAGGGCAAGGCGAACCGTCTGTCGACGATGATCCGCTCCAACCTGGGCATGGCGATGCAGGGGCTGGCCGTGGTGCCGTTGTTCGCGGGGTACGACGTGGACCGCGGCAAGGGCCGCATCTTCTCGTACGACGTGACGGGCGGGCGCTCCGAGGAGCATCACTTCGCGACCACGGGGTCGGGTTCGATCTTCGCGCGCGGGGCGATGAAGAAGCTCTTCCGTGAGGACCTGACCGAGGAAGAGGCCACGACGCTCGTGGTCCAGGCGCTGTACGACGCGGCGGACGACGACTCGGCGACCGGCGGTCCCGACGTCGCGCGCCGGATCTATCCGATCATCACTGTGATCACCGAGGACGGCTTCCGCCGGCTGAGCGAGGACGAGAGCTCGCGGCTCGCCCGCTCGGTCCTCGACCGGCGGCTGGAGCAGCCCGACGGGCCGCGGGCCGCGCTGCTGTAGCGGTCGCGTCGTCGTGTTGAGGGCAGATGGTCCAGTGATTTCGACAGAAAGGGACGGATAACCGGTGTCGACGCCGTTCTATGTCTCACCCCAGCAGGCGATGGCCGACCGGGCGGAGTACGCCCGCAAGGGCATCGCCCGTGGCCGCAGCCTGGTCGTGCTGCAGTACGCCGACGGCATCGTGTTCGTCGGTGAGAACCCGTCCCGTGCGCTGCACAAGTTCAGCGAGATCTACGACCGGATCGGCTTCGCGGCCGCCGGCAAGTACAACGAGTACGAGAACCTGCGCATCGGCGGGGTGCGGTACGCCGACCTGCGCGGTTACACGTACGACCGTGACGATGTGACGGCCCGGGGCCTGGCGAACGTGTACGCCCAGACGCTGGGCACGATCTTCTCCAGCTCGGCCGAGAAGCCGTACGAGGTGGAGCTGGTCGTCGCCGAGGTCGGGGACAGTCCCGAGGGCGACCAGATCTACCGGCTGCCGCACGACGGCTCGATCGTGGACGAGCACGGCTCGGTCGCGGTCGGGGGCAACGCGGAGCAGATCAGCGGGTACCTGGATCAGCGGCACCGGGACGGCATGACGCTGGCCGAGGCGCTGAAGCTGGCGGTGCAGGCGCTGTCCCGGGACACGAACGGCAGCGAGCGGGAGATTCCGGCGGAGCGGCTGGAGGTCGCCGTGCTGGACCGTACGCGTCCGCAGAAGCGGAAGTTCAAGCGGATCGTGGGCGGGCAGCTGTCGCGGCTCCTGGAGGCGGGAGCGAGCGGGGCCGGTGCCGCGTCCACGGCCACGTCCGAGGAGGAGGACGGGGCGGAGGAGTAGTCCGCCCCCTCGTCGCCGTCGGCCGCCGCGGGATGCCTGCGGCGGCCTGCGCGTGTCTGTGGGGGTGCGGGTGGCGCGGTGCGTGGTCTTGTGGGTCGGGGCCGCGCCGGGGGGTGTCCGTCCTCGGAACGGCGCGGAATCGGTCCCTTACGAGCAGGCGGGGCGTGGACGCGCCAACCGCTGCGGGCGGACACCCCCCGACACGTCCCCTTCCCGCCGTACGCGACTGACCGCTGTCACCCCGTCCGCCAAGACCTGTCGCGCTACGCCGCCCCAGCTGCGGGCAGTCGTGCCTCCTCCAGTGCCTGAACGGCCTGGGATGTGCCCCAGGGGCGATGGAGGTCCCCCCCCCGCGGTCCCCCCGCGCGAGCGAAGTCGAGCGTGGGGAGGGTGGGCGCTGGGGGTACCCCCTCCGGGGGAGGCACCCCGCAGCACCGGGCCACGCCACCCACCCCGCGCCCGCGCCTACACCGGGTGCCTTGTGAACGTCGGCCCCGGCCCGGTCGGCACGCGCGCCGGGTGATCCGTCACCGTCGGGCAACGCACCGCGGTGGTGCCGTGGAGCCCCGTACGACCAGGGCCACCGGGATGTCGCCGGCCTCGGGCACCCGGCCCTCCAGGACCGCCAGCAGCGCCCGCATCCCCCGTTCACCGAACAGCTCCGCGTCCAGGCGGACCGTCGTCAGCTCGGGGTCGACGGCGGTGGCCAGGCCGAGGTCGTCCAGGCCCGTGACCGAGAGGTCGTCGGGGATGCGGAGCCCCGCGCGGCGGGCCGCCTTGTACGCGCCGACCGCCAGCTTGTCGTCGTCGCAGACCAGCGCCGTCGGGCACGGCCCGGGGACCGCGAGCGCGGCCTCCGTGGCCGCCAGCGCGCCCTCGATCGAGATGGGGGCCCTCGCGGTGCGCAGCGTGGTGCCGGGGACGGTGTCCAGCCGTGCCGCGAGCTCCCGCGCGCGGACCTCGAACGTCCAGGACGGGACGTCCGCCGCGAGGTGGAGGAAGTGGCGGTGACCCAGCAGCAGCAGGTGCTCCGCGATCTGACGGACGGCGTCCGCGATGTCCAGGTTGACCGTCGCGGCGCCCAGGCTGCCCTCCGGGTCGCTGTCCAGCATGACCAGCGGGAGCTGGTCGCCGCGGATGGCGGTGAGCGCGTCGGCCGCCATGGAGGACGCGATGACGCCGTCCAGGGCGGCCTGGGCGGAGGCGAAGGGGTCCCGGGCCGGCCCGACGCCCTCGGGGGAGGGGTAGAGGACCACTCCGAAGCCGTGCTCGGCGGCGACGCGGGCGGCGCCGGTGTAGACGCCGGCGAAGAACTCGGTGGTCAGCGCGGGGACGACCAGCAGGACCGTGCGGGTGCGGCCCAGGCGGAGGTTGCGGGCGGCGAGGTTCGGGCGGTAGCCGAGCGCCCGGGCGGCCTCGCGGACGCGCTGGGCGGTGGGCTCCGACACCCGGCCGCGCCACTTGTCACCGAGGACCAGGGAGACCGCGGCCTGGGAGACGCCGGCGGCCTGGGCCACGTCCCGGCTGGTGGGGCGGGTGCTGCCTCGTGCCACCGTTCGCCTGCGCTTTCGTCTGGACTCGTGAACAGCGGACATGGTACGTATGACCGAGGAAGTTATACGTAAAACCTCATCGAGGTCCCATGCGAAGGAGGTGGGTCGTGGTCGCCGGATACCTGGACATCCTCCGGGCGCGGCACGCCGTACGGCTGCTCGTCGGCACGCTCGTGGGGCGGCTGCCCAACGCCACCGCGGCGATCGCGATCGTGCTGTTCGTACGGGCCGAGGGCGGCTCGTACAGCCTCGCGGGGGCCCTGGCCGCCGTGTACGGCGTCGCCAACGCCGTCGGGCAGCCCGTGCTGGGGCGGCTCGTCGATCTGCACGGGCAGCCCCGGGTGCAGCTGCCGGCCGCCGTGCTGTCGGGGCTGGCCATGACGGTCTTCGCGTTCGCCGGCACCGGGCCGGCGGTGCTCGCGTACGGGGCCGTGGGTGCCGCGGGGCTGTTCACGCCCCCGCTGGAGGGCGGACTGCGGGCGCTGTGGCCGAGCGTGCTCCGCGAGGAGGACCAGGTGCACACGGCGTACGCCATGGACGCCGTGGCGCAGGAGGTCATGTTCACCGTCGGCCCGCTGCTCGTGACGGTGTGCGTGTCGCTGTGGTCGCCGCTGGTGGCACTGCTCGTGCTGAACGCGGTGGGTGTGCTGGGCGCCCTGTCCGTGGTCGTGTCGCCCCCCTCGCGCGCGTGGCGGTCCGCTCCGCGCGAGGCGCACTGGCTGGGCGCGCTGCGTTCGCCCGGCCTGCTGGCGCTGCTGGGAGCGTTCCTGTTCATCGGCATGGCGCTCGGGTCCATCACCGTGGCCTCCGTGCCCTACGCGGACGACCACGGCGGCGACGCCGTCTACGGCTGGCTGATGGCCGCCCTCGGGCTCGGCGCGCTGGTCGGCGGGGCCGTCTACGGGGCCCGGCAGTGGGCCGGTGACCCCGCGCGTCGACTGCGGTTCCTGGTGGCCCTCCTGGCGGTCTGTTACCTGCCGCTGATGCTGATGCCGGGCGCGTTCGCCATGGTGCTGCTGACCGCGGTCGCGGGTGTCTTCCTCGCACCGTGCATCGCCTGCGCGTTCGTCCTGGTGGACCGGCACGCGCCGCGGGGCACGGTGACGGAGGCGTTCTCCTGGCTGGTGACGACGTTCACCGTGGGAGCCTCGGTGGGTACGGGTCTCGCCGGGCCGGTCGTCGAGGCGGGCGGGGCGCTGTGGGGCTTCGCCGTGCCCGGGGCGGCCGGCGTCGTGTCGCTGCTCGTGCTGGCGTGCACGGGACGGGTTCTCGCAGCTCCCGCCCCGGCGGCGGTGGTTGCGGCTTCATCGGAAAATGATCCGAACCGTGCCGTCGAACCCCGTTTCAGTTCGGGTCATCAGGCGTAATGTTCAGTCATGGACCGCCGCATTTTCGGGCTGGAGAACGAGTACGGCGTCACGTGCACGTTCAGGGGACAGCGCCGCCTGTCGCCTGACGAGGTGGCGCGGTACCTCTTCCGCCGTGTCGTGTCATGGGGCCGCAGCAGCAATGTCTTTCTGCGCAACGGGGCCCGCCTCTATCTCGACGTGGGATCACATCCGGAATACGCGACACCCGAATGTGACAACGTGATCGAACTCGTCACCCACGACAAGGCGGGCGAGCGCATTCTCGAAGGACTCCTGGTGGACGCCGAACGACGCCTGCACGAGGAGGGAATCGCGGGCGACGTCTACCTCTTCAAGAACAACACCGACTCCGCGGGAAACTCCTACGGGTGCCACGAGAACTATCTGGTGGCCCGGCACGGGGAGTTCTCCCGGCTCGCGGACATCCTCATCCCGTTCCTGGTGACGAGGCAGCTGCTCTGCGGCGCCGGCAAGGTGCTGCAGACGCCGCGCGGCGCCGTGTACTGCGTCAGCCAGCGGGCCGAGCACATCTGGGAAGGCGTCTCCTCGGCCACCACCCGTTCCCGGCCGATCATCAACACCCGCGACGAACCGCACGCCGACGCCGAGCGCTACCGGCGCCTGCACGTCATCGTGGGCGACTCCAACATGTCCGAGACGACCATGCTGCTCAAGGTCGGCGCCACCGACCTGGTGCTGCGCATGATCGAGGCGGGCACGGTGATGCGCGACCTCACCCTGGAGAACCCCATCCGGGCGATCCGCGAGGTCAGCCACGACATCACCGGGCGGCGCAAGGTGCGCCTGGCCAGCGGCCGGGAGGCGTCCGCGCTGGAGGTGCAGCGGGAGTACTACGAGAAGGCCGTGGACTTCTGCGAGCGCCGCGGCATCCGCACCGGCACCGTCGAGCGGGTGCTGGAGCTGTGGGGCCGCACGCTGGACGCGATCGAGGCCGAGGACCTCGACCGCATCGGCACCGAGATCGACTGGGTCATGAAGTACAAGCTCCTCGAGCGGTACCGGGCCAAGCACAACATGACCATGTCCCACCCGCGGGTCGCGCAGATAGACCTCGCCTACCACGACATCCACCGCCGTCGTGGTCTGTACTACCTGCTCGAGAAGAAGGGCCAGGCCGCCCGGGTCGCCAACGACTTGAAGATCTTCGAGGGCAAGTCCGTACCGCCGCAGACCACTCGGGCCCGGCTGCGCGGCGACTTCATCCGGCGGGCCCAGGAACAGCGCCGGGACTTCACCGTCGACTGGGTCCACCTCAAGCTCAACGACCAGGCACAGCGCACCGTGTTGTGCAAGGACCCGTTCCGTTCGGTGGACGACCGGGTGGAGAAGCTGATCGCCGGAATGTGACCGGGACGAACCGAGAAGGCGTCCGTGCCCGAAGGGCCCGGAACGCCACACGGGCACCGTACGTTATCCGTGCGGTGCCCTTCTCACGCCGTAGAGTTGCGCGCACGCCAGCAGACAAGATCGACCGATACCGATTACGAGGCCCCCACCGTGCGCCGACGCTCCCTCCTCATCGCCGTTCCCGCCGGACTGGTCACGCTCGCCGCATGCGGTGACGAGGACTCCGGCTCGAGCAAGGCCAGCGACAGCGCGACGCCCCAGGCGTCGGACACCTCCGCGCCGCCGCGTCCGAAGATCGTCGACGGCCCGCTGCCGGCGATCACGGCGGGCACGAAGTTCGGGGAGAAGCCGACCGTCGCCAAGGGCAGCGGCGAGCCGTCCAAGGACCTCGCGGTGAAGACGGTGATCGCCGGCGGCGGCAAGGCGGTCGCCGAGAACGACTTCCTGGCGGCCGACTACCTGGGCCAGATCTGGGACAGCGCGAAGGTCTTCGACAACTCCTACGACCGCAAGACGCCGATCGTCATCCAGTTGGCGCAGGGCAGCATCATCGACGGCTGGCGGTACGCGCTCGCGGGCAAGAAGACCGGCAGCCGGATCGAGTTCTCCGTCCCGCCGGCCTACGGATACGGCGAGCAGGGCAGCGAGCAGGCGGGCATCAAGGGCACCGACACCCTGGTGTTCGTGGTCGACGTGAAGGACACCTTCAACGCCAAGAGCTCCGCCAAGGGCAAGGAGGTCCCGCAGGACGACGCGGCGCTGCCCGAGGTCGGCACCAACACCGACGGCGCGGCGCCCTCCATCGAGGTGCCCGATGCGGCGGCGCCGAAGAAGCTCGTGGCGAACTACGTCATCGAGGGCGACGGGCCCGAGGTCGGCGCGCAGAACACCGTGCTCGTCCAGTACAAGGGCGTGGTGTGGGACGGCGGCAAGGAGTTCGACTCCACGTACGGCAGGAAGCAGCTGACGTCCTTCTCGCTCCAGCAGGTCGTCAAGGGCTGGGCGCAGGGCCTGACCGGCAAGAAGGTCGGCAGCCGCGTCCTGATCGTCATCCCGCCGGACCTGGGGTACGGCGACAACCCGCCGCAGGGCAGCGGCATCGAGAAGGACTCCACGCTGGTCTTCTCGGTCGACATCCTCGCGAAGATGTGACCCGCGGGGATGTAAGACTTGGGCGTTGCCTTCCGACAGACAAGCAGGAGCTAGAGACGTGAGCATCGACAAGCCCGAGATCGACTTCCCGGGCGGCGAGCCCCCGGCGGACCTCGAGATCAAGGACATCTGGGAGGGCGACGGCCCGGTCGCGCAGGCCGGTCAGACCGTGACCGTCCACTACGTGGGCGTGGCCTTCAGCACGGGCGAGGAGTTCGACGCCAGCTGGAACCGCGGTACGCCGTTCCGCTTCCCGCTCGGTGGCGGCCGTGTCATCAAGGGCTGGGACCAGGGCGTGCAGGGCATGAAGGTCGGCGGCCGCCGCCAGCTGACCATTCCCGCCCACCTCGCCTACGGCAACCAGAGCCCGACCCCGGCGATCCAGCCCGGCGAGACGCTGATCTTCGTGGTCGACCTGCTCGGGGTCTGATCGCAGTCCGACCGGAATCCGGCGGAAGCCGGTCACCTGGGGTCCATGCCTGTCCGGGCATGGGCCCTCGGCTTTTGCCGCGCCACCGCGGGGCGGTACGGTCATCCGTCGTAAGCACCATAGGGAGAAGGGCGTCGATGGCCATTGCCAAGGCCGAGCGGCTGATGAACCTGGCGCTGTGTCTGCTCGGGACACGGCGGCCACTCAGCAAGCGCGAGCTGCGTGACTCCATCGAGGCCTACCTCGAGGCGGGATCCGACGACTCCTTCAACCGCATGTTCGAGCGGGACAAGGACGACCTGCGGGAACTCGGCCTGGTCATCGAGACCGTCGAGGGCCTCGACGGCGAGATCGGCTACCTGGCCCGCCGCGACAGCAACCGGCTGCCGCCCATCACCCTGGACGCCGAGGAGGCCGCCGCCCTCGGGCTCGCCGCCAAGGTCTGGCAGCAGGCCAGGCTCGCCGGCGCCGCCAGCGGCGCGCTGCAGAAGCTGCGGGCGGCCGGGCTGCCCGAGGACGTCGACCCCTACGAGGCGCACAGCGCGCTCGAGCCGCGCATCCCCGTGCACGAGGCCGCCTTCGAGCCGCTGATGCTGGCCTGCCGCGACCGCCGGCCGGTCCTCTTCGACTACCGCAAGGCCAACGCCGCGCAGCCCGAGCCCCGGCACGTCGAGCCGTGGGCCCTGGAGTGCTGGCGCGGCCACTGGTACCTGGCCGGGTTCGACCGTGACCGCGGCGCGGAGCGGGTCTTCCGGCTGTCGCGGATCACCGGCAAGGTGCGCTCGCGCGGATCGCGGTTCACCGCTCCCGTGCCGGACGTCGTCACCGTCCGTGAGACGGTGGCGAGCTGGGCGGGGGAGACCGCCGACCGCTCCGCGCTGATCCGGCTGCGCGCGGGCGCGGGCTATCCCCTGCGGGCGAAGGCCACCGCCGTCCGGGAAGCCGGCGACGGCTGGGACGAACTGGAGATTCCGTACGGGCACGGTCTGGACGCCTGGCTGGTGGAGTTCGGGCCGGACGTGGTGGTCCTGGAGCCCGCGGAGCTGCGTGCGGACGTGCTGGACCGGCTGCGTGCCGTGGCCAAGGGCTGAGGGGGAGCGGACAACACAGTGGCAGGCAAACCGGTCAGGCCCGTGAACGCCATCGACCAGACCCGACGGATGCTGTCCCTGGTGACGTATCTGCGCGAGCGCCCCGGTGCCCGTGTCGAGGACGTCGCGCGCGCCTTCGGCATCACCGAGGACGAGCTGGTCTCCGACCTCGACGTGCTGCCCATGTGCGGCACCAGCTTCCGCGGCGGCGATCTGCTCGACATCGACACCGACGGCGAGCGCATCTGGTGGCACAACCCCGCGGCCCTGGGAGCGGACGCGGCCGAGCCGCTGCGGCTCGCCGCCGACGAGGCCACCGCGCTGCTGGTCGCAGCCCGTGCCGTGGCGACCCTGCCCGGGCTGCGCGAGGGCGACCGGCAGGCGCTGCTGCGGGCGACCGCCAAGGTGGAGACGGCGGCCGGCGAGGCCGCGGGCGCCAGCTCGCGCCTGTCCGTCACCTTCGAGTCCGAGGGCGGTGTCTTCGCCGACGTCGACCGGGCGATCTCCGAGCGCCGGCGCCTGTGGATCCGCTACTACTCGCCGGCCCGCGACGAGCTCACCGAGCGCGAGATCGACCCCATCCGCCTGGTCAGTGTCGGACACACGTACGTGGAGGCCTGGTGCCGCCGCTCCGAGGCCCGGCGCACCTTCCGGCTCGACCGGGTCGCCGAGATCCGGATCCTGGACGAGCCGGCCGCCCCGCCGGAGGTGGAGCTGCGGGACCTGTCCGAGGCGCTGGTGCAGCCCGCCGCGGAGGACCCCGAGGTCGTCGTGGAGGTCGGCCCGGGCGGACGCTGGGTCGCCGAGTACTACCCGCACGACAGCGCACAGGAGCTGCCCGAGGGCGGCCTGCGCATCACCCTGCGCACGCCCGACCCGGCGTCCCTGCGGAGGCTGGCGCTCCGGCTCGGTCGCGACGGCCGGATCGTGTCCCCGCCCGAGCTCGCCGACAGCGCCCGGCAGGCCGCCCGCGAGGCCCTCGCGGCGTACGACGGGATCGAGGCCGCCGCGGCACCGGCGCAGGAACCCGCGGTGCCCGACGGGCCGGGCACCGAACCGGACAGGCGGGAGCGGGGACGGTGAGCGAAGCGACCGGGCCCGGTCGGCCGGGCATGACGGCGGCGTCCGCGTTCGCCGGGATGAGACGTGTCTCCCCGGTCGTCTTCCGGGCCGGCTGCCCCGACTGCCGGAGCCGTTTCGAACTCGCCGCGAGCGCCCTGCGCCTGGCCATCGGCGCCACGAGCCGCACCACGTTCTACTCGTTCACGTGCCCCGAGTGCGGATCGGTCGTCCGCAAGCCCGCGGGGGAGCGGATCGTGGAACTGCTCACCGGAGGCGGGGTCAGGACCCTGCGGCTGCACTCCACCGTCTGACCGTCCCGCGTTCACGACCGGTCCGCGGGACGGTCTAGGCTCGACGTCATGTTCTGGCCGATGTTCGCGGTTGCCGTGGGTTTCCTGGGTCTCGCCGTTCTCGCGGTGTTCGCTGCACGGGTGTTCGTGGAGGCACGGCGCCTGGGCCGGCAGGTGACGGACTCGGCGTCCCGGATCGGCCGGGCCGCCGCGGACCTGGAGCGCGCGGCGGAGAGCGCCGCCCGCTCCGCGGACGCCCTGTGAGTCCTGCCGCACTCCGGGAGGGACCCGACGGCCGCCCGTGAGCGGCGTCCCGGGCGGCTTCACCTGTCACCTCGCAGGTTCAGGGGGGTACGCTGCTGATCGCGGTCCGGAAAACGAGGCCCGGACGCGGACGGGAGTACGCACGGGGATTGCCTCACGTTTACCCCTGGGCGTTACGATCGCTGCACAACACGGTCGGTCGGACACCTGTCCGACGGATCGGACAGCACCCCCACCCAGCCGCCTCGGTGAGAAGGTAAAACTTATGGGAAGGCTCGGACCTACCGAGATCATTCTTATTCTCGTCGTCGTCATCCTGTTGTTCGGCGCGAAGAAGCTCCCGGACATGGCGCGCTCGCTCGGCAAGTCCGCGCGCATCCTCAAGAGCGAGGCGAAGGCGATGAAGGACGAGAACAAGTCCGCCGCCCCCGCCGATCCGCCGAACCCGGAGCAGTCCGCGACGCAGCGCACCATCCAGGCCGCCCCCGGTGACGTGACCAGCTCGCGCCCGGTCACCGAGCCGACGGACACGACCAAGCGCTGACGCAGGACCGGTGGTGACCGGTCCATCGCACGAGATGAGGATGTGGGTTGCTCAAGTCTGCCCGCAAGAAAGAAAAGGATCCCGAGGGGCGGATGCCCCTCGTGGAGCACTTGCGCGAGCTGCGCAACCGGCTCGCGAAAGGCTTGCTGGCGATCACGGTCGTCACCGTGGTGGCCGCCTTCTACAGCCAGCAGCTGATGAGCTTCCTCATGGACCCCGTGCCGCGCTGCACCGACGGCCTGGGTGAGTCCACCGGCGGCGCCTGCGCCGTCATCGCCTACACCGACCTGCTGTCGCCCTTCACCACGACGGTGAAGGTGTGCCTGATGGCGGGCATCATCATCTCCAGCCCGGTCTGGCTCTACCAGCTCTGGGCGTTCGTGGCGCCGGGCCTGCACCAGCACGAGCGGAAGTACACGTACTGGTTCGTGGCGGCGGCCGTACCCCTCTTCCTGGGCGGTGGCTGGCTCGCGTACACGATCATGCCCATCAGCATGCGCGTGCTGCTGGGGATCACGCCGGACGGTTCGGCGAACATCCTGCCGATGGACAAGATCCTGGACTTCATCGTCCGGATGATCCTGATCTTCGGCGGTGCCTTCGAGCTCCCCCTGGTGCTCGTCATGCTCAATGTCGCCGGTGCCGTCACCGGCCGCAGGATGGCCGGCTGGTGGCGTGGCGTCGTGATGGGCGTCTTCGTCTTCGGCGCCGTGGCGACGCCCACCACCGACCCCGTCGGCATGATCGCGCTCGCGGGACCGATCGTCGTCCTGTACTTCCTGGCGGTCGGGTTCTCCGTGCTCAACGACAGGCGCCGGCGCCGTGCCGATCCCGACGCCGAACTCGACGACGACGAGGCGTCGCCGCTCGACCTCACCCCGGAACCCGTCGGCGAGATCGAGCCCGTGACGGCGTCGCGGGCCCTGCCCCAGCAGGCGAGCGGGGCCGACGGCACCCCGTCGGCCCGGTACAACGGCTACGACGACGTGACCTGACCCCGGCGGCGGTGTGCGCGAGGGGCCGGACGGAGGACCGTCCGGCCCCTCGGCGTGTCCCCGCCGGCTGCCGGCACGCCGGGGCCCGGGGCCGGGCCCGGATAAAGATCGTCCCGATGTCAGCGGGGCCCGGTACGCTCGAAAGTACGATGACAGAGGATCTCTCCCCGGCCGAGCGGTACGCGGCAGCCCGTCAGCGCGCTGCCGAGCAGGCCACCGCGCTCGCGTCCTTCCGCGAGATGTACGACTTCGGCCTCGACCCCTTCCAGATCGAGGCCTGCCAGGCGCTCGAGGCCGGCAAGGGCGTGCTGGTCGCCGCGCCCACCGGTTCCGGCAAGACGATCGTCGGCGAGTTCGCCGTCCACCTCGCCCTCCAGCAGGGCAAGAAGTGCTTCTACACGACACCCATCAAGGCCCTGTCGAACCAGAAGTACGCCGACCTGTGCCGCCGCTACGGCGCCGACAGGGTGGGTCTGCTCACCGGCGACAACAGCGTGAACTCCGACGCCCCGGTGGTCGTGATGACCACCGAGGTCCTGCGGAACATGCTGTACGCGGGCTCGCAGACCCTCCTGGGCCTCGGCTACGTGGTGATGGACGAGGTGCACTACCTCTCCGACCGCTTCCGCGGCGCCGTGTGGGAGGAAGTGATCATCCACCTCCCCGAGTCGGTGACCCTGGTGTCGCTGTCGGCGACCGTGTCGAACGCCGAGGAGTTCGGCGACTGGCTGGACACGGTGCGCGGCGACACCCAGGTGATCGTCTCCGAACACCGTCCGGTGCCGCTGTTCCAGCACGTGCTGGCCGGGCGCCGCATGTACGACCTGTTCGAGGAGGGCGAGGGCCACAAGAAGGCCGTCAACCCCGACCTCATGCGCATGGCGCGCATGGAGGCGACCCGCCCCTCGTACCAGGATCGCCGCCGCGGCCGGCACATGCGCGAGGCCGACCGCGAACGCGAGCGCCGGCAGCGCTCCCGCATCTGGACGCCGGGCCGGCCCGAGGTCATCGAGCGGCTCGACGCCGAGGGCCTGCTGCCCGCGATCACGTTCATCTTCAGCCGCGCAGCCTGCGAGTCCGCGGTCCAGCAGTGCCTGTACGCCGGACTGCGGCTCAACGACGACGAGGCGCGCGCGAAGGTACGCGCCCTCGTGGAGGAGCGCACCGCCTCCATCCCCGCCGAGGACCTGCACGTCCTGGGCTACTACGAGTGGCTGGAGGGACTGGAGCGGGGCATCGCCGCCCACCACGCGGGCATGCTGCCGACCTTCAAGGAGGTCGTGGAGGAGCTCTTCGTGCGCGGCCTGGTCAAGGCCGTCTTCGCCACCGAGACCCTCGCCCTCGGCATCAACATGCCCGCTCGCTCGGTGGTGCTGGAGAAGCTGGTCAAGTGGAACGGCGAGCAGCACGCCGACATCACCCCCGGCGAGTACACGCAGCTCACGGGCCGGGCCGGCCGGCGCGGCATCGACGTCGAGGGCCACGCCGTCGTGCTGTGGCAGCGCGGCATGAGCCCCGAGCACCTCGCCGGTCTCGCCGGCACCCGCACGTACCCGCTGCGCTCCAGCTTCCGGCCGTCGTACAACATGGCGGTCAACCTGGTCGAGCAGTTCGGCCGGCACCGCTCGCGGGAGCTGCTGGAGACCTCCTTCGCGCAGTTCCAGGCCGACAAGTCGGTGGTCGGGATCTCCCGGCAGGTCCAGCGCAACGAGGAGGGGCTGGAGGGCTACAAGGCCTCCATGACCTGCCACCTCGGCGACTTCGACGAGTACGCGCGGCTGCGCCGCGAGCTGAAGGACCGCGAGACCGAGCTGGCCCGGCAGGGCGTCGCCCAGCGGCGCGCCGAGGCCGCCGTGGCGCTGGAGAAGCTGAAGCCGGGCGACGTCATCCACGTCCCGACGGGCAAGTACGCCGGTCTCGCCCTGGTGCTGGACCCGGGCCTGCCCGCCGGACGTTCCAACGGTCACCGCGGCTTCGAGCACCACGACGGGCCGCGCCCGCTGGTGCTCACCGCCGAGCGGCAGGTCAAGCGGCTGGCGTCGATGGACTTCCCGGTGCCGGTCGAGGCGCTGGAGCGGATGCGGATCCCGAAGTCCTTCAACCCGCGCTCGCCGCAGTCCCGCCGGGACCTCGCCTCCGCGCTGCGCACCAAGGCGGGGCACATCCCGCCGGAGCGGGCCCGCAAGAAGCGGGCCCAGGCGGCCGACGACCGGGAGATCGCCCGGCTGCGCAAGGCCATCCGCGCCCATCCCTGCCACGGCTGCGACGACCGCGAGGACCACGCCCGCTGGGCCGAGCGCTACCACCGTCTGCTGCGGGACACCTCCCAGCTGGAGCGGCGGATCGAGGGACGGACGAACACCATCGCCCGCACCTTCGACCGCATCGTCGCCCTGCTGACCGAGATGGACTACCTGCGCGGCGACGAGGTCACCGAGCACGGCAAGCGGCTCGCCCGGCTGTACGGCGAACTCGACCTGCTCGCCAGCGAGTGCCTGCGCGAGGGCGTCTGGGAGGGACTCTCCCCGGCCGAACTCGCCGCCTGCGTCTCGGCGCTGGTCTACGAGTCGCGGGTCGCCGACGACGCGATGGCGCCGAAGGTGCCCTCGGGCAAGGCCAAGGCGGCGCTCGGCGAGACGGTGCGCATCTGGGGACGGCTGGACGCCCTGGAGGAGGAGTTCCGGATCAGCCAGACCGAGGGCGTCGGCCAGCGCGAGCCCGACCTCGGCTTCGCCTGGGCCGCGTACGAGTGGGCGTCCGGCAAGGGTCTCGACGAGGTGCTGCGCGAGGCGGAGATGCCGGCCGGCGACTTCGTGCGCTGGTGCAAGCAGGTCATCGACGTCCTCGGCCAGATCGCCGCGGCCGCGCCCCGCGAGGGCTCGACGGTCCCGAAGAACGCGCGCAAGGCGGTCGACGGGCTGCTGCGCGGAGTGGTCGCCTACTCGTCCGTGGGCTGAGCGGTACCTCACCGGCCCGGCACGGCACGGCCCGTCCCCCGCACACGGGGGCGGCCCGCGCCGTGCCGGGCCTTCGCGCGTCCAGGGCCCCGGCGTGACGGACCCTCATCACGGTGCGTGTCCCTCGCGCACCCGGGCGTCCTTACTCCAGGTGCTCGAATGACTCCCCAGCGTGCAAATGGGCTCGAGGGTATCCCAGTCCCCGTGTTCGTTTCAGGTGCATGCCGAATATGACGCGGCGATGATCCGCTCGGACTAAGCTCGCCCGCAGCGCACCGAGTTGAGGTGAATTCGCGCATTTGTTCCCTATGCGTCGAAGGTTCCGGTAACTCCCAGGCGTACCCCCCGCAAGCTCCCCCGTCCCCGCCGACTCCTTTTCAGAGGGCCTACATGGTGAGTGTCGATTCCCCTCCAGGGCGCCGTGAACTTCCGTACGCGCGCACGCTGTTGCTCCCCGCCGTACTGATGGCCGCGGCCTCAGGGGCCGCCGTCGCCCTGGTGACGGAACCGGCCCGGCTCGCCGTCGGCTGGTGCGGCGCCGTCGCCACACTGCTGGTGATCGCGACGGCGGCCGAAGCGGTACGCCGGGGCCGCACCCTGCGGGACGTGCGCGCCGAACACGCCCGGCACAGCGCGTACCTGGAACGGCGGGTGGCGGGCCACCACGAGGAGATGGCCCGCATCGGCGACGAGATCCTGCCCGCCGCGGTGCGCTACATGCGCCGGGGGAACACCCCCAACGAGGTGATGAAACACCTGCACGAACTCGACCCGTCCTACGCCGACCTCGGCGAACCCCAGCGCCGCCTCATCCGCGCGGTGTGCGCGATCATCGACCACCAGGACGCCATGCGCGAGTCCGCCGAGCGCTCCTTCGTCGACATCGCCCGTCGCGTCCAGGCGATCGTCCACCAGCAGAACAAGGAACTGCGCGAGATGGAGGAGGACCACGGCCGCAACCCCGAGGTCTTCGACGACCTCCTGCGCATCGACCACGGCACCGCGCTGATCGGCCGCCTCGCCGACTCCATCTCCGTCATCGGCGGCGGCCGGCCCGGACGCCAGTGGCCCGACCCGGTCGCGCTCTACAGCGTGCTGCGCGGTGCCATGTCCCGCATCCTGGAGTACCGCCGGATCAACCTGGCCTCCATCGCCAAGGTCAACATCAAGGGCACCGCGGTCGAGCCGGTCATCCACGCCGCGGCCGAACTCCTCGACAACGCCACCCGCTACTCGCCGCCCGGGTCCAAGGTGCACGTCACCGCGACCGAGGTGCAGAGCGGCGTGTGCATCGAGATCGAGGACGCCGGCGTCAGCCTCAGCGAGGAGTCCCGCGCCCGCATCGAGGGCCTGCTCGAGGACGCCAAGCGCGGCACCGACGTGCAGGACCTCAGCCAGCACCCGCGCCTCGGCCTGTCCGTCGTCGGCCGGCTGTGCACGCAGTACGGCATGGACGTCTCGCTGCGGGCCTCCGCGTACGGCGGGGTCCGCGCCATCCTCATCGTGCCCAGCACGATGATGACCACCGAGCCCGGCGTCGGGCTCGCCCACGGTATCGGCGCGACCTCGATCCCCACCCCGGGACCCGACGCCCTTCCCGGCCCCCAGCGCAGGCCCAAGAAGCGCCGCCCCACCAGCCCGCGCATCCCGGCCACGGTCTCGCTCGAGGACGACGTCCCCGAGGTCACCGAGTGGACGGCGGGCGGCCTCCCGCAGCGCCGCAGCCGCGTCAGGACACCGCTCAGCCAGCGGCTCGCCGAGCAGGCGGCCTGGGAGCGCGAAGAGGCCGAGCGCGAGGCGCGCGAGGCCGCCGAGCGGGCCCGAAACGGCGTCCCGGCCGCTCCCGAGCCCGAGCCGGCCGCCGCGACCCCGCCGGGGCAGTGGGTCGAGGCCTTCTGGGAGGGCCTCAAGCAGCATCCGGGCCTGACCCAGGCCCACCAGCAGTCCAGCGACCAGCCGGCCGGCGCCCCGGCCGACGACGAGGGGAACCTCAAGTGATCGAACAGCAGGGCAAGTTCGACTGGATGCTCAGGGACCTCTACGACGGCGTCCCGGGCATCGAGATGATCGTGGTGCTCTCCGCCGACGGCCTGCGCATCGCCCGCTACTCCGGTGACCCGGACGCCGCCGACCGGGTCGCCGCCGCCTGCGCCGGCCTGCAGAGCCTCGCGGGCGCCGTCGCCCAGGAGATCCCCACCAGCGACGGCGAGATGAAGATGGTCATCATCGAGATGAACGGCGGCTACTTCTACCTGATGGCCGCCGGTCCCAACGCCTTCCTCGCCGTGCTCTCCGACGTCCGCTGCGAACCCGGCCGGATGAGTCTCAGCATGGCCGACCTCGTCGCCCGCATCGGACCCCACCTGACCAGTCCCGCACGGCGCACCGGGCAGACCGTATGACTCCTCCGCGACGCCAGAGGCGATCCCCCGGCCAGGCCCCGTCCGCGCCGAGCCCGCCGCCGAAAGAAGGCGAACTCCGCAACCCCGAGCGGCTCTTCGTCATCGGCGGCGACACAGGCGGCGAGCGCGCCGACATCGACCTGGTCACGCTGATCGTGGCCCGCGCCGACCCGCCGGTGTCCGCCACGCCCGAACAGGCGGCCCTGCTGCGGCTGTGCGCCGCACCCCTGTCCGTAGCCGAGCTGTCGGCCTACTTGAGCCTGCCGTTCAGCGTGGTGACCGTGCTGCTCACCGACCTGCTGACGGCGGAGCTGGTGCAGGCCCGCGCCCCGATCGTCCGACAGAAGGTCGCCGACCGATCCCTTCTCGAAGCGGTGATGCATGGACTTCAAAAGCTCTGACACGATTCCGGGCCCACGGACGGAGGACCGGCTGCCGCACACGGCCGAGGCCGCCGTGAAGATCGTCATCGTGGGCGGCTTCGGGGTCGGCAAGACCACCATGGTCGGCTCGGTCAGCGAGATCAGGCCGCTGACCACGGAGGAGACGATGACCCAGGCGGGCATCGGCGTGGACGACAACTACGGCTCCCCCTCCAAGACCGCCACCACCGTCGCCATGGACTTCGGCCGCATCAGCATCACCGACCAACTGGTGCTGTACCTGTTCGGCACGCCCGGACAGGAGCGCTTCTGGTTCCTGTGGAACGGCCTGTTCGAGGGCGCGCTCGGCGCGGTGGTGCTGGTGGACACCCGCCGGCTCGAGGTCAGCTTCGACGTCATGGGGCGGCTGGAGGAGCGCGGAGTGCCCTTCGTGGTCGCCGTCAACTCCTTCCCCGACGCGCCCCGTTACCCGGTGGCGGAGCTGCGCGCCGCGCTCGACCTGCCCGAGGAGATCCCCATCCTCGACTGCGACGTACGGCGCCGGGCCTCCAGCCGGGACGTCCTGATGACGCTGATGCGCTTCCTGCACTCCCTCGCCGTGAAGGGCGCGCTCACCTGACCCCGCACCCTTCCCTCCTCGACCTCCTGACCTTCTCCGCGGAGCGACACTGTGACGCCTGAACGCCATGCCCCGACCGCACCGGGCGACCCCCTGGCCGGCCCGCCCCCCGGCTGCCCCGCGCACGGCCTCGGGCCGGGCGGACTGCACCGCCTCGACGAGGCGGACGACCTGGACGAGCTCTACGAGCGGCTGCGCGACCGGTACGGGCCGGTGGCGCCGGTGCTGCTCCACGACGACGTGCCGATGTGGGTGGTCCTCGGCCACGCCGAGAACCTGCACATGGTGAGCACCCCCGCCCAGTTCTCCCGCGACAGCCGCATCTGGACCCCGCTCAACGAGGGCATGGTCAAACCGGACCATCCGCTCATGCCGCACATCGCCTGGCAGCCGATCTGCTCGCACGCCGAGGGCGACGAGCACAAGCGGCTGCGCGGCGCGGTCACCGGGGCCATGTCCGAGATCGACTACCGGGGGCTGCGCCGGCACATCACGCGGCACACCCAGCGCCTCGTCAACCGGTTCTGCGAGGAGGGTCGCGCCGACCTCGTCGGCCAGTTCGCCGAGCACCTGCCGATGGGCGTGATGTGCGAGCTCCTCGGCATGCCGGAGGAGTACAACGACCGGATGGTGGAGGCCGCCCGCGACACGCTCAAGGGCACCGAGACCGCCATCGCCAGCCACGCCTACGTCATGGAAGCCCTGGGACGGCTCACCGCCGCCCGCCGGGCCGAGCCCGGGAACGACATCGCCGGCCGCCTCGTCACCCACCCGGCCGGACTCACCGACGACGAGGTCAGGGAACACCTGCGGCTGGTCCTGCTCGCCGCCTACGAGGCGACCGTCAACCTCATCGGCAACGTGCTGCGCGTCGTGCTCACCGACCCGGGCTTCCGCGCCCAGCTCAGCGGCGGCCAGATGACGGTGCCCGAGGCGGTCGAGCAGTCCCTGTGGGACGAACCGCCGTTCAGCACGGTCTTCGCCTACTTCGCCAAGCAGGACACGGAACTGGGCGGTCAGCGCATCCGCGCGGGCGACGGACTGCTGTTCGGCATCGCACCGGGCAACGTCGACCCGCGCATCCGTCCCGACCTGGACGCGAGCATGCAGGGCAACCGCGCCCACCTCGCCTTCGGCGGCGGCCCGCACGAGTGTCCCGGTCAGGACATCGGGCGGGCCATCGCGGACGCCGGCATCGACGCGCTGCTGATGCGGCTGCCGGACGTGCGGCTCGACTGCGACGAGGACGAACTCGTCTGGCGGTCGTCGATCGCGTCACGCCACCTGGTGGAACTGCCGGTGCGGTTCGAACCGCGGCCGCAGCAGGACGTGAACCAGCGGCCGAGCCACACCGACGAGCCGCAGCAGCGCTCCGCCTGGCACGTCGGCACCCCGCCGCCGGCACCGGAACCCGCGTCCGCCGCCACCGCGGCGACGGCCGCGCCCCCCGCTCCAGCGGCGACGGCCGCGCCGCCCGAGCCGACGGCGCCGGCCCGCCCCCAGGGGGCCTGGCAGCGCTTCCTGCTCTGGTGGCGCGGCTACTGACGGCCGGACCACTCCCCGTACGCCGCCCACGCCCCGAGGGACCGTCCGCTCAGGAACCGGTGCGCGCGCCCCGTGACCGGGTCGGTGAACGCCAGCTCCCGCGCCAGCAGTTGCAGCGGGCGCCGGAAGTCACCGGCCGGCGCGGGCGGGGCCACCTCGGGATAGAGGGGATCGCCGAGGATCGGCACGCCGAGCGCGTTCATGTGCACGCGCAGCTGGTGGGTCTGCCCGGTGGCGGGCACCAGCCGGTACCGCCCCAGCGCCGGAGCGCCCGCCGGGTCCGGGCCGCGGTGCCCGGTCAGCTCGACGCGGGTCACGGCGTTCGGCTCGCCCTCCACCTGACGGGCGGTCAGGACCCCGCGCTCCTTCACGATCCGGCTGTGTACGGTCCGGGGCAGGGCGAGCGCGGGGTCGTACGGAGCGAGGGCCTCGTACTCCTTGCGCACCCGCCGGTCGCGGAACAGCGACTGGTAGGCGCCGCGCTCCTCGGGGCGGACCGTGAACAGCACCAGTCCGGCGGTGAGCCGGTCCAGGCGGTGCGCGGGGGCGAGCGAGGGGATGCCCAGTTCGCGGCGGAGCCGGGCGAGCGCGGTCTCGGCGACGTGGCCGCCGCGCGGGGTGGTGGCCAGGAAGTGCGGCTTGTCGGCGACGACGATGTGCTCGTCGCGGTACACGATCTCCAGCGGGAACGGCACCGGCGCCTCGGGCGGCAGGTCGCGGTGGAACCAGACGTACATCCCGGGCTCGTACGGCGCGTCCGCCGCCACCGCCCGTCCGTCGGCCCCGACGATCCGGCCCGCGTCGAACATGCCGTCCACCGTGCCGGCGCCCGCGCCGGACAGCCGTTCCACCAGGTGCTCGCGGACCGTGGCCCAGGGCCCGGCGGCGGGCAGTCGCACCCGCACCGGGTCCACCCCGTGGCGCTGGGGGAGGGGCGAGGGCGGGGGAGGCGTACGGCGTCTCATCGGGTGCCAGCGTACGAGGCGGGCCAGGACCGCGGGAAACGGGTGGTCCGGACACCGGAGGCACGGGCAGGATGCCGGTCATGCCCTACCTGACGAGCCCCGTCCTCGCGCCCGGCACCCTCTCCTCCACCGCGCAGCCCGTGATCCCGGCCGGTGACGGTCTGGTCCTGCGCCCGTGGCGCGCCGAGGACGCGCCCGCCGTCCACGCCGCCTTCCAGGACCCGGCGATGCACCGGTGGCACATCCGTGCCGCCGACTCCGAGGAGGAGGTGCGCGGCTGGATCGCCGAGTGGCAGCGGGCCTGGGAGCAGGAGAAGGAGCCGCAGTGGGCGGTCGCCGACGCGGTGGCCGACACGCTCCTGGGCCGGGTGGCGCTGCGGGAGGTGGTGCTCGGCGACGGGGTCGCCGAGGTCGCCTACTGGACGACGGCGGCGGCCCGCGGCCGGGGCGTCGCCCCGCGCGCCACGGCCGCGCTCGCCCGCTGGGCCCTGGACGAGATCGGCTTCCAGCGGCTGGAACTTCTCCACTCGGTGGCCAACGAGGCGTCCTGCCGCGTCGCGCGGAAGACCGGATTCGCCCTGGAGGGCACCAAACGACGGGCCGCGCTCCACCCCGACGGCTGGCACGACATGCACCTGCACGCGCGCGTGCGCGGCGACTGAGACGGGGCGCTCCGGCCGCCGGTGCCGTACGCCGGGGACGCGCGGGACGGGGCGGGGGCCGTCGCGCGGCCGGCGCGGATGCCGGCCCCCGGGTGCTGTGCCCGGCGCTGAAGTGCCGTGTGCGGTGCCCGGCGTGCCGCGGTGGTGGCGGCTGCGCGGACCGCTGCACCGGGGCGGGGCCGGGCGGCCCGTGCGGCCGGGGTCACGGCCGACGGGTGAGCGCCGAGCCCTGCCGTACCGGCGCGCGGGGCCTGCGAGGGATCGCGCCGAACCCTACGCGGCCGACGCGCCGCCCTCCTGCTCCGCCTCGACGCGGGCGTTCCACTCCCGCTTGGACGCCTGCCAGCCGTCCTCGTCGTGGCCGAGCCGCCAGTAGCCGGAGATGGACAGGTCCTCGCGCGGGATCTCCCGCTCCACCCGCAGCAGCCTGCGCAGCTCCTTCACGCAGCCCGCCTCGCCGTGCACGAACGCGTGCACCCGGCCCTCGGGGAAGTCCAGACCGCGCACGGCCTCGACCAGGGCCCGGCCCACCGGACGGTCACCGCGGTGCAGCCAGACGACCTCCACGGCGGAGTCGATCTTCTGCTCCTCCTCGGGGCCTTCGACCTCGACGAAGGCGAACGCGCGGGCGCCGTCGGGCAGCGACTCCAGGGACCGGGCGATCGCGGGCAGCGCGCTCTCGTCGCCCGCGAGCAGATGCCAGTCGGCGGCCGGGTCGGGGGCGTAGGCGCCGCCGGGGCCCATGAAGCGGACGGTCTCGCCCGGCCGGACGCGCTGCGCCCAGGGCCCGGCCAGCCCCTCGTCACCGTGGATCACGAAGTCCAGGACCAGCTCGCGGTGCTCGGCGTCCCACTGGCGCACCGTGTAGGTCCGGGTCACCGGCCACTGCTCGCGCGGGAACTCCTCGCGGATCCGCTCCAGGTCGAAGGGCTCCGGATAGGTCACGCCCTCGGCGGGGAACAGCAGCTTCACGTAGTGGTCGGTACAGGTGTCCGCCGAGAACCCGGCGAGTCCCTCACCGCCGAGGACCACGCGCTGCATGTGCGGGGTCAGCCGCTCGGTGCGGACGACCTGCGCGGTGTGCGGCGTGCGCGGCCTGCGGCCCGGACGCTCTGCCATGACGGCCTCCCAGTCCCTGAGTTAGGTTTACCTAACCTAGCATCCCTGTCCCAGTCGGGACCTCGGTGCCCACAACTGTCCGAGTCCCCGGGCGCACCGTACGGCTTCCCCTCGCCGGGGGGCTGATTCCGTGCGCGGGCACGGCCCGCGCACGGCGGCACGCTCAGGCGGCGAGCGTCGCCAGCAGTCGCCGCAGGGATCCGCCCAGGCCCCAGCGGGCCGCCAGTTCCTCCAGTGCCGCGGGGTCGCGCGGGGTGTGCGGCAGCGCGGTGGGGACGTCCGGCAGCGGGACGTCGTCGGCGACCCGGACGACCTTGGGGGCGACCGCGAGGTACGGCCGGGCCTCGGTCAGCCGCTTGCGCTGCGAGGGCGTGAGCTTCGCCGCCGGATCGTCGACCGCCGCGAGGATCCCGGCGAGGTCCCCGAACTCGGCGAGCAGCTTGGCGGCCGTCTTCTCGCCGATGCCGGCCACGCCCGGCAGGCCGTCGCTCGGGTCGCCGCGCAGCAGCGCCAGATCGGCGTACCCGCGGCCGTCGACGCCGTACTTCTCGCGCAGGACCGCCTCGTCGGTGAGCTGGAGCGTGCCGACGCCCTTGAGCGGGTAGAGCACGCGCACCCCGCGGGCGTCGTCGACGAGCTGGTAGAGGTCCCGGTCGCCGGTGACGATGTCCACCGGTCCCTTCGCGCGGGCGGTGTACGTGCCGATCACGTCGTCCGCCTCGTACGCGGGCACACCGACGCGGGCGATGCCGAGCGCGTCGAGGACGGCCTCGATGACCGGCACCTGCGGGGACAGCGTGTCGGGCACCTCCTCGGCGTCCGGGCCCGCCGGGCGTTCCTCGGCGACGCGGTGCGCCTTGTAGGAGGGGATCAGCTCCACCCGCCAGTGCGGACGCCAGTCGGCGTCCATGCAGGCGACCAGGTGGTCGGGGCGGTGGTCCTTCACCAGGCGGTCGATGAAGTCGAGGAGTCCGCGCACCGCGTTCACCGGTGTGCCGTCGGGGGCCTTCACGGAGTCCGGTACGCCGAAGTAGGCGCGGAAATAGAGGGATGCGGTGTCGAGGAGCATCAGTCGTCCGGTCACGCCCCGCATCATGCCGCAGGTCGTGCGGGGGAGCGGGGGAGGGGGTGTGAGCCGGGTCACTCCTGAGTTTGGGTCGGGGCGTTCGGGGCAGGCGCGCAGCCGGGTCGTAGCTGGTTGATTCGTTCAACTGTTAGTCAGGCTTCGTATCCCTGTCCCTGCCCCCGAGCCAAGAGGTAAGCGTGTCAGCGAGGCTAGAGGCCGAACATCTGTACAAGGTGTTCGGCAGAAAACCGGACCAGGCGGTCGAACGACTGCGCAAGTCGGCCGACCGGGAGGAACTGCGCGCCGACGGCGTCACGGCCGCCGTCATCGACGCCTCCTTCACCGTGGAGCCCGGCGAGATCTTCGTCGTCATGGGGCTCTCCGGGTCCGGCAAGTCCACGCTGCTGCGCATGCTCAACGGCCTGCTGGAGCCGACCGCCGGGCACGTCCGCTTCGGCGGTCAGGACCTCACCGAGATCAGCGGGCGACAGCTGCGCGAGGTCCGCTCCAAGAAGATCAGCATGGTCTTCCAGCACTTCGCGCTCTTCCCCCACCGCAGCGTCCGCGACAACGCCGCCTACGGCCTCGAAGTGCAGGGCGTGCCCCGCGCCGAGCGCGAACGCCGCGCCGACGAGGCGCTCGCCCTGTGCGGCCTGGCCGGCTGGGAGAAGTCGTGGCCGGACGAGCTGTCCGGCGGTATGCAGCAGCGTGTCGGCCTGGCCCGCGCGCTCGCCACCGACGCCGACCTGCTGCTGATGGACGAGTCGTTCAGCGCCCTCGACCCGCTGATCCGCCGTGACATGCAGGACCAGCTGATCGAGCTCCAGAAGACCCTGAAGAAGACCATCGTCTTCATCACCCACGACCTCAACGAGGCCATGCGCCTGGGCGACCGCATCGCCGTCATGCGCGACGGCCGCATCGTGCAGACAGGCACCGCGCAGGACATCCTCATGCGCCCCGCCAACGACTACGTCGCCTCCTTCACCCAGGACGTCGACCGCTCCCGCGTGCTCACCGCCGGTTCCGTCATGGACACCGACCTGAGCGGCGACGAGGCCGACTGCGACTGCGAGACGGCCACGCCCGACACGCCGTTCACCGAACTGTGCGCGATCAGCGCCCGGGTCCCGCACCCCGTGGCGGTCCTCGACGCCGACGACCGGCTCGTCGGCGTCGTCCCGGCCCGGCGCCTCGTCGCCTTCCTGGGCGAGGAGAAGGGCGGGGCCGGCACCTGCGCCACGCCGCGCGAGAAGGGCCCGGAGAAGGTGATGTCCCGTGCCTAGGATCCCGCTCGGCGACTGGGTCAACAGCGCTGTCGACTGGCTGCTCGCGCACGTCGCGTGGCTCTTCGACTTCTTCAAGACGGTCTTCACCGGCACCTACGACGGCATCAACGCCGTCCTCCAGGCCCCCGAACCGCTGCTGCTCGCCGGCATCTTCGCGGTCATCGCCTTCTGGCTGCGCGGCACGGTCGCCGGTGTCCTCACGTTCCTCGGACTGGCGTTCATCGTCTCCATGGAGCTGTGGGAGAACGCGATGGTCACCCTGGCGCTGGTCCTCGTGGCCACGATCATCGCCCTGGTGGTCTCGGTGCCCGTGGGCATCTGGGCGGCCCGCTCCGACCGGGTCAGCGGCATCGTCCGGCCCGTGCTGGACTTCATGCAGACGCTGCCCGCGATGATCTACCTCATCCCGGCGATCCTGTTCTTCGGCACCGGCGCCTCCGCGGGCATCGTCGCCACCCTGATCTTCGCGCTCGCCCCGGGTGTGCGCATGACCGAGCTGGGCATCCGGCAGGTCGACAAGGAACTGGTCGAGGCCGCCGAGGCCTTCGGCACCACGCCCCGCAACACCCTGCTGCGCGTCCAGCTCCCGCTGGCCCTGCCCACGGTGATGGCGGGCGTCAACCAGGTCATCATGCTCGGCCTGTCCATGGCCGCGATCGCCGGCATGGTCGGCACCGGCGGCCTCGGCGGCGACGTCAACGAGGCCATCGGCCAGCTCAACGTGGGCCTCGGCTCCGAGGCCGGTGTCGCCATCGTGATCCTCGCGATCTACCTGGACCGCATGACCAGTGCCCTGGGCACCCAGGTCTCCCCGCTCGGCCGGCGCGCCGCCGCCAGGGCCCGCGGCGCGCAGGGCCTGAGGATCTGGTCCTACCGGCCCCACCCCAAGGTCGCCGCCGTCGGCGTCGTGATCCTCGCGCTGGTGGCCGGCGGCATGGGCGTCTTCGGCGGAGGCGACGGCGGCGCCCCCGCCGTGGCCTCCGACAAGAACGTCGGCCAGGGCAAGAAGGTCAGCATCGGCTACATCCCCTGGGACGAGGGCGTCGCCTCCACCTTCCTGTGGAAGGAGGTCCTCGAACGGCGCGGCTTCCAGGTCGACGTCAAGCAGTTCGAGGCCGGACCGCTCTACACCTCGCTCGCCCAGGGCAGCGTCGACTTCCAGACCGACGCCTGGCTGCCGACCACGCACGAGCAGTACTGGAAGAAGTACGGCAAGCAGCTCGACGACCTCGGCGCCTGGTACGACCGGACGTCCCTGGAGCTGTCCGTCCCGGCGTACATGAAGGACGTCAACTCCCTCGAGGACCTCAAGGGCAAGGCCGGCCTCTTCGGTGGCAGGATCACCGGCATCGAGGCCAGCGCCGGCGAGATGGCCCTGCTGAAGAGCAAGGTGCTCAAGGAGTACGGCCTCGACAAGGAGTACAAGGTCGTCGACAGCTCCACGCCCGCGATGCTCGCCGAGCTCAAGCGCGCCTACGCCAAGCAGAAGCCGATCGTCACCACGCTGTGGTCGCCGCACTGGGCGTACAACGACTACGAGCTGAAGAAGCTCGAGGACCCGAAGGGCGCCTGGGGCAAGGGCGACGGCGTGCACACGCTGTCCCGCAAGGGCTTCGCCGACGACAACCCGGTCGTCGGCGAGTGGCTGAAGAACTTCTCGATGACCGAGAAGCAGCTCACCAGCCTGGAGGCCGAGATCAACAAGGCCGGCAAGGGCGGGCAGCAGGACGCCGTCCGCGCCTGGCTGAAGGCCAACCCCGGCGTCGTCGACAAGCTGGCCCCGGTCTCCTCCGGGACCGGCGCCACTCCGGCCGAGGCCAAGCGTCCCGTGGACGTCGCCTGGTTCCCCTGGGACGAGGACGTCGCCGTCACCTACCTGTGGAAGAACGTCCTGGAACGGCGCGGCTACCGGCTGAACCTCAAGCAGATGGACGTCGGCCCGGTCTACACCGGTCTGGCCTCCGGCGATCTGGACGTCAACTTCGACGCCTGGCTGCCCCACGCCCAGAAGAACTACTGGGACAAGAACAAGGACAGGCTCACCGACCTGGGCACCTGGTACCAGCCGACCTCCCTGGAGATCGCCGTCCCCTCCTACGTGAAGGACGTCAGGTCCCTCGCGGACCTCAAGGGCAGGGCCGGCCTCTTCGACGGGAAGATCATCGGCATCGAGCCCGGCACCGGCGAGATGCAGCTGCTCAAGGACGAGGTCATGCCGGCCTACGGCCTCGACAAGGAGTACGAGGTCGTCGACGGCTCCACGCCCGCGATGCTCGCCGAGCTCAAGCGGGCCTACGCCAAGCACGAGCCGGTCGCCGTCGCCCTGTGGTCACCGCACTGGGCGTACAGCGAGTACGGGCTGACCAAGCTGAAGGATCCCCACAAGGCCTTCGGCGAGGGCAACACGATCCGCACCATCTCCAGCAAGGCGTTCCCCGGGCAGTACCCGCAGCTCACCGAGTGGATCAAGAACTTCCGCATGAGCGAGGAGGAGCTCGGCAGCCTGGAGGCCGAGATCAAGGACCGCGGCCAGGGCCACGAGGAGCAGGCGGTGGCCGACTGGCTGAAGGAGCACCCGGACCTGGTCGGGCGGATGACACCGCAGTGACCCGGGCGGACCCGCAGTAGTACGGCCTCCCGTGCCGAACGCCCCCGAGGGGTGGGTTCCCGCGCTGTCGACAAGCGCGGGGACCCACCCCTCGGGTCGTTCCCGCCGGAACATGGTTAGGATCCGGACAACCACGGAGCGCCATGCCACCACCCGAACCCCGATGGTGAGGGCGGGGCGGACCGGCGGGAACACGCGGAGTCGCCCGCGCCTTGAACCGGTAAGACGCCCGACATACGGAGCGGGCGGCTCGTCGCGTGGCGCGAACTGTGAGGTCGCGGCCACCGCACCGTGACAGCGATGTGACGGCCGCGTGAAACGGTTTGCCGAACATGCGTAGGGTGCAGAGAACTCCTTGGACAGGAGGACGGCGCCCCGGCACGGGACGGCGGTACGACGGCGACGGGCGAAGGAGGGAGCCGGAGCGATGGGCGACCACAAAGACCAGCACCTTCGAGTGGGCGCGGCCGTACGGCGACGGCGCCGGACCCTGGAGCTCACGCTCGCCGTCGTCGCCGAGCGCAGCGGCCTGTCCGTGCCCTTCCTGAGCCAGATCGAGAACGACCGGGCCCGCCCCAGCCAGAGTTCCCTGGAGAAGGTGGCCGACGCGCTGCGCACCACCGCCGTGGAGCTGCTCGCCGCCGCCGACCCCGCGTGCAGCGTGGACGTCGTCCGGGCCGAGGACCCCGACCCCGAGCTCGCGCCCCGGGTGCGGTCCCTGGTGCGCGGACACCACCAGATGCACGCCTCGGAGTTCACCGGCGACCACGACGCCGGCCGGGAACTGCAGTACCGCAACGACCAGTTGATGTTCGTCGCCGAGGGCGCCGTGGAGATCGAGGCCGAGGGGCGCGCCTACCGGCTGGGACGCGGCGACACCCTCTACCTGACCGGCGGGGTACGGCACCGCTGGCGGGCGACGGTGCCCGACACGCGGCTGATCGTCGTCGCCGTCGCCGAGCACATCGAGGCCGTACGGGACCGGCCGCGCCGGTGAGGCCGCGGTGAGGGTCGTCTCCCTGGTGCCGTCCCTGACGGAGTCCGTGGCCCGCACGGTCCCCGGCGCCCTGGTCGGCGCCACCGACTGGTGCACGCACCCGGCCGGCCTCGACGCCGCCCGGGTCGGCGGCACCAAGAACCCGGACGTCGGGCGGATCCTCGCTCTCGCCCCCGACCTGGTGCTCGCCAACGAGGAGGAGAACCGGGCCCCCGACCTGGACGCCCTGCGCGCGGGTGGCGCCGAGGTCCTGGTCACCGAGGTGCGCACCGTCGCGCAGGCATTCACGGAACTCACCCGGGTGCTGACGGCCTGCGGCGCGCCGTCCCGGCCCCGGTGGCTGGACGCGGCCCAGGAGGCCTGGTCGGCGCTGCCCGCCCCGGAGCACCGCGCCACGGCCGTCGTACCGGTCTGGCGCCGGCCCTGGACGGTGCTGGGCCGCGACACCTTCGCCGGTGACGTGCTCGCCCGCCTCGGCGTCGACCACCTGTACGCCGGGCACGCCGAGCGTTATCCGAAGGTCCCGGTCGAGGAACTGCGGGCGGCCCGTCCGGACGTCGTGGTGCTGCCGGACGAGCCGTACCGCTTCACCGCCGACGACGGGCCGGACGCCTTCCCCGGCCTGCCCTGCGCCCTCGTCGACGGACGGTGCCTCACGTGGTACGGGCCGTCACTGGCCGAGGCGCCCCGGCTGCTGGGCGCGGCCCTCGGAGCAGCGCGCCGCTGACCACACCGCGCGCGGTGTGCGCGGCGGCGACCGCCCAGGCGGCGACGAGCAGGGCGTACAGGGCGAGGGTGAGCACGTCGTAGGCGACCAGACCGGTGTGCCGGGCCAGCGCCTCGGCACCGGTGACACAGGTGCCCACCGGGAAGGTGAACGACCACCACGTCATCGAGAAGCGCATGCCCCGGCGCCGGGCTCGCACGACGTGCGCGGCGGCGAGGCCCAGCCACATCAGAGCGAAGCCCATCACCGCGACGCCGTACAGGACGGCGAACACGGCGACCCCCTCGGCGTACGGGCCGGGCAGGACGCCGGGCGCCACGTCCGCGAACTTGCCCGCGGCGGTCGTGGACTGCCCGAGCGGGCCCAGCACCAGGAACAGCGTCGGGGTGAGCGCGAGGGGCAGCGGGCCGCCCGTGATCAGCCGCCCGTGGATCACCGGGAGCGTCACCAGCGTCGCGAGCAGACTCAGCCCGAACATCGCGACACAGGCGAGCAACAGCGTCTCGCGGGGCTGTCCCGGCGGCAGGTGCGGGACCAGCAGCGGGCCGACGGCCGCGGACACCATCGGCGCGACGAGCGGCAGCAGCCACACCGGGCCGGCCTGGCCCGGCTCGATCCGGTGCCGTACGGCCATCAGGTACGGGACGGCGACCGCCGCCGCGAGCCCGGTCGCCGTACCGGCGGTGAACAGCACGGCGCCGAGGGCGACCGCGGCCGCTTCGCCGGTCCAGTCCCGGCCGACGGTCACGGCGCCGCCGCCGACCGCCAGCAGGGCCATGGAGAGGCAGCCGTAGAAGGGGGCCGCCGCCGGATCCAGCAGATGGGCGCGGGCCTGGTCGCGGTGGTGCCGCCAGTGCAGGGACCGGGCCACGAGCAGGGCCGCCAGCAGGGCCAGGGACAGCGCCCAGACGGTGGTGCAGACGGCGCGCAGACCGGGCACGTGCCAGGGGAGCGCGGCGCCCGCGGTGCCGACGGCGGCGGTGCCCATGACGCACGCGTACCAGTTCGGGCCGAGATGACGGACGGGCGGGAAACGCCGCACGGGGGCGGAGCCGGGGGACAGTGGCTGGGCTGCGGTGACCATGGTCCTACGGTCTCGGCGCCCGAGGCCCCTGACCAGGGGCCATGCTCCTATGAGGGCATAAGCTGTAGTTATGACCAGCGGGAACGTCAGGGGCAGCGGGGAGGGCGGTCAGGGCGAGCCGGGACGGCACGCGGCGGGTTCGCTCTCGCACCGGGTGCCGGATCTCGGCGCCATGGAGCTGTTGCTGGCGGTGGCGCGGCTGGGCAGCCTCGGCGGCGCCGCGCGCGAGCTGGGCATCACCCAGCCGGCCGCCAGCAGCCGCATCCGCTCGATGGAACGCCGGCTGGGGGTGGCCCTGGTGGACCGCTCGCCGCGCGGCTCCCGGCTCACCGACGCCGGCGCGCTGGTCACGGACTGGGCGCGCCGGATCGTGGAGGCGGCCGAGGCGTTCGACGCGGGCGCGCAGGCGCTGCGGGACCGGCGGGACTCGCGGCTGCGCGTGGCGGCGAGCATGACCATCGCCGAGTATCTGCTGCCGGGCTGGCTGGTGGCGCTGCGCGGCCAGCTGCCGGACACCGCCGTGTCGCTGCTCGCCGGGAACTCGGCGGCCGTGGCGGAGCGGCTGCTCGCCGACGAGGCCGACCTCGGGTTCGTGGAGGGTGTGAGCGTCCCGGCGGGCCTGGACTCCGCCGTCATCGCCCACGACCGCCTCGTCGTCGTGGCGGCACCCACCCACCCGTGGGCCCGGCGCCGCCGCCCCCTGGCCGCCGAGGAGCTGGCGGCGACCCCGCTGATCCTGCGGGAGGAGGGCTCGGGCACCCGGCAGGTCCTCGAGGCGGCGCTCGGCGGCCTGGCCCGTCCCCTGATCGAGCTGTCGTCGACCACCGCCGTGAAGGCCGCCGCGGTCGGCGGCGCCGGCCCGGCGGTCCTCAGCGAACTCGCCGTCGGCGAGGAACTCACGACACGCCGTCTGGTCAGCGTGCCCGTGGCGGACGTCGCCCTGGCCCGCGACCTGCGCGCCGTATGGCCCACGGGCCATCGCCCCACGGGACCGGCACGGCGGCTGCTGTCGCTGACCCGGGGATGAGCCCGCGGGGCGGGACCGGGACGGCGGGACGGCCCGCCCGGCGGGCACGGTCCGGTCAGCCGGGGCCGACGGCTCCCGCCGCGGCCACCAGGGCCCGCATCACCCGGGTGTCCTCGCCCATCTCCGGATGCCACTGCACGCCCAGGACCCAGCCGTCGGCGGGCGGCAGTTCCACCGCCTCCACCGTGCCGTCCGCCGCGTGCGCCGAGGCGATCAGACCCGCGCCGAGCCGGTCCACCGCCTGGTGGTGGTACGTCGGCACGAACGTCTCCTCCGGCACGATGCCGGCGTACCGGGTCCCCGGCACCGGCGTGACCGGGTGGCCGCCGAACACGCCCACCACCTCCGCGTGGCCCTCGATGTGCTGCACGAGCGTGCCGCCCAGGGCGACGTTCAGCAGCTGCATGCCCCGGCAGACGCCCAGCAGCGGGACGCGTGCCGCGAGGGCCGCGCCGATGAGCGCCAGCTCCCACGTGTCGCGGGCGCGTGCGGGCGGGCCCGTGCGCGGGCCGGGCTCGGCGCCGTAGCGCACCGGCTCCACGTCGGGGCCGCCCGCGATCACCAGGCCGTCGAGGCGGGCGACGGTGGCGGCGGCATGTTCCGGCGCGTCCGGCGGGAGCATGGCGGCCAGTCCGCCCGCCCGTTGCACGAGCCGCGGGTACCCGGCGGGCAGCAGCGCCGCCTCCAGCTCCCACACCCCCCAGCGCGCCCCGGACTCCAGATACGTACTGACGCCGATCAGTGGTCTGCCGGCCATCCGACCTCCCGGTAAAGGACCGTTGCCATACCTTTTCCGTCCGGCCCGCGCACGTGACGCCCTCGCGGCGGCACGCTCACGCCAGGAACCCGCGCAGCAGCGCGGCCGTCCCCGCGCAGTGCTCCCGCATGATCTCCCGCGCCCCGTCCGAGTCCCCGTCGAGCACGGCCGCCACGAGCGCGGTGTGCTGCCGCTGGGAGTGCTCCAGGTTGCGCACCAGCAGCGGGATGCAGTCCAGCAGGCCGTTCACGCTCGCCCGCACGGCCGCGTACTGCGCGGCCAGCGTCGGCGAGCCGGACAGCTCCGCGAGGGCCAGGTGCAGCATCGTGTCCAGCCGCCGGTACTCCGTCAGCGGCGCCTCGCGCGTGGCGTCCAGGGCCGCCCGCAGCCGCGTCGCCCGCCCGTCCGTCAGCCCGTGCGCGGCGCACAGCCCGGCCGCGCCCACCTCCAGCACCTCCCGGAAGCGCAGCACGTCCTCCAGATCGACCCCGGCGATCCGGCGCCGCAGCTCGTCCTCGCCGCCGGCGTCCGGGCGGGGCAGCACGAACGTGCCGCCGTAGCGGCCGCGCCGGGCCTCCAGCAGTCCTTGGTCCTGGAGCACCTTCAGGACCTCGCGCAGCGTCACCCGGCTGACCCCCAGCCGCCCCGCCAGCTCCCGCTCGGCCGGCAGCCGTCCGCCCGCCGGCACCAGGCCGAGGCGGACCACCTGGAGGATCTGCTCCAGCGCCTCCTCGAAGCCGTTGCCGGCCCGCACCGGCCGCAGCACCGGCGCGAGCCGGTCCGGCACGCGCCCCCCGTTCCCCTCCGGCATACGGTCGCGCCCCCTTCCCAAGCAATGGTTCCCGGCAATACCTTATGGGCCCGGTCGGAAGGAGGCCCCTCCGTGGCAGACCGCACACCCCCGCTCGGGGTCGGGGAACTGCACGCCCTGGTCGCGGGCGGTGACATCGACACCGTCGTCCTGGCCTTCCCCGACATGCAGGGACGCCTGCAGGGCAAGCGGTTCGCCGCCCGGTTCTTCCTCGACGAGGTCCTGGAGCACGGCACCGAGGGCTGCAACTACCTCCTCGCCGTCGACACCGACATGAACACCGTCGACGGCTACGCGATGTCCTCCTGGGACCGCGGCTACGGCGACTTCGCCCTGCGCCCCGACCCGGTCACCCTGCGCCGCCTGCCCTGGAACGAGGGCACGGCCCTGGCCGTCGCCGACCTCGCCTGGGACGACGGCTCCCCGGTGCTCGCCGCGCCCCGCCAGATCCTGCGCCGCCAGCTGGACCGCCTCGCCGCACACGGCTGGCGGGCCCAGGTCGGCACGGAGCTGGAGTTCATCGTCTTCCGGGACACCTACGAGCAGGCCTGGGACGCGAACTACCGCGCCCTGACACCGGCCAACCAGTACAACATCGACTACTCGGTGCTCGGCACCGGCCGCGTCGAACCCCTGCTGCGCCGCATCCGCAACGAGATGGCCGGCGCCGGCCTCACCGTCGAGTCCGCCAAGGGCGAGTGCAACCCCGGCCAGCACGAGATCGCCTTCCGCTACGACGAGGCCCTCGTCACCTGCGACCAGCACGCCGTCTACAAGACCGGAGCGAAGGAGATCGCCGCCCAGGAGGGCATGTCGCTCACCTTCATGGCCAAGTACAACGAGCGCGAGGGCAACTCCTGCCACGTCCACCTCTCCCTCACGGACGCCGACGGGAACAGCGTCATGCCCGGCGACCGGGAGGGCGGCATGTCCGACGTCATGCGGCACTTCCTCGCCGGACAGCTCGCCGCGCTCCGGGAGTTCTCGCTCCTCTACGCCCCGAACATCAACAGCTACAAGCGCTTCCAGCCCGGTTCGTTCGCCCCGACCGCCGTCGCCTGGGGGCACGACAACCGCACCTGCGCCCTGCGCGTCGTCGGCCACGGCCGCTCCCTGCGCTTCGAGAACCGGCTCCCTGGCGGCGACGTCAACCCGTACCTCGCGGTGGCCGGCATGGTCGCGGCCGGCCTGCACGGCGTCGAACAGCGCCTGGAGCTGCCCGAACCCTGCCCGGGCAACGCCTACGCCGCCGACTTCGCGCACGTCCCGACCACCCTGCGCGAGGCCGCCGAGCTCTGGGAGAACAGCACCCTCGCCAAGGCCGCCTTCGGGGACGAGGTCGTCGCCCACTACCGCAACATGGCGCGCGTCGAACAGGACGCCTTCGACGCCGCGGTCACGGACTGGGAGCTGCGCCGCTCCTTCGAACGCCTGTGAGGTCCCCGTTGTCCGACGAGTTGCCCGACGAGTCGTCCGGCGAACTGCGCGTACTGAACCCCGCCACCGAAGAGGTCCTCGCGACCGTCCCCGCCAGGTCCGCCGCCGACGTGGACGCCGCCGTCGTACGGGCCGCCCGCGCCCAGACGGCCTGGGCCGCGCTCGCGCCCGGCGACCGGGCCCGGCTGCTGCGCCGGTTCGCCGCCGTCGTCGACGAGCACCTGGAGGAACTGGCCCTGCTGGAGGTCGCGGAGGCCGGGCACACCGTCGGCAACGCCCGCTGGGAGGCGGGCAACGTGCGCGACCTGCTCGACTACGCCGCCGGGGGAGTGGAGCGGCTCACCGGACGGCAGATCCCGGTCGCCGGCGGGCTCGACGTGACCCTCCTCGAACCGCTCGGCGTCGTCGGCGTCATCGCGCCCTGGAACTTCCCGATGCCGATCGCCGCCTGGGGCACCGCCCCCGCCCTCGCGGCCGGCAACGCGGTCCTCCTCAAGCCCGCCGAGACGACCCCGCTGACCGCGCTGCGCCTGGCCGGACTGGCCCTGGAGGCGGGACTGCCGGAGGGCCTGTTCCAGGTGCTGCCGGGCCACGGCCCGGTCGCGGGCGACGCGCTGGTCGGACACCCGGGCGTGGCGAAGATCGTCTTCACCGGGTCGACGGCCGTGGGCCGGCGGGTGGCGGCCAAGGGCGCGGCCCTCCTCAAGCCCGTCACCCTCGAACTCGGCGGCAAGAGTCCCAACATCGTCTTCGCCGACGCCGACCTGGAGGCCGCCGCTGCCGCCGCCCCCCTGTCCTTCCTCGACAACGCCGGCCAGGACTGCTGCGCCCGCACCCGCATCCTCGTCCAACGCGACGTCCACGACCGCTTCCTCGGCCTCCTCGCCCCCGCGATCGAAGCCGTCCGCGTCGGCGACCCCGCCGACGAGAGCACCGACATGGGCCCCCTCATCTCCCGCGCCCAGCTCGACCGCGTCCGCTCCTACGTCCCCGACGGCGCGGACGGCATCCGCGGCAAGGCCCCCGAGGGCGGCCCCGGCTTCTGGTTCCCGCCCACCGTCCTCACCGGCGTCGACCCGCACGCGCGCGTGGCCGTCGAGGAGGTCTTCGGCCCCGTCGCCGTCGTCCTGCCCTTCGAGGACGAGGCCGACGCGATCCGCCTGGCCAACGCCACCGACTACGGCCTGTCCGGCTCGGTCTGGACCCGGGACCTCGGCCGCGCCCTGCGCGTGTCGGGCGCCGTGCGCGCCGGGAACCTGTCCGTCAACTCCCACTCCAGCGTCCGCTACTGGACGCCGTTCGGCGGCTTCAAGCAGTCCGGGCTGGGCCGCGAACTGGGCCCGGACGCGCTGACCGCCTTCACCGAGACCAAGAACGTCTTCCTCAGCAACGTCCCGACGAGCACGGAGGGCCCCGCACAGTGACCGAAGCCACCGAAGCCACCGAAGCCACCGAGGCAGTCGTCTGCCGCAGGCTCGTCGGCCGTACCGCCGTCGTCACCGGGGCCGGCAGCGGCATCGGCCTCGCCTCCGCCCGCCGGCTCGCCTCCGAGGGCGCCCACGTCGTCTGCGGCGACGTCGACGAGACCCGGGGCAAGGCGGCGGCCGAGGAGACCGGCGGCCTCTTCGTCAGGGCCGACGTCACCGATCCCGGGCAGGTCGAGGCGCTGTTCGCGGCGGCGTACGACACCTACGGCAGCGTCGACGTCGCCTTCAACAACGCCGGCATCTCCCCGCCCGACGACGACTCCATCCTGGAGACCGGCCTGGAGGCCTGGAAGCGTGTCCAGGAGGTCAACCTCACCTCCGTCTACCTGTGCTGCAAGGCAGCCCTCCCCTACATGCGGCGTCAGGGCCGGGGCTCGATCATCAACACCGCCTCCTTCGTCGCGCGCATGGGCGCCGCCACCAGCCAGATCTCGTACACCGCCTCCAAGGGCGGCGTCCTCGCCATGTCCCGGGAGCTGGGCGTGCAGTTCGCCCGGGAGGGCATCCGGGTCAACGCCCTGTGCCCCGGCCCGGTCAACACGCCGCTGCTCCAGGAGCTGTTCGCCAAGGACCCGGAGCGGGCCGCGCGCCGGCTCGTGCACATCCCCCTCGGGCGCTTCGCCGAGGCCGAGGAGATCGCCGCCGCCGTCGCGTTCCTGGCCAGCGACGACTCCTCCTTCGTCAACGCCACCGACTTCCTCGTGGACGGCGGGATCTCCGGGGCGTACGTCACACCGCTGTAGATCGCCGCACGTGGCGTCCTACAGTGCCGGGATGAGCATGACGCCTCCGCCCGGCTGGTACCGCGACCCGTCGGCCCCGCACCAGGAACGCTGGTGGGACGGCACCGCCTGGACCGAACACCGGCGCGCGCCCGAGGGCTTCGGCGCGCCCGTGCCACCGCCCCCGCAACCGGTGCCCGTCCCGTCGGCCATGGGCGGTGGGACGGGGCCGCGGCGGCCGGGCGGCGGCCGGCACGTGAAGGCCGCTGCCCTCACCGCCGCCGCGGCGGTCCTGGTCGCGGCGATCGCCACGGGCGTCGTCCTCCTCGGCGAGGACGACGACACGGGACCGACGGCCCGGACCCCGCCGACCGCGGCGGCCTCCACGCCCCCCGCACCGCGGACCGGTTCGCCGAGCCCCTCCGAACCCTCCGCGGAGGACCCCACCGTCGTCGAGGACCAGCTCAACGGCATCACCTTCCCGCTGCCGGCCGGCTGGGTGCGCCCGCAGTACGTCGCCGTGGACGACGTCATGATGACCACGGACGGCACCTACGACTGTCCCGGCGACGGCGGCGTGTGCCGGCACGGCCTCGTCATCTCCCGCACGGTCACCGCGAACGCCGAGAGCTCCCCGGAGGCCCTCGCGAAGCAGGACATCGAGGACGCGGCCGAGGACGCCTACGGCCGCGACGCGCTCGGCAGCGAGCGCTTCGGCGGCATCGAGTCCCACGAGGCCGTCGGGTCCGGGCCGGTCGCGGTCGCCGGACGCGCCGGGTACTACGTGCGCTGGCGGGTGACGACCGCCAAGGGCCCCGGCGGCTACGTGCAGTCGACGGTCTTCCCGTCCTCCGTCGGCACCGAGTCCCCGGTCCTCGTCCGCTACGTCTTCGACGCCGGCGAGGACGGGCCGCCGCTCGCCGACATGGACCGGATCACCCGGGGCATCCGGCCCGTCGGCGACGCGGGCACGGGCGGCGGCGTGGGCAGCAGCATCGGCCCCTCGCTCTGACCTACAGGTAGGTGCGTCCCTCGCCCCGGTACGTCGGCACCGTCGCCGTCACCGCGTCCCCCTCCACCAGGTGCAGCGCGTCGAACCGCTCGCACAGCTCGCCCGCCTTGGCGTGCCGGAACCACACCTTGTCGCCGATGAGCAGGTCGTCCGCGGGCGATCCCAGCAGCGGCGTCTGCACCTCGCCGGCGCCCTCCTGGGGGTCGTAGCGCAGCCCCTCGGGCAGGTACGGCACCGGAAGCCGGTCGGTGCCGGCCGCGCCGGAGGCCGGGTAGCCGCCGCCGAGCACGGTCACCACCCCGACGCCCGGGCGCCGCACCACGGGCTGGGCGAACAGGGCCGCCGGGCGCCCGCTGAACGACGTGTAGTTGTCGAACAGCCGCGGCAGGTACAGCCCGGACCCGGCGGCGATCTCGGTGACCGCGTCCTCCGCGGCGGTGTGCTGCACGCTGCCCGTGCCGCCGCCGTTGACGAACTCCAGGTCCGGCACCACGGCCCGCACCGCCCGTACCACCGCGGCGCGCCGCTCGGCGAGTTCACGGCGGGCGGCGGCCTGCATCAGCCGCACCGCCCGCGACCGCAGCGGCCGGCCCGCCACCGCGTCCCCGACCCCTGCGACATGCCCCTCGTACGCCATGACACCGACGACCTTGAACCCCGGCCGGCGGGCCACCGCCCGGGCCAGGTCGGCGATCTGCGCGGGGGAGTGCAGCGGGGACCGCCGCGCCCCCACCCGCACCCGTCCGCCGAGCAGCCTCAGCGAGGTGTCCAACTCCAGGCAGACCCGCACCACTTCACGGCCGCCGTCCCGGGCCGCGTCGATGAACCGCAGCTGTGCCGGGTCGTCGATCATCACGGTCACGGCGGAGGCCAGCTCGGGATCGGCGGCCAGCTCCGCGTACCCGGCGCGGTCCGCGGACGGATAGGCGAGCAGCACGTCCTCGAACCCGGAGCGCGCCAGCCACAGCGACTCGGCCAGCGTGAAGGACATGACGCCCGCGAAACCGTCCCGGGCCAGGGCGCGTTCGAGCAGGGCGCGGCAGCGTACGGACTTGCTGGCGACCCGGATCGGCTTCCCGCCGGCCCGGCGGACCAGGTCGTCCGCGTTGGCGTCGAAGGCCTCCAGGTCCACGATCGCCACGGGGGCGTCCAGATGGACGGTGGCACGGTCGTAACGGGCCCGGTCGGCGGCGTGCGCAGTCATGAGCGAAGACTGCCAGACGTGATTACCGCAGGGTAGGGGGACGTTCCGGGCCAATGCCACAGGCCCGTGGACTGGTTCCCCTCCGGGCGGGAGCACGCCGTAGAGTGACGCGCACGCACGGCGGAACGGCCCGGGCGGCAGGGCCCCGGGCCCGCGCCGGGATGGCGGTCCGCCCGTGCGGGTATGCGTGCCCGGGACGGCCAGTCCGCTCCGGGCCCGGGCAGGAGAAGGCCGGCCCGCGCCGGACGACCGGCCAGGGCCCGAGGAAACGGGGGGCGCATGAGCACGGAAGCACGCCGCGCCTCCCTCCCCCCGCGCCCCCCGGCCCCGCCCCCCGTCGACGCGACCCCGGCCGAGGAGTCCCGGCCCCTCCCTCCGCCGCGCCCCACCACACCGCCGGCCGCCGCCGCGCCCCGCCGCCCGAGCGTGCCGCCCACCCCCGCCGCCATGCCGCCGGGCCCCGGCTCCCCGCGCCGTCCCGGGATTCCGCCGCGCCCGGACACCGCGCCCTCCGGCGAGGGGCCGACGCCCCGCCCCGGCACGCCGACGCCCCCCGGCGACCAGCACGACACGGACACGCCGACGGGTCCCGGCGCGGCCGCGCGCCCCGGCACCTCGCCGGGTCCGGGGACACCTCGCCGTCCTGTCGCGCCGCCGCGCCCGGGCACTTCCCCGCCCCCCGGTACCCGCCCTCGGCGGGACACCCCGCCGGGCCCCGGCCCCATGCCGGAGGCGGGTGCACCGCCGCGCCACGGCACCGGGCCGGACACGGGCGCACGGTCCCGTCCAGGCACGCCGCAGGTGTCGGGGGCGGCGGGCGCTGACGACCGGTGGCCCCCCGCCCCGTCGGGGCCCGCCGGCGCCCCGGGCGCCGCCTCCACGCCTCCGCCGCCGCGTGCCACCGCCCGCTTCCCGGACGCCCCGCCGACCGTCGGCCGTGACCGTGCCGCGGCCGACGCGCCGCGGGGACGCGACGTACCGCCGCAACCCCGTCCCGCCGCGGAGACCCCGTCGGAGACGACCACCCGTCTGCGCCCGATCCCGGCGCGGCCCGAGCCGCACGCCCCCGACCCGGTCCTGTCGTGGGGCACCGCCTCCGGACCGCGGCCCCACGTGTCGTTCGCCGAGCCCGAGGGGTACGACGAGCACGCCCGGCCGCGCCCGCTCGGCGGACGCCTGCGGCCCCAGGCCGTCGCCGCGGCCGTCTGCCTGGTGCTCGGGGCCGGCCTCGTCACCGGTGCCCTCACCGGCAGCTGGCTCGTCGGGGACTCCGGGGACGCCGACGCCCGCAGCGCCTTCACCGCCGCCGGGGACCTGTGGCACGGCGTGCCCGTCGACCAGCTCTTCCCGCCCACCGTGCAGGGCCGGGGCGCCGGGCCCGGCGGCGCCGACCGCACCTGGACCCGCGTCGCCGTCGCCCCGGACAGCGGCTGTGCGGGCGCCTTCGACCCGCTGCTGGGCAAGGCCCTCGCCCCGGTCGGCTGCGCACGCCTGCTGCGCGCCACCTACACCGACGCCACCCAGAGCCACGTCACCACCGTCGGCCTGCTCTTCACCAAGGCCGACGCCGCCGCCATGACCTCGCTGGCGAGCCGGTTCGAGAAGGAGGGCCTGACCCGGCGCGCCGACCTCGTGCCGCTGCCGTACGCCGCGAAGGACACCGTCGCCGCCGGCTTCGGCGCGGACGCCCGTGCCTCGTGGACCGTCTCCGTCCTCACCGACGCACCCGTCGTCGTCTACGCCGTCTCCGGCTGGGCCGACGGGCGCACCGTCGACCGGCCCGAGCCCGCGGCGGAGGCCATGGAGCCCGGCGCCACCTCCGCCCCGGCCCAGGCCGGCCTCGGCCACGAGGCGCGGGGCCTCGCCGACCGCGTCGAACGTGCCCTGCGCAAGAACGTCGGCCCCGCCACGGAGCAGCCCTCGTGAAGACCACCCCCCGCCGGACCGGCGGCGCCCTGGGCGTCCTCCTCGCCGCCGCCCTCACCCTCGTCCCGGCGCCCGCCGCACACGCCGACGGCATCCGCGCCCGGCAGTGGGCCCTCGACGCCCTGCACACCGACGAGGCGTGGCGCACCACCAAGGGCGCGGGCGTCACCGTCGCCGTCCTGGACACCGGCGTAGAGGCCGACCACCCCGACCTGGCCGGCAACGTCCTCACCGGCAAGGACCTGGTCGGCTTCGGAGCGAGCGAGGGCGACCGCGCCTGGGCCCGGCACGGCACCGCCATGGCCGGGATCATCGCCGGTCACGGCCACGGACCCGGCGACGCCGAGGGCGTCATGGGCATCGCCCCCGAGGCCAGGATCCTTCCCGTCCGCGTGATCCTCGAGGAGGGCGACCCCTCCCGCGCCAAGGCTCGCAAGACCCGCGGCAACGCGCTCGCCGAGGGCATCCGCTGGGCCGCCGACCACGGCGCCGACGTCATCAACCTCTCCCTCGGCGACGACTCCGCCTCCGCCCACCCCGAACCCGCCGAGGACGAGGCCGTCCAGTACGCCCTGAAGAAGGGCGTGGTCGTCGTCGCCTCGGCCGGCAACAGCGGTGAGAAGGGCGATCACATCTCCTACCCGGCCGCCTATCCGGGCGTCATCGCCGCGACCGCCGTCGACCGCTTCGGCACCCGCGCCGCCTTCTCCACCCGCCGCTGGTACGCCACGGTCAGCGCCCCCGGCGTCGACGTGATCATCGCCGACCCGGACCACCGCTACTACGAGGGCTGGGGCACCAGCGCCGCCTCCGCGTTCGTCTCCGGCGCCGCCGCCCTGGTCAGGTCGGCCCACCCGGACCTCACCCCCGCCCAGGTCAAGAAGCTCCTGGAGGACACGGCCCGCAACGCTCCCGCCGACGGGCGCGACGACTCCCGGGGCTTCGGCCTCGTCGACCCCGCCGCCGCCATCGAGGCCGCCGGACGCCTGAAGCCGCAAGGTCTGGAGTCTGCGGCCTACGGCAAGAAGTACTTCGGCCCCGGACCGGACGCCCCCGCCTCCCACGAGGACACCTCGGCCTGGACGGCGCCGCTGGCCGGCGGCGCCGGCGGCGTCCTGGTCATCGCCTCCGTGGTCCTGTGGCGTGGCCGCCGCGCACGCCACGACGACGCCTGATCCCGGCCGCCCGCGGGGTCCGCGACGAGCCGCCCACACCCTGGACTAGGGTCGGGGACCGTGGCGAACAAGAACATCCCCGACCCCGGTTTCTCCGACGACGACGGCTCCGCCGATCCCCGGCTGAGCGCGGCGCTCGCCGCCTGGGCCGAGGACCGCACCGCCCTGGCACCCGTGCTGGAGGCGCTCGAGGGCGCCCGGCTGCTCGTGCCCGTCGTGGCCGTCCTCGGCGAGGTCGAGGAGGACGGCCAGAAGGGGCGCGAAGCTCCTTGGAAGGGCGGTGGCGGGCGACGGGAGGGCGGGCTGCGCCGCGAGAAGACCAGCGACATGGCCGTGCCGACCCTCAAGGCCGGGGACCGCACCGCCCTGCCCGCCTTCACCTCCACCGACTCGCTCGCCCGCTGGGACCCCGAGGCCCGCCCCGTCGCCGTACCCCTGCACCAGGCGCTGCAGGCCGCCGCGCACGAGAAGGCGGACACGGTCGTGCTGGACATGGCCGGGCCGGTGCCGTTCGAGCTGACCGGGGCGGCCCTGCTGGCGCTGGCCGAGGGGCGTACGACGACCGATCCGCTCGCCGACCCCGCGGTCGTCGAGGCCGTACGCGGTGCCGTGGCCGCCGAGCCCGCCGTGCTCCGCGCCCACCTCGGGCCGGGACAGGCCGACGGCACCCTGGTGCTCGTGCTGGACCCCGCCGCCGCCCCCGCCGAGGCCGCCCGCGCCGTCGCCGGACGGCTGGCCGCCGACGAAACGCTGAGGGCTCGCCTGGTGCGCGGCCTCGACCTGGCACTGCTGCCGGCCGGGGCGACGCCTCCGGGCGAGCCCTTGTACGTGCGGGGGTAGCTCAGCCGTAGACGGCTCCGGTGTACTTCTCGCCCGGGCCCTGGCTCGGCTCGTCCGGTACCAGCGACGCCTCGCGGAACGCCAGCTGGAGCGACTTCAGCCCGTCGCGCAGCGGCGCCGCGTGGAACGAGCTGATCTCGGTCGTGCTCGCGTCCAGCAGCCCGGCCAGCGCGTGCACCAGCTTGCGCGCCTCGTCCAGGTCCTTGTGGGCGTCGCCCTCCTCGGTCAGTCCGAGCTTCACGGCGGCGGCGCTCATCAGGTTGACGGCGACCGTCACGATCACCTCGACCGCGGGAACCTCCGCGATGTCGCGGGTCATGGCGTCGAAGTCGGGCGTCTCAGGAGGGGTCTCACTCATGCCGCTCACGATAGGCGCAGGAGGGGCCCGGTCCCCACTCGGTCTCGGTTAGCCCATCCCCTGCCGAGCTGCTAACCTTGTGTAACGACCGGTCGGACACGTACGCCCCACGGCAGCGAGCCCGGCCCACAAGTGGAGGCTTTCGAACTCCCACCTGACCGTCCTCCGGGACGGCGGGTCACCGGTCAGGCGGTCCCGTCCTCGTGGCGGCGACCGGCCCGAAATCGCGCCCCGCGGCCATCGCGGCGGTGCTCCGGTAGCAGTTCGAGGAGCCCCGCCTGTGATCGTCCGGGGCATTTTTTGTGCGCCGGCGCGGTTAGGTCTAACGAACACAGACGTTACGCGGCTGTCCGCCAGACCGTCGCGTGGTGCTACCGAGGAGGATCCATCAGCGCCGAGCCCCGCATCAACGACCGGATTCGCGTTCCCGAGGTGCGACTTGTCGGTCCCAGCGGCGAGCAGGTCGGGATTGTCCCGCTTGCCAAGGCCCTGGAGCTTGCGCAGGAGTACGACCTCGACCTCGTAGAGGTCGCGGCGAACGCCCGTCCGCCCGTGTGCAAGCTCATGGACTACGGGAAGTTCAAGTACGAGTCGGCCATGAAGGCCCGTGAGGCGCGCAAGAACCAGGCGCACACGGTCATCAAGGAGATGAAGCTCCGGCCGAAGATCGACCCGCACGACTATGACACCAAGAAGGGTCACGTCGTCCGGTTCCTCAAGCAGGGCGACAAGGTCAAGATCACGATCATGTTCCGTGGTCGCGAGCAGTCCCGGCCGGAACTCGGCTACCGACTGCTGCAGCGTCTCGCGGAGGACGTGGCCGACCTCGGGTTCGTGGAGTCGAACCCGAAGCAGGACGGCCGCAACATGATCATGGTCCTCGGTCCGCACAAGAAGAAGACCGAGGCGATGGCCGAGGCTCGCCAGGCACAGGAAGCCCGCAAGGCGGAAGCGAAGGCCAACCCCGGCCGCTCGATGAACGCCGCGGACCCCGACGCCGCCAACGCCGAGGCCCCGTCCGAGGCTCCTGCCGAGGCTTCCGCCGAGGCGTGACCCCCGGGGACGCGAGTCCCCAGGACGTAACCGATACAAGAGCGACGCTCCACCGTGCCCGGTTCTCACGACCGGGCATCGGAGCGCCACGACGAGGAGATAACGGCGCTATGCCGAAGAACAAGTCGCACAGCGGTGCCAGCAAGCGCTTCAAGATCACCGGCTCCGGCAAGGTGCTCCGTGAGCGCGCCGGCAAGCGCCACCTGCTCGAGCACAAGTCGTCCCGCGTGACGCGTCGCCTCACCGGCAACGCCGAGATGGCCCCGGGCGACGCCGCGAAGATCAAGAAGCTTCTCGGCAAGTGACGTACGGGCGCCGCTGAGCGCCGTACGTCAAGACCGGGACCCCATCGATACCGGGTCGCGTGAGTCCAACCGCGGCCCCGCTACAAGGAGTTAAAAAGTGGCACGCGTCAAGCGGGCAGTCAACGCCCACAAGAAGCGCCGGGCGATCCTCGAGCAGGCCTCCGGCTACCGCGGTCAGCGTTCGCGCCTGTACCGCAAGGCCAAGGAGCAGGTCACCCACTCGCTGGTCTACAACTACAACGACCGCAAGAAGCGCAAGGGTGACTTCCGCCAGCTGTGGATCCAGCGCATCAACGCCGCTGCCCGCGCCAACGGCATCACGTACAACCGCTTCATCCAGGGTCTGAAGGCCGCCAACGTCGAGGTGGACCGCAAGATCCTCGCCGAGCTGGCCGTCAACGACGCCGGTGCGTTCGCCGCGCTGGTCGAGGTCGCCCAGAAGGCGCTGCCGAGCGACGTCAACGCGCCGAAGGCCGCGTGACGCTGCGCCGGTCTTGAGCCGCCGTTGAAGGGACCCGCAGGCATCGAGCCTGCGGGTCCCTTCGATTGCCGTTGTCCGGTCCGTTGTCTGCTGCGGGTGCGTCGTGGCTGATCGCGCAGTTCCCCGCGCCCCTGGAGGGCGCGTTGCGGTCCACGACGACTCAGATGTGAAGGTGAGCAAGAGTGCGTCCTGCCAGCCCCGAGCTGATCTCCCCCCGTTCCCCCCGCGTCGCCGCCGCGCGGCGGCTGGCGAAGCGGAACTTCCGGGGGAAGGAGCGGCTGTTCCTGGCCGAGGGGCCGCAGGCCGTGCGGGAGGCCGCCGGGTACGGGGACACCCTGGTCGAGGTGTTCGCCACCGTCGAGGCCGCCGAGCGGTACGCCGACATCGTCGGTGCCGCCCGTGACACCGGCGCCCGGGTCCACCTCGCCGCCGACGCGGTGATCGAGGACATCTCCACCACCGTCACCCCGCAGGGCCTCGTCGGGGTCTGCCGGTTCCTGGACACGCCGTTCGAGGACATCCTCGCCGCCCGCCCCAGGCTCGTCGCCGTCCTCGCCCACGTCCGCGACCCCGGCAACGCCGGCACCGTGCTGCGCTGCGCCGACGCCGCCGGCGCCGAGGCCGTCGTCCTCACCGACGCCTCCGTCGACCTGTACAACCCCAAGGCCGTACGAGCCTCCGTCGGCTCCCTGTTCCACCTGCCGGTCGCCGTCGGCGTCCCCGTGGAGCGGGCCGTGGCCGGGCTGCGTGACGCCGGCGTGCGGGTGCTGGCCGCCGACGGCGCGGGCGAGGACGACCTGGACGCCGAGCTGGACGCCGGCACCATGGGCGGGCCCACCGCCTGGGTCTTCGGCAACGAGGCATGGGGACTGCCGGAGGAGACCCGCGCCCTCGCCGACGCCGTCGTCCGCGTCCCGATCCACGGGAAGGCCGAGAGCCTGAACCTCGCCACCGCCGCCGCCGTGTGCCTCTACGCGTCCGCGCGTGCACAGCGCGCCGCCGGAGGGTGCCGCTCCGTCACCGGCGGCTAGTAGGGTGACCAGCTCGGGGACCCCGGACCGGCTTGAGAGGTGGGGCAAGGGGATGAGTGTCGGCACGAGCAGCGCACCGGGGACGCACCCGGCGGGGCGCCCTCCCGCGCCGTGCCGGCCCGGGGACCTCGCCGGCCTCGGCATCGGTCCCGACGAACTGCCCGACGGCCTCGTCGTCGCGGACGAGCACGGGCGGGTGATCTGCTTCAACGCGGCCGCGGCCCGCATCACCGCCGTCCCCGCGGCCCGCGCCCTCGGGCAGCGCCTCGACGATGCCCTGCCCCTGGAGGACCTCGACGGCCGGCGCTGGTGGCAGCTGACCGACCCCTACGGTGGGCTCGCCATCCGCGTCGGACAGCCGGAGCGCAACCTGCTGCTCCCCGGCGGCCGTGAGGTCCTCGTCTCCGCCCGCTACGTCCGCACCCGGCGAAGAGGCCCCGTCCACCGCGTCGTCGTCACCCTGCGCGACACCGAGGCCCGCCGCCGCACCGAACGCAGCCACGCCGAGCTGATCGCCACCGTCGCCCACGAACTGCGCTCCCCGCTCACCTCCGTCAAGGGCTTCACCGCGACACTGCTGGCCAAGTGGGAGCGGTTCACCGACGACCAGAAGCGGCTGATGCTGGAGACCGTCGACGCCGACGCCGACCGGGTCACCCGGCTCATCGCCGAGCTGCTGGACATCTCGCGGATCGACTCGGGCCGGCTGGAGCTGCGCCGCCAGCCCGTCGACATCGGCGCCGCCGTCGGCCGTCACATCCAGGCCTACGTGGCCGCCGGGCAGCCGGCCGACCGCTTCCTGCTCCGCCTCGGCCGGCCGCTGCCCGCCCTGTGGGCCGACCCCGACAAGATCGACCAGGTGCTCAGCAACCTCATCGAAAATGCCGTGCGGCACGGCGCGGGAACCGTCACCATCGACATCACGCCCGCGGCGTCCCCCCGCGAAGAGGAGGACGCCGGCACGTCGGTCACGGTGAGCGACGAGGGGCCCGGCATCCCGGAGGAGTCCATGAACCGCGTCTTCACCCGCTTCTGGCGGGGCAGCAAGCGCGGTGGCACCGGCCTCGGGCTCTACATCGTCAAGGGCATCGTCGAGGCCCACGGCGGCACCATCACGGTCGGCCGCGCCCCCGGTGGGGGCGCCGAGTTCCGATTTACGCTGCCCGTGGCGGCTCCCGCGTATCTCACCTGAGACGGCCCGGGACCCCCACGGGCGCATTCGCCTTTCCCCACCCCGTTAGACTCGGCCTTTGGCACCTTTGTGTCCCGCAGACGAAGACGCCCAGAGTCAGACGCTTCGTCCACGAGCCGGTGACGGGGACCATCAGCCAGCCAATCGGAAGCACGGGAAGAGATGTCGGCACCGAATAAGTCGTACGACCCTGTCGAGGTCGAGGCGTTGAAACCGGAAGAGATCGAGCGCATGCGGGACGAGGCGCTCGCCGCCTTCGCCGCCGCGGACTCCCTCGACGCGCTCCAGGAGGCCAAGGTCGCCCACACCGGCGGCACCTCCCCGCTGTCGCTGGCCAACCGCGAGATCGGCGCCCTGCCCCCGCACGCCAAGGCCGAGGCCGGCAAGCGCGTCGGCATGGCCCGCGGCGCCGTGAACAAGGCGCTCGCCGCCCGCCAGGAGGAGCTGGAGGCCGAGCGCGACGCGCGCGTGCTGGTCGAGGAGGCCGTGGACGTCACGCTGCCCCACGACCGCGTACCGGCGGGCGCCCGCCACCCGCTCACCACGCTCTCGGAGCGCATCGAGGACATCTTCGTGGCCATGGGCTACGAGGTCGCCGAGGGCCCCGAGGCCGAGGCCGAGTGGTTCAACTTCGACGCCCTGAACATCGGCCCGGACCACCCGGCCCGCGGCGAGGCCGACACGTTCTTCGTCGAGGGCCCCGGCGGCGGCGCCGAGTCCGGCGTCGTGCTGCGCACCCACACCTCGCCCGTGCAGATCCGCTCCGCGCTCGGCCGCGAGCTGCCGGTCTACGTGATCTGCCCCGGCCGCGTGTACCGCACCGACGAGCTGGACGCCACGCACACCCCCGTCTTCCACCAGGTCGAGCTGCTCGCCATCGACGAGGGCCTGACCATGGCGGACCTCAAGGGCACCCTGGACCACATGGTCCAGTCGCTGTTCGGCGCGGAGATGAAGACCCGGCTGCGGCCGAACTTCTTCCCCTTCACCGAGCCGTCCGCCGAGATGGACATGCTCTGCTACGTCTGCAAGGGCGCGTCCGTCGGCAACCCCGACCGGCCCTGCCGCACCTGCTCCAGCGAGGGCTGGATCGAGCTCGGCGGCTGCGGCATGGTCAACCCGCGGGTGCTCGTCGCCTGCGGCGTCGACCCGGAGAAGTACAGCGGCTTCGCCTTCGGGTTCGGCATCGAGCGGATGCTGATGTTCCGCCACAACGTCGAGGACATGCGAGACATGGTCGAGGGTGACGTCCGTTTCACCCGGCCGTTCGGGATGGAGATCTGATGCGGGTCCCGCTTTCTTGGCTGCGGGAGTACGTCGACCTGCCGGCCACCGAGACCGGCCGCGACGTGCAGGCCAAACTGATTTCGGCCGGCCTCGAGGTCGAGACCGTCGAGCACCTGGGCGCCGACCTCAAGGGCCCCCTCGTCGTCGGCCAGGTGCTGACCATCGAGGAGCTGGAGGGCTTCAAGAAGCCGATCCGCTTCTGCACGGTCGACGTCGGGCAGGCCAACGGCACCGGCGAGCCCCAGGAGATCGTCTGCGGCGCCCGCAACTTCGCCGTCGGCGACAAGGTCGTCGTGGTCCTCCCCGGCGCCACCCTGCCGGGCGGCTTCTCGATCTCCGCGCGCAAGACCTACGGCAAGACGTCCCACGGCATGATCTGCTCCGGCGACGAGCTGGGCATGGGTGACGACGGCACGCACGGCATCATCGTGCTGCCGCCGGAGACCGAGGTCGGCAAGGACGCCATCGAGCTGCTGGAACTGGTCGACGAGGTCCTGGACATCGCCGTCACCGCCAACCGCGGCGACTGCCTGTCCATCCGCGGCGTCGCCCGCGAGACCGCCATCGCCTACGGCCTGCCGCTGCGCGACCCGGCCCTGCTCGACGTGCCCGGCCCGAACGCCTACGGCTACCCCGTGAAGATCGCCGACCCCACGGGCTGCGACCGCTTCACCGCCCGCACGGTCACCGGCCTCAGCCCCGAGGCGCGCTCCCCGATCTGGCTCCAGCGGCGCCTGCAGAAGGTCGGCATGCGCCCGATCTCGCTCGCCGTCGACGTCACCAACTACGTGATGATGGAGCTCGGCCAGCCCCTGCACGCCTACGACCGGAGCCTCGTCCAGGGCACCATCGGCGTGCGCCGGGCCGAGGAGGGCGAGAAGATCGTCACCCTCGACGGCGTCGAGCGGACGCTGCACGCCGAGGACCTGGTCATCACCGACGACCGCGGCCCGATCGGGCTCGCCGGCGTCATGGGCGGAGCCAACACGGAGATCGCCGACCACGGTGCCGCCGGGAACGGGGGCGCCGGGACGAGCGACGTGGTCATCGAGGCCGCGCACTTCAACCAGGTGGCCATCGCGCGCACCGCCCGCCGCCACAAGCTGTCCTCCGAGGCGTCCCGCCGCTTCGAGCGCGGCGTCGACCCGCAGGCCGCGGCCGCCGCCGCCCAGCGCACCGTCGACCTGCTCGTGCTCCTCGCGGGCGGCACCGCCGAGGCCGGCGTCACCGAGATCAGCGCCCCCTCCGCGCCGCGCACCATCGCCATGCCCGCCGACCACCCGGACAAGGTGGCGGGCGTGACCTACGGCCGCGAGACCGTCGTCCGCCGCCTCCAGGAGGTCGGCTGCGACGTCTACGGGCAGGACGAGCTGATCGTCACCGCCCCGTCGTGGCGGCCCGATCTCACCGACCCGAACGACCTGGCCGAAGAGGTCATCCGCCTGGAGGGCTACGAGAACCTGCCCTCCACGCTGCCCCGTCCCCCCGCGGGCCGCGGCCTGACCGCCCGGCAGCGGCTGCACCGCCGCGTCGGCCGTGCGCTGGCCGGTGCCGGTTACGTCGAGGCGCCGAACTACCCGTTCGTCAGCGAGCGGGTCTTCGACCAGCTCGGCCTGGACGCCGACGACCCGGCCCGCCGCGTGGTCAAGCTGGTCAACCCGCTCAGTGACGAGGAGCCCGCGCTGCGGACCTCGCTGCTGCCGGGCCTGCTCGGCGCGCTGCGCCGCAACGACGGCCGGGGCAGCCACGACCTCGCCCTCTTCGAGACGGGCCTGGTCTTCCACCCGCGCGACGAGCAGCGTGTCGCCGTGAACCTGCCCGTCGACCGGCGGCCCGGCGAGGAGGACCTCGCCGCGCTGGACGCCGCACTGCCCGACCAGCCCCGGCACGTCGCCGCCGTCCTCGCGGGCGCCCGCGAGCAGGCCGGCTGGTGGGGCGGGGGCCGCCCGGCCGACTGGGCCGACGCGATCGAGGCGGCGCGCCTCGTGGCCCGGGCGGCGGGGGCCGAGCTGATCCTGCGCAAGGGACAGTACGGGCCCTGGCACCCCGGGCGCTGCGCCGAGCTGATCGTCACGGTCGACGGTGCGGAGCGAGTCGTCGGGCACGCGGGTGAGCTGCACCCGCGGGTGGTCAAGGCGCTCGGTCTGCCCGCACGTACCTGTGCGATGGAGCTGGATCTCGACGCGGTGGCGCGCGCCGGGAACGACACCCCGCAGGCGCCGGGCATCTCCACGTTCCCGGTCGCCACGCAGGACGTCGCCCTGGTCGTCGACGCGTTCGTCCCGGCCAGTGAGGTCGAGGCCGCGCTGCGCGAGGGGGCGGGTGAACTGCTGGAGTCCATCCGGCTGTTCGACGTCTACGACAACGCGGAGCAGCTGGGTGAGGGTCGCAAGTCCCTCGCGTACGCGCTGCGCTTCCGCGCGGGGGACCGGACGCTGACGGTCGACGAGGCGTCCGCGGCCCGCGACGCGGCGGTCGCCCTCGCGGGCGAGCGGGTCGGAGCGGTTCTGCGCAGCTAGCGGTGCGCCCTGGGGGCGGGGGGCTTCTGCCGGCCGGCGGCTGACGGTAGTCGGTGGCTGGTCGCGCAGTTCCCCGCGCCCCTTGAGTCCGTCGGCGCAACGCCCATCGAGAGGCGCGGGCCCTTCGAGGGGCGTTGCGGTCATGCCGGTGAGGGGCGCGGGGCCGTGGCACCTGCGGCTCCGCCGCGCGGGCGCGAGCAACCACGACGCGCCCGCCGACGACAACGCACCGCGGTGCTCCACGTGACCGGCGGAGCCAGCCGCACTCTCGGGCCGGCGGAGCCGTCCGCCCCGCCACGGAGTGTCGGGCAGGCAGCCGGGCGGACGGCGTGGACACGGACCGCCGCACTGTACGAGGGGGAGCCGGCGGCCCGGCCGGCCTCTTTCGAGGCAGTTCAGTCAACCGGCCCGGGACTCCGTGCGACAGCGCGCGCACGGCGCGGATTCGCGTACTCCGTTCACACCCCGTGTGAAGGACGACACACTACGCTGTCGGCACCGAATCACCCGGGGGGCATCATGCAGCCCAACACTCTGCTCGACGCGATCCTGGACGAGGCGGGCGTCTCGCACGCGGGACTGGCCGCCCACGTCAACCAGGCGGGACGGGCGCGCGGGCTCTCGCTGCGGTACGAACACACCGCCGTCGCCCGCTGGCTGAAGGGGCAGCGGCCACGCGGCCAGGTGCCCGACCTGATCTGCGAGGTCCTCGCGGCCCGGCTGCACCGGCCCGTCACCCTCGACGACATCGGCCTCGGCGTCCCCGGTGAGCCGGCCTCCGCGCACACCGGCTCGCTGTCCGGGTTCGTGGAGCGTGCCACCGCCCTGTGGCGCTCCGACCAGCAGCGGCGTCCACACCTCCTGGGCGCTCCAGCGCTCACCGGGACGCCCGCCGTGATGCCGGTGTGGGAGTGGGAGAACCCGCCCGAGGACGTGGACGTCTCCCGCGGCGGCCGGCACCGGGTCACCACCGCCGACCTGGAGATGCTGCGCTCGGCCCGCACCCACTACGAGCAGATGTACCGCAAGGCCGGCGGCATCGCGACGCGCGGCCGGATCGTCGGCTTCCTCAACGCGGAGGCCGCCCCGCTGCTGCGCGGCGGCTACACCGACGCCACCGGCCGCCAGCTCCACCGGGCCACCGGCGGCCTGGTCGCGGTCGCCGGCATCTGCGCGTACGACTCCGACGCGCACGGTCTCGCCCAGCGCTACTTCCACCAGGCACTGCGCCTCGCGAAGGCCAGCGGCGACCGGGGGCTCGGCGCGTACGTCATCGCGCTGCTGGTCAACCAGGCGCTGTTCCTGCGGGAGTACCGCCAGGCCGTCGCCTTCGCCGAGGCGGCCCTGCGCACCGCCGGCCGGCACATCACCCCGGCGCTCGCCTCCGACCTGTACGCGATGCAGGCCAAGGCGTACGCCCACCTCGGCGACGGCACGAGCGCCCTGTCCTGCATCCGGCGGGCCGAGCAGGCCGCCGAACGCATCCGGCGCGGCTACGAACCCGACGAGACCGGCTATGTCCAGCCCGGTCTGGTCAACGTCCAGGTGGCCGAGGCGCTGCTGAGCCTCGGCGACCTGGCGGCGGCCGGGGAGCACGCCGCGCAGGCCGTCGGCAACCCGGCGCACGACCGGGGCCGCGTGCACCGGCTCGCCATGCTCAGCACGATCGAACTGCGCCGGGGCAACGCCGACAAGGCGGTCGCCACCGCCGTGCAGATGGCCGAACAGGCCCGTGGAATGGAGTCCCAGCGCCTGCGCGACAGACTTCGCGCGGTGCGCGAGCACCTGGTGCGCAGCGGCTGCGCCGGCACGGCCGAGGCCGCCGAACTCATCGACGGGGCACTGCGCGTACCGCTCTAGCCCACCGGTCCTCCCCGGGGCGCCGCGCCCACCCCTGCGCCGTGAGCGGCCACCGTGCGCCTGCTGTCGGACCGTTCCGGCTGCGATTCTGCCACCTACTCAAGAAAGGTGGCAGAACCGTGCAGTGGACGAAACGGAACGAACAGAACGTGTACGCAAATCGCTGGTTCAGCGTCCATCTCGCCGATGTCGAACTGCCGGACGGCCGGCATCTCGATCACTTCCTCATCCGGATGCGCCCCGTGGCCGTCGCCACGGTCGTCAACGAGGCGAACGAGGTCCTCCTGCTGTGGCGGCACCGGTTCATCACCGACAGCTGGGGCTGGGAACTCGCGGCCGGTGTCGTCGAGGACGGCGAGGACGTCATGGCGGCGGCGGCCAGGGAACTGGAGGAGGAGACCGGCTGGCGGCCGGGACCGCTGCGCCACCTCATGAGCGTGGAGCCGTCCAACGGGCTCACCGACGCCCGGCACCACATCTACTGGGCCGAGGGGGGTGAGTACGTCGGACACCCCGTGGACGATTTCGAGTCGGACCGCCGGGAATGGGTGCCCCTCAAACTCGTCCCCGACCTCGTCGCCCGCGGGGAGGTCCCGGCCGCCAACATGGCGGCCGCGTTACTCCTGCTGCACCACCTGCGGCTCGGACAGGACGCCATGCCGTGATCCCCGGCGCCGTCCCGGCCCCGCCGCGCCGTTCAGTGGCCGAACGCCTGCCAGAGGGTCACCACGAGCGCGCCCACGGCCGTGACCGCGGTGATCGCCGGCAGGGGCCAGCGGGCGTGCTCCAGGGTGACGAGCCGGGTGCTCAGCTCGTCCAGGTCCTTGGCGGTCTCCTCGGTGCGGTGGCTGAGCAGCGCCAGTCCGCCCTCCACGCGGGCGTAGGCGACATCGAGGCGGCGCCGTAACTCTGCGAGTTCTCCAGGGACGGCGGGATGCTCGGGATCGGTGGTCACGAATCCGCTCCTTTCATGGTCGGACGGGGGGTCGAATCACATCCCTTGCAATGCGCATGCTGAGTCAACTCGCCTGGTGGGCGTGGGGGGAGAGTGTGCGTACGGCATATGCGGGTCCGGCGCGCACACGGGGTGCGAACGCCGCGGGCCCGGCACCGCATCGGGTGCCGGGCCCACGAGGTGGTCACTCAGCGTCAGTTTCTGGAGCGGCTACAGGGCGAGCACGGTGTCGCTGCACTCGTAGTCGCAGCTCTTCGACGCCACCTGGACCGTCCACAGACCGGGTTCCAGCTGCAGAACCGCCCGGAACTCCCCGTCGCCGCACGGCGTCATGGGCGTCTCCTGCAGAACCCGGCCGTCCTCGGTCACCTTCCTGACCACCAGCCGCATGGCCGCGTCGGCCCTGACGGCCAGCACCTCGAACTCCTCTCCCGCCATGACGGTGTCCGGCAGGTCGACTCCCGTCTCGTGGTCATCGGCCAGTTCCTGCAGGAGGGGACGCCCGTCGCACACGTTGCGCATCTGCTCCCTGACGCGCGCGGCGTCGAACATGGACGCGTGCCGGGAGGAACACCACTGCGTCCGGGTGTTCTCGTCGTTCATCAGCGGCTGGGCCGAGTGCCGCGACACCGTGCTGTCGCCCCACCAGTCCGCGGCCCCCCACGGACTGCCGGACGCGCGGTGCAGGTACTCGAGCGACTCGTCCGGTCCGTGGAGCACCCCGTACGTGGTGGGGTGCTTGTCGCCACCGACGACCAGCAGGTCGTACGAGGGGGCGCCCCTCCTCTCGTTCTCCTCCACCGCCCTCTCGATCTGCCAGGCGAACCGGGCCGCGTCGTCCAGCATCGCGGCCGGGATGCCCTCCACCGGCGCGACGGCCTTGAGCGGGATCCGGCCGAGGTCCTCGTGCTGCACCACGTCGTAGGTGGGCAGGAGCTGACCGATGGACGGATACGTCGAGCACACCTCACGGATGAGTGAACGCCAGGGTCGCATGGCGCCGGAGGCGTGGCCGGTCAGCATTCTCATGGCCTTGACGCTGCCGCGGTACGGCGTGCCCAGGGTGACGACCGCCCTGGTCTCCTCCCGGCCGCCCAGCACCTCCAGGTAGTAGCGGGCGACCAGGCCCCCCATGGAGCGGCACAGGAGGATCACCTTGGCGTCCCGTGCCTCCGGGTACCTCCGCGGATCGGCGGTCCTCCGCCACCGGTCGAGGTGCCGCTCCACGAACCGCCGCAGCTTCTCGGCCGAGTTGCGATTGCTCAGCCGCCAGTCGTAGGCGAAGGTGACCAGACGTTCGCGGTCGATCCCCAAGTGCCTGGCCAGGTCCGCGTGCCCACCGTGTCGCCCCCAGCCGGGCAACTGCCGCAACGTCCTGATGGGCTCCCCGACCTCGAGTGCGTAGGGGCCTTCCGGCTCCCCGTCGCCGATGCCGTCCTGGAGGCGCAGCCGCTCCGAGACTCCCGCCGGGTACGTGAGCGCGCCGCGCAGCATCGCGAGGCTGGTGTTCCACGCCTCTTCCCCGTTCCGGGTCAGCGACGTCCCCATGATGCCGGGAACCACCACGACGAGATCATGCTTCATGACGTGCCTTCCTTGTCGTCCCTTCGGGGGAGGCCGTCCGCTGCCCGGGGATCGCCTGGAGTTCCTCCCACCACGGGGCGATGCCGTCCTGCCTGAGCAGGACCTGGTCACAGCGCAGACCGGCCTGGTTCGTTCCTTGGATCATGAGCGTGATGCCTTCGTCGTCGTGGACGGCGCCGACGTCCGTCACGTGATACCCGCGGGATTCCAGGGTCGGCAGGTCCCGGTCGCCGGCCACGTCGCGCAGGACGATCCGCCCGGAGTCGTTGCGCCAGCCCACCAGGACCAGGCGGTCCGGCGGTCCGACCAGGGCCAGCCGGTCGATCACCATGCCGCCGGGCGGACGGAACGACGTGGGGTGGGCGTACCTGCCGAGCCACCGGACGACATGCACCCACCGGGACCCCGGGTAGGCGATCAGCGGCACATGGGTCCTGCCCTGGCGGACGAAGCCGGTGACACCGCCGTCCGCGGGGATCGGTTCGTTGCCCGGCTCGTCGAACTTGAGGGGCTCGGCACCGAGGTCCGCCAGGTCCCAGAGACGGACGACGGGGCCTCCCCATACGGCGAGCCGGGACACGCCACCGGGGCCGTTCACCACGGCCAGCCGGTCGATGGTGCCCGCCCCGGTCACATACACGACGGCTCTGCCGTCGTCGCGCCACTCCCCGTCCGCTCCGGCAGCCCGCTCCCAGCACCGCACCCCCTGGTCCCGGGGCCAGTACAACCGGACGGAGCCGTCACCACCCTCGTGCAGGGCGACCGAATGAACCTGGTCGTCGTCGGTGCCCTCCAGCGGGAGTTCGTCGCGGCGGACCACCATCAGGTCTCGGTCACAGGTCCATGCCACCGCCTGCCGCCTGCCGACGGCGACCACCAGCGGCCCTTCGTCCGTCCACAGGGCGCTCACCGCGGTCAGCTCGGTCACCCGAGGAGTCGGGTGCTCCAGCACCGGTCCGTGGGTGACCTCGCCGTCAGTCGTGTGCCGGCTCAGCAGCACCGAACGCCCCTGTGACCTGACGGCCAGGAAGCCGCCGTCCGGCGCCCGCGTCACGTACACACGCGGGTTGCCCTGCCTGACCGACGACGCCGGCGCCTGCTTCCGCCCGCCGGCCCGGCCCGGCCCGTGCGGGTCCCAGACCCGGACCCGCGTCTCGTCCGCCACGGCCAGACGTCCGGAACCCGACGGGTCGAAGGCCAGCGACCTGTGTTCGTGGTCGCAGGGCAGCGGTACCTGCTCCGCCCCCTCGCCGGTCCAGATCCGAACGTGTCCGTCCTCCTGCACGGCGACCAGGAGGCCCGATTCCGTACGTCCCAGGGCCAGCGCCGGCGCCTGGGCCTTGCTCTCCCGGTCGAGGAGCAGCCGACACCGGTCCTGGTAGAGGTCGGGGACCTGCCAGACCCGCAGGTGCTCTCCGTCCAGTGCGGCGATCACCGCCCCGTCGTCCTCGTGCGAGGTGAGGCCGGTCACGGTGTGCACCTGGGGAGTGCCCCTCCACAAGTACCTCGGAGTCGTCTCCCTCGACTCCCTGCCGGTGAGCCTGCGCAAACGGATCCCCTCCGCGCCCGCGATCACCGCGAAGAGGTCGTCCTGCAGCGGCAGCAACGCGGCACTCTCCACGTCGGAGATCCGCCGCAGACTCATGTCCCGTCGCGCGGGCCGTCCGTCTCCCGTCCAGTGCCACAGCCACAGCTGCCCGTGCCCCGTCGCGGCCAGCCAGTACCTTCCCTCCCACCGGGCCATGTCCAAGGACTCGACGCGGCCGCCCCAGAACAACTCCTCCGAGGGACGGCGTTCCCCGCCCCACCACACACGCACCGCACGGCCGTCGTGCGCGGCGACCACCCGCTGGTCCCCCGCGCCCGTGGCGACGACACCGGCCAGATGGACGGGTTCACCCGGGAACGCCGTCCCCGTCTCGCGCAGGCGCGCCTCCCGGCCGGCCCACGTCCACGACCTGATCTCCCCCCGGCCCGCCGCGTGGATGAGCCCGTCCCCGTCCCGTTCCCAGTGGACCGCGCACGCGCCTCCGGAAGGCGCCGGCCAGATCCGCTGCAACGGGAGACGCTCCGCACTGGTCCACAGGTCGTCCCAGAAGACCCCCGGTGCGCGGGGGATGCCCGCCCGCTCCTCGGCGGAGAACATCACCAGGGCGGTGGCCTTGAGCACCGCCCACCGGCCGGCGATCAGCCGTTCCCTGCTCACCTCCGCGCGGGCCCGGAACCGGTCGGCGACCGTCAGGTACAGCGACGCCTGCGGGCTGTTCGCCAGCCGGGCGGCGATCAGCGGCTCCAGCACCTCGGGTGACGCGTACACGAGGAAGTGGTAGTCCGCGATCAGTTCCTCCAGCACCTGATCGCCGGCCAGAGCCGCGTGAGCGGCCAGGTAGTGCGCCGCGTACGGAGCGATCGCGTCCCAGTCGTCGAACGCGGGCCTCAGCGCCCGGCCGACCCGGGCGTGCAGACGCCGTTCATCGAGACCGGCCAGCAGGTGGCCGCCGAAGCTGGGGTGATGGAACCGGTACACCGGTTCGCCGAACTCGCTGTCCCTCGCCAGCACGGCCCCGCGCGCCCGCCCGACGACGAGCTCCAGGTCCGCCTCGTCGTACTCCCGTTCCGCGTCGCGCGTCGCGTTCGCCATGGCCACCCAGAGCCGCCCCTGGGGAAGCCCGTTTCCCTGGGCCAGGGCCAGCGGCCTCAGGAGGTCCCGGATCCGGCGGGGATCCTCCGGGTCCAGCTGCCGCAGCTCCTCCGCCAGCAGGGAGTCGAGCACCGTGGCTCCCTGCCGAAGCTCCGCCTCGAGCCGGTCCGGGTCGGGCAAGGTGTCCAGCTCCGCCAGCCGCCGCGCCCACAGGGTGGCGACCAGGAAGAGCCCGTTGCTGTAGGCGGCGATGTGCCGGGCGACGGCCTCTCGCGTCACCCGTTCCTCGGACGTCGTCGGCGAGAGGTGCTTCCCGCGCAGCAGGTTCTCGACGTGCCGGGCGAGATCCTGCTCCGTCTCGACCAGACGGTCCAGTTCCAGCACCCGGTCCCCGGCCAGGACGTCGACCAGCGATTCCGGGGCGGCCTCTCCCGGCAGCGCCCGCCTGGCGTTCGCTCGCGTGGCCACCACCACCTTGACCCTGGGGAGCGAGGCCAGCGGGTTGAGCAGTTCCCTGGCCACGCGGAAGGCATGACCGACAGCGGACTCGTCGAGACCGTCGAAGAGCAGTGTGAGCGTGCCCTTGTGGTCGGCGAGTCCGGAGATCGCCCTGACGAACGCCGGCACCGTGCCGCGCGCCGTGTGCCGGTCGAGGCCCAGGTACTCGAGCTTGGCGGCCAGTTCCTGGCACAGGGAGGCCAGGGTTCGCCCCCGGCAGTGCAGCACGGCATGCACCGAATGGAGTTCGGGCTGGACCGGAGGCAGCCGCTCCAGAGCAGCGGCGAACTTCTTCGTCGTCAGGTGCGCGACGTAGTGCAGGAGCGTCGACTTGCCCGCACCGGACGCCCCGGTCACCACGTACATCCCTGTGCTGCGCACGTTCATCCAGGTCACCAAGGGACCCAGGGCGGTGTTGCGAGGGGAGAAGTCCCGCAGCCGCCAGGTGTCACCGCCGCCGGCGAAGAGGGGGACGGATTCGCTCCGGAACTCCTCACCGATCCAGGACTCGTCGCCCTCCGGGCGCGTCGCGGGCCTGACCCGGTCCGAGCAGTACGGGTTGACCAGAAAGAGCGGTCGCAGCGGGCGTACGACGGTGATCCTGGGAGCCTGCCCGTCCCGCATCCTGGCCGCGACCGCCCAGTGCAGGTAGTGCAACGGCAGGTCCGGCTGCTCCCGCGCGAAGAGCCGGTGCTGGCTGTACTCGAGGTCCGGGGTGCGCAGCACCTCTTCCAAGCAGTCCACCCAGCGCGTCTCCGTGGCTCGTTCGTCGGCGCCGGCCGTGGCGACGACGACGAAGCCGCCCGTCGGATCGTCCCCCACCTCCTGATTCCTCGCGCGCTTCACCTGGTCCTCGACCGCCTCCAGCGCCGCTCCGGAGAAGCAGGCGTCGAGCACGACCCAGGTGTCGGTGAGGTCGTTTCCCATCCACGACGCCAGCTCTTCCGCCGAGACGGCTCGCGAAGGATCCAGGCGCCCGTCCACGTAGCTGTCCTCGCAGGCGAGGTAGAAGGTGTCTCCTTCCTCGTGCCCGTGACCCGTCCAGTAGAGGATCTTCCGGCTGGCCTGCACCTTCCGCAGTCTCTCGATCAGGTCCCGGATCTGCTCCCGGCCCGCCGCCACCGGACCCGCGTCGTCCGTGCTGCTGGTCACGCCGATCGGCTCGGTCACGAAGCCCAGCCGCCGGGTCTGCTCGACGAACTTCTCGGCGGCCCCCCGCAGGTACTCCCGGTTCCTGCCACGATGAGTGTCGTCCCGGTATCTGTCCACGACGACCGTGGCCACCAGTCCGTCGTGCTCGATGGCTTCCACCGGAGCTCTCCCCTCAAAGCCCGACCAAGTTCCTCGAGGACTCAACACACCTATGGCCAAACGTATTTGATGTTTAGTCAGGAGTGAGTAGCCAGTAATAACCTACCGGTACACCACAAGGAGGTTCACGTGGAGGAACGCGGAGACCGCGACAAGTTCATCATCGGCAGCCTGGTCACGGACTGTCACGTCTTCGAGGGTGATGGGACCCGTCCCATCCGCGAGGAGAACGTGCGGATCATCTACGAACCCGAACGGCGAAGGGTTCAGCTGCCCGCCGAGGTCCAGCGTTGGCGCGGGGAGATCGAAGCCGAGCAACAGCGCAAGAAGGCGGCCGGCCAGCACTTCGCGTGGAACAACCCCCGGTTCGCCGTGGAGAGCATCATCGTCTCGCGGACCAACGAGACCGAGGAGCCCCTGATCCAGCTCAGCCTGTGCGACGCGGACTACTACGACTTCCTCGCCACCTCCATCAACCTCGACAGGCCCCTGCGCGAGGGCTCGGACGCCACCCTGCGGTCGCAGTACCTGGAGAACGCGGACCCGGTCAAGGCGCCCGCCTTCCTCTCGTGCAGCTTCGGCGTCAACGTGGCGGTCGAGACGGGCGTCGACAAGAAGATGGTCTTCGCCCGCCGGAGCACCGTCGTCGAGGGGCACAACAAGGAGCGCTGGAACTCGTCGGTGAACGAGGGCATGGCGGCGAATCACGACAGTCCCAAGGACGGCTCACCGATGAGGCTGCATTCCGTGGCCCGCCGTGCGCTGCGCGAGGAACTCGCCGTCCAGGACGACGACCCGGTGGAGCTGGAACTGCTCGGCTTCGGTCTGGACGTCCGCAACCACCAGTGGGCGGTCTTCTACCGTGCGGTGCTCACCGACCTGAGCGCCGACGACCTCGTCGCCCGTCGCAGCAAGGGCGTGGAAGACAAATGGGAGCACGACAAGTTCGCATTCGTGCCCGCGGACCCGGACAGCGTGCTCGACTTCCTGCTCACTCCCGGCAGGAACTGGACTCCCTGCGCCCCTGCGCTCTTCTACCTGGCGCTGGTCCGGGGGGCGGTCCTCGCCCGGAACGGGAACCCTTCCGGGCGCCTGGACGTCGAAGCCGCGGAACGCCGCGCGATGAAGCGGCTCCGGGAAGCGGCAGCCGTCCGGTAGGCCGCTCCACACTGCGCCGGCGGCCCCAGGACCGTCAGAAGATGTTGCGTTCCCGGTGCTGCTGGCGCAGCTTGAGGAACTTGGTACGCACCTGTTCGGTGGACATGCCGTCCTCCGCCTGGATCATCAGGTCCGCGAGCGCGTCCCGCGACTCCATGAACCCCCTCCACTTCTGCTGCGGCTTCAGCCAGGTGTCGAACGCCGTCAGGACGGCCACGCCGAGGGCGAGTGCCGGCACCCACTCGGTCAGCCAGCTCCCGTGCCCACCGTTCAGGTTCTGGTCGGCCGCCACCACCGCCGTGGCGGCGATCAGCAGAATGCGGCTCAGGTAGTACGTCACCCCGTAGTTCAAGGTCGCGATGCGCCAACGCCGCCTCTCGCGCTCCATCTCCTCCCGGAGAACGCGAGGCAGTCGTCCGACCTCATCACCCGGTTCCGTAGCCACGCTCTCCGGTGCCTGCTCGGCCACACGTCCCCCTTGCGATCCCTCACCTGCCTGAGCGGGGACATTGTGACCGACCGGCGACCCGTGCATGGTCGACTTCAGGACATCCGCGAATCCGGACCGCGCAGCTCCGCGCAATCGTGCGTCCGGTCGGGACAACTGTGGGCCCGACCCGGGAAACCCCGGGTCAGGCCCACAAAGGCGGCGTCAGCCGTAGGTGTAGAACCCCGACCCCGTCTTGCGGCCGAGCCGGCCCGCGTCGACCATCCGCTGCAGCAGCGGGGGAGCGGCGTACAGCGGCTCCTTGTACTCCTCGTACATCGAGTACGCGACCGAGGCGACGGTGTCCAGGCCGATCAGGTCGGACAGCTTGAGCGGGCCCATCGGGTGGGCGCAGCCCATCTCCATGCCGTTGTCGATGTCCTCGCGGCTGGCGATGCCCGACTCGAACATCCGGATCGCGGAGAGCAGGTACGGGATCAGCAGCGCGTTGACCACGAAGCCGGAGCGGTCCTGGGCGCGGATGGAGTGCTTGCCGAGCACCTTCTCCGTGAAGAGCTGCGCCCGGCTGAGCGTGCCCTCGGAGGTGGTGAGCGCCGGGATCAGCTCGACCAGCTGCTGCACCGGGGCCGGGTTGAAGAAGTGGATGCCGACGACGTGGTCCGGCCGCGAGGTGGCGACCGCCAGCTTCACCAGTGGGATCGAGGAGGTGTTGGAGGCCAGGATCGCGTCCGGCCGGGTCACCACCTGGTCGAGCACCTGGAAGATCTCGGTCTTGACCTGCTCGTTCTCGACGACGGCCTCGATGACGAGGTCGCGGTCGGCGAACTCGCCCAGGTCGGTGGTGAAGCTCAGGCGCGCCTGCGTCGCCGCCAGCTCCTCCTCGGTGATCTTGCCGCGCTCCGCGGCCTTGGTGAGGGAGTTGAACAGCCGGGTCCGGCCGATCTCCAGGGCCTCGCCGGTGGTCTCGGCGACCTTCACCTCCAGGCCGGAGCGGGCACACACCTCGGCGATGCCCGCCCCCATCTGACCGCAGCCCACCACGCCGACGCGTGCGATATCTCCCGAGATGCCGGTCACATCGTCCCTTTCGCTGACTCCACGGCTGAGGCAGGCCCACCGGGGTCCCCGGTGCCTGCTCCGATCGTGCACGTTACCTCCGAAGTGCCGCGGATCCCTCGTCCGGGTCGGGCATGCTGAGGTCCCGTACACGATCCGTGACGGTGCGGATCCACAGCGTTCTGGAGGTCTTCCATGGGCCGTGTCTCGCGTCGGACCTTCGCGGTGGCCGCGCTGTCGGCGCTCACCCTGGCGCCCGCGCCCGCCGCGCCGGCGGCGCCCGCGCCACCGGCACCGCAGGGGCGGCCCGGGCGCCGGCGTCGCGCCGTCACGCAGATGCGGGGCATGTGGCTGGCCACGGTGAGCAACCGCGACTGGCCCACCCGGGCCGGGCTGCAGGCGTCCGAGCAGCGCGCCGAACTGATCGAGCACCTCGACACGGCCGTCCGGCACGGCCTCAACACGGTGATCTTCCAGGTGCGGCCCACGGCCGACGCGCTGTGGCCGTCGGCGTACGAGCCGTGGTCGCAGTACCTGTCCGGCAGCCAGGGCCGGGACCCGGGCTGGGACCCGCTGGGCACGGCCGTGCGGGAGGCCCACGCCCGCGGCCTGGAGCTGCACGCCTGGTTCAACCCGTACCGCGTCGCACTGCACGACGACCCGTCCCGCCTCGTGCCCGCGCACCCCGCGCGCCGCAACCCCGGCTGGGTGGTGCCGTACGGCGGGAAGCTCTACTACGACCCGGGGCTGCCCGAGGTCCGCGCCTTCGTGCAGGACGCGATGATCGACGCGGTGGAGAAGTACGCCGTGGACGGCGTCCACTTCGACGACTACTTCTACCCGTACCCGGTGGCGGGCCAGGCCTTCGACGACGACGGGACGTACCGCGCCCACGGCGGCGGCTTCGCCACCAGGGCCGCCTGGCGGCGGGACAACATCGACCGGCTGGTGCGCGAGACGGCGGCCCGCGTCAAGAAGGCCCGGCCCACCGCCCGCTTCGGCGTCAGCCCCTTCGGGGTGTGGCGCAACGCGTCCACCGACGAGCGGGGCTCGCGGACGAGCGCGGGCGTCCAGACGTACGACGACCTGTACGCGGACACGCGCACGTGGGTGCGCGAGGGCTGGATCGACTACATCGTCCCGCAGCTGTACTGGAACATCGGTCTGCCCGCGGCCGACTACGCGAAGCTGCTGCCCTGGTGGGCGGAGGTGGCCCGGGGCAGCCGGACGCAGCTGTACGTGGGGGAGGCGCTGTACAAGGCCGGTGATCCGGCGCAGCCCGCCGCGTGGCAGGACCGGGAGGAGCTGTCGCGGCACCTCGCGCTGGCCGCGGACCACCCGGAGGTGCGCGGGCACGTCTTCTTCGCCGCGAAGGACGTCAAGGACGACCGGATCGGCGCGATGGCGAGGGTGGCCGCCGACCACTACCGGCAGCCGGCGGACACCCCGCGCTGAGTCACGTCCGGATCTCCCTGTGCCGGATCTCGGAGTCGGGGCCGGGGGAGCACACCGCCTCGTGCCCGTCCTCGAACCGGACCCGGTACGGCGGAGTACCCTCCTTGCCCATCACTTCGACGATCTCGGCGACCTTGTCGTGCTCACCGACCACCCGGCCGTGCTGCACCAGCTGGTCGCCCTTCATCGCGTGCATCTGTGAGGCCTCCTCACGCGTCTGCCGCACGTGTCTGTCGCTCAGCCCCGTGACCGCTGCGTGACCGCGATGCACACCAGCACGGCGGCCGCCGTCAGCGGGGCGGCCACCGTCAGGTGTTCGCCCAGGAGAAGTACCGACCACACCAGTGTGAGCAGCGGCTGGGCCAGCTGCAACTGGCTGGCCTTCGGGACGCCGATGGCCGCCATGCCCCGGTACCAGACGACCAGACCGAGGAACTGCGAGCCCGCCGCCACCCACAGCAGCCCGGCCACGCCGTGCGCCGTCAGGTGCACGGGTTCGTACGCGAGCGCCAGCGCGGTGGCGGGCACGGTGAGCGGCAGGCACAGCACCAGCGCCCAGCCGATGACCTGCCAGCCCGGCATCACCCGGGCCAGCCGGCCGCCCTCGGTGTACCCGGCCGCGCACACCAGCAGCGCCGCGAAGAGGTAGGCGTCGGCCGTGGTCAGGGCGCCCCCGCTCTGCTGCACGGTGAACGCCACCACGGCCGCCGCGCCCGCCAGCGCCGCGATCCAGAAGGTGCGCGAGGGACGGGTGCCGATGCGCAGCGCCGACAGCAGCGCGGTGGTCAGCGGGAGGAGGCCGACCACGACGGCCGCGTGCGCGGTGGTCGAGGTCCGCAGCGCGAGCGTGGTCAGCAGGGGGAAGCCGAGGACCACTCCCGCGGCGACCACGGCGAGACCGGGCCGGTGCCGCCGCTCGGGCGGCGGCACCCTCAGCATGAGCAGACAGCCCCCGGCGATCAGCGCGGCGAGGACGCTGCGCACGGCGACCAGGGTCCAGGGACCGAAGCCCTCCAGGCCCCAGGCGGTGGCGGGGAAGGTGAGCGAGAACGCGACGACGCCGAGCGCGGCCATCAGGGTGCCGGAGGACGCTCCGCCGGATGCCGTGGCCGGGTCGTTGACCGCTATCCCCGTCGAGGTGGTAGCGCTACTCTGTGCTGTCATGCAAGAGCGTAGCAGTGTCGCTGAACTGGCTGACCACCTGCGGCGGGAGCTCGACCGCTACTCGCCGGGTGGAAAGCTCCCGTCCAGTCGTGCCCTCGTCGACCGCTTCCGGGTGAGCCCGGTGACCGTCTCCCGCGCCCTGGCGCACCTGGCCGCCGAGGGGCTGGTGGTCACCCGGCCCGGCGCGGGCGCGTTCCGGGCGCCCTCGCGGCCCGGCGCCGCGCCGGCCGGGGACACCTCCTGGCAGGAGGTCGCGCTCAGCGCCGACGGCGCCGCCGACCTCGTGCCGCGCTCGGTGGACGCCTCCGGTGTCCTGGTCTCGCTGGCCGCGCCGCCGCCCGGCGTCGTCGAGTTCAACGGCGGCTACCTGCACCCCTCGCTGCAGCCGGAGCGGGCCATGGCGGCGGCGCTCTCCCGGGCCGGACGCCGTCCCGGCGCGTGGGGCCGGCCGCCGATGGAGGGACTGCCGGAACTGCGGGAGTGGTTCGCCCGCAGCATCGGCGGAGCCGTCACCGCCGCCGAGGTGCTCGTCACCTCGGGCGGACAGTCGGCGCTCACCACCGCCCTGCGCGCCCTCGCGCCGCCCGGCGCGCCCGTCCTCGTGGAGTCGCCGACGTACCCCGGCATGCTGGCCATCGCGCGCGCCGCCGGCCTGCGCCCGGTCCCGGTGCCCGTCGACGCGGACGGGGTGCGCCCGGCCCTGCTCGCCGACGCCTTCCGGGCGACCGGCGCCCGCGTCTTCGTCTGCCAGCCCCTTTTCCAGAACCCGACCGGTGCCGTCCTCGCCCCCGACCGGCGTGGCGAGGTGCTGCGCATCGCCCGCGCGGCCGGCGCCTTCGTCGTCGAGGACGACTTCGTGCGGCGGCTCGTGCACGAGGACGCGGGGCCCCTGCCGCGCCCGCTGGCCGCCGACGACGCGGACGGCGTCGTCGTGCACGTCTGCTCGCTGACCAAGGCGACCTCGCCGAGCTTCCGGGTGAGCGCCCTGGCCGCGCGCGGACCCGTGCTGGAGCGGCTGCGGGCCATCCAGGTCGTCGACACCTTCTTCGTGCCCCGCCCCCTCCAGGAGGCGGCGCTCGAACTCGTCGGCTCGCCCGCCTGGCCGCGCCATCTGCGCGCCGTCTCCGCCGAGCTGAGGGCCCGCCGTGACGCGATGACGTCCGCGTTGCGCCTGCGCCTGCCCGAGTTCTCCCTGGCCCACGTCCCGTCCGGCGGCTACCACCTGTGGCCGCGCCTGCCCGACGGCACGGGGGAGGCCGCTCTCACCGCGGCCGCCCTGCGCGCGGGCGTCGCCGTCACACCGGGCCGCCCCTACTTCAGCGCCGAGCCCCCGGCCGCCCACCTGCGGCTGAGCTTCGCCGCGGTGGCCGGGACGGGCGAGATCGCGGAGGGGGTGCGGCGGCTGAGCGCGGCCTGGGCCGAGGTGTGCGAGCAGGCCGGGGCGCGCGGATAACCGGTCGACGCCGTCCGCCCGCCGCTGCGACCATCCCGGCATGACCGACGTGCCGCGCCCGCCCGAGGGCTACGAGATCTCCACGGACCCGGACCGGATCGACGCCGCACGCGTGCACCGGTGGCTGTCCACCGACGCCTACTGGGCGCTCGGCCGGAGCCGCGAGAAGCAGGACCGGGCCATCGCCGGTTCGCTCAACTTCGGGGCGTACGAGGCGGTTTCGGGGGAGCAGGTGGCGTACGCCCGCGTCGTCACCGACCGGGCGACCTTCGCCTGGCTGTGCGACGTGTACGTCGACCCCGCGGTGCGCGGCAAGGCCCTCGGCGCCGCCCTGGTCGGCGCCATGCGGGAGCACCTGAGGCCGTACGGGCTGCGCCGCGTCCTGCTCGCCACGCACGACGCGCACGGGGTCTACGAGAAGCTCGGCTTCACCGCGCTGGACCGCCCCGACCAGTGGATGGCGTACACCTTCGGCCCGTGAGCCGTGGCGCACCCCGGGTGACCCACCGGTGACATCTCTTGGCCGTCCCGCTTCCGAGGCCCGCCGGCACCGCACGGCGCTTCGGGTCGCGTTCGTCGCGGCTGCGCGCAGCCCACCCCCGCCCGCGGAGCGCTTCGGGGACGGCCGGCGCCGGACCGGGCCGGCCGGGACGAGGCGCCGCCCACGGCGGCCGTACCGGGCCTCCTGCCGCCCGCGGTGACCGAGCCGCGCTCCCGCCCGCCCCCGTCACCCGCGTCTGCGGCCGGCTCGGCACCCGGCCCGGACGTGACGCGAGGTCAGCCCTCGCGGGCGTAGTCGGTGGTCAGCAGCAGGTCCTTGGCCGGGCCGCCCACGCACCACACCGTCCGCCAGCGGTCCGGGCCCCAGGCGGTGAACTCGCCGCGGTAGAGGTCGGCCGCGCAGGGATGGTCGGCCACATGACGACCCGACGTCAGGTCCAGGTCGTGGAAGAACCGGCCGTCCGCGAAGCGCACCCGGACCGTGCCCGGCGTGCCGCCCGGCTCGTAGCGCAGCGTCCGCTCGGCGGGACGGGCCACACCCCGCCAGGTGAAGGCGCCGCGCTCGTGGCCGCGCAGACCGCCGTCCTCGCACGTCTCGAACACCGTCGTCCCCTCGAAGCGGCCGGTGTCACCGCTCGCGAGGTCCCGCACCGACCGCTCCGTGCGCCACCGCCCCGCCAGGTACGCCAGTACGTCCGGTACTGGCCAGAACTCGCCCATCCCGTACGGCTCTCCGTCCCACGCATTGCTGCGCGACCCATTGACGCGCTTCCGTCCCCTCCCTATGTTGCCGTTCGAAGTGCTGACCATCGTCCGATATTTCGAACGTCCCCTAGCGAGAGCCGCGGAGTATCCATGTCACGCACCCGTCTGAGACTCGGTCTCGGCGCCACCGCCCTCCTGACCGCGACGGCCCTGCTGCCGTCCCCCGCCCACGCGGAAGCCACCGCCGACTACGCGATCACCGTCGACCCGGCCGCCACGGGCCCCGCGATCGACGACACGATGTACGGCGTCTTCTACGAGGACATCAACCGCGCCGCCGACGGAGGCCTGTACGCCGAACTGGTCCAGAACCGCTCCTTCGAGTACTCCACCGCCGACAACGGCTCGTACACGCCCCTGACGTCCTGGGCGGTCGACGGTGCGGCCCGGGTGGTGGACGACGACGGCCGGCTCAACGAGCGCAACCGCAACTACCTCTCCCTGGGTGCCGGTTCGACGGTCACCAACGCCGGTTACAACACCGGCATCCGCGTCGAGAAGGGCAAGAAGTACGACTTCTCGGTGTGGGCCCGCGCCGAGAACGGCACCACCCTCACCGTCTCGCTGCGGGACAGCGCGGGCACGCTCGCGACGGTGCGGCAGGTGGCCGCCAAGGGGAAGTGGCGCAAGTACACCGCCACCTTCACCGCGACCCGCACCAGCAACCGCGGCCGGCTCGCCGTCGCCACCACCGCACCCGCCGCCCTCGACATGGTGTCCCTCTTCCCCCGCGACACCTACAAGGGGCAGTCCAACGGCCTGCGCAAGGACCTCGCCGAGAAGATCGAGGCCCTGCACCCGGGCTTCCTGCGCTTCCCCGGCGGCTGCCTCGTCAACACCGGCTCCATGCAGGACTACAGCGCCGCCTCCGGCTGGCAGCGCAAGCGCGCCTACCAGTGGAAGGACACCATCGGTCCGGTCGAGGAGCGCGCCACCAACGCCAACTTCTGGGGCTACAACCAGAGCTACGGCCTCGGCTACTACGAGTACTTCCGCTTCGCCGAGGACATCGGCGCCATGCCGCTGCCCGTCGTGCCCGCCCTGGTCACCGGCTGCGGCCAGAACAAGGCCGTCGACGACGAGGCGCTGCTGAAGCGGCACATCCAGGACACCCTGGACCTCATCGAGTTCGCCAACGGGCCCGTGACCTCCCCCTGGGGCAAGAAGCGCGCCGAGATGGGCCACCCCAAGCCCTTCCACCTCACCCACCTCGAGGTCGGCAACGAGGAGAACCTCCCGAAGGAGTTCTTCGCCCGCTTCGAGAAGTTCCGCGCCGCCGTCGAGGCGAAGTACCCCGACGTCACCGTCGTCTCCAATTCCGGCCCCGACGACTCGGGCGCCGTCTTCGACACCGCCTGGAAGCTGAACCGCGACGCCGGCGTCGACATGGTCGACGAGCACTACTACAACAGCCCCCAGTGGTTCCTGCAGAACAACGACCGCTACGACTCCTACGACAGGAAGGGCCCGAAGGTCTTCCTCGGCGAGTACGCCTCCCAGGGCAACACCTGGAAGAACGCCCTCTCCGAGGCCGCTTTCATGACCGGCCTGGAGCGCAACGCCGACGTCGTCAAGCTCGCCTCCTACGCCCCGCTGCTCGCCAACGAGGACTACGTGCAGTGGCGCCCGGACCTGATCTGGTTCAACAACCGCGCCTCCTGGAACTCGGCCAACTACGAGGTCCAGAAGCTGTTCATGAACAACACCGGCGACCGCGTCGTGCCCTCGAAGGCCACCGGCACACCCGCCGTCAGCGGCCCCATCACCGGCGCCGTCGGCCTGTCGACCTGGGCCACCAGCGCGGCCTACGACGACGTGAAGGTCACCTCCGCCGACGGGAGGACCCTGCTGTCCGACGACTTCTCCGGTGACGCCTCGCAGTGGAAGCACAGCGGCGCCGGAAGCTGGACCGTCCAGGACGGCCAGTACGTCCAGACCGACGCCGCCGCCGAGAACACCCTGGTCACGGCGGGCGACCCGGCCTGGCAGAACTACGACCTGCACGTGAAGGCCACCAAGAAGTCCGGCAAGGAGGGCTTCCTCGTCGCCTTCGGCGTCAAGGACACCGGCAACTACTACTGGTGGAACCTGGGCGGCTGGAACAACACCCAGTCCGCCGTCGAACAGGCCTCGGGTGGCGGCAAGTCGACGCTCGTGACGAAGCCCGGCTCGATCGAGACGGGCCGTGCCTACGACATCGACATCAAGGTGCGGGGCCGCCAGGTCACCCTCTACCTCGACGGCAAGGAGTGGGGCGGTTTCACCGACGACAAGCCGGCCGAGCCGTTCCGCCAGATCGTCACGAAGGACACGCGGACCGGCGAGCTGATCGTCAAGGTCGTCAACGCCCAGGACACGGCCGCGCGCACGGCCGTCGACCTCGGCGGCGCCAAGGTCGCGTCCAAGGCGCGGGTCACCACCCTGGCGGCCGACCAGGACGCGGTGAACACCGAGACGGACACCCCGGTGACCCCGGTGACGTCGACCTTCTCGGGGGTGTCGGGCAAGTTCACGTACACCTTCCCGGCGAACTCGGTGACGTTCCTGCGGATCAAGCAGCGGTAGCCCGGCAGCACGCCACCCGGACCGGCGACGAAACCGCCCCACGGTGTCGCCGGTCCGGGCTAGCCTGCGGACGCATGATCGTATGGCTCAACGGGACCCACGGCGTGGGCAAGACGACGACGGCCGCGCTGGTGCAGCGGCTGCTCCCGGATTCCCGGGTGTTCGACGCCGAGAAGGTCGGCGAGACACTCATGGACATCACGCCGGGACTGCCCGAGACGGACAACTTCCAGCACTGGCCGCCGTGGCGGCCGCTCGTCGTCGAGACCGCCCGCCGGGTGCTCGACTACGCCGGCGGGACGCTGGTGATGCCGATGACGGTGCTGGTCGAGGAGTACTGGCGTGAGATCTCCGCCGGTCTCGCCGGCCACGGGATCCCCGTACGGCACTTCGTCCTCCACGCCGACCAGGACACCCTGCGCGGGCGCATCGCGGGAGACACCGTGGTCGGGCCGAACTCGTCGTTCCGGCTCCAGTACCTCGAGCCCTACGCCGAAGCGGCCTGCACCTGGCTGCACGCCGAGGCCGAGGTCGTCGACACCACCCACCTCACACCCGACCAGGCCGCGCTGCGGATCGCGGAGGCCGTCGAGGGCTGAGGTTTCGACGGCCCAGCCGTGGGACGGCAATCCCTGGATTGCATAAACGTGCAGCGAAACGTATAGTCATGCCATCCAGGAGGAGGGTTTTCCATGGCGGTACGTGCGGCGGTGGCCGGAGCGAGCGGGTACGCGGGCGGAGAGCTGCTGCGTCTGCTCCTCGCGCACCCCGAGATCGAGATCGGCGCCCTGACCGGCAACTCCAACGCCGGACAGCGGCTCGGCGCACTGCAGCCGCACCTGCTGCCGCTGGCCGACCGTGTCCTGGAGGCGACGACGCCCGAGGTGCTCGCCGGGCAGGGCCGTCGGCATGACGTCGTGTTCCTCGCGCTGCCGCACGGGCAGTCCGCCGCCGTCGCCGAGCGGCTCGGCCCGGACGTGCTGGTCGTGGACATGGGCGCCGACTTCCGGCTGAAGGACGCCGCCGACTGGGAGAAGTTCTACGGCTCCCCGCACGCGGGCACCTGGCCCTACGGCCTCCCCGAACTGCCGGGCTGCCGCGCCGCGCTGGAGGGGTCCAAGCGCATCGCGGTGCCCGGTTGCTACCCCACCGCCGTGTCGCTGGCGCTCTTCCCGGCCTACGCCGCCGGCCTCGCCGAGCCCGAGGCCGTGATCGTCGCCGCCTCCGGCACCTCCGGCGCGGGCAAGGCGGCCAAGCCCCACCTGCTCGGCAGCGAGGTCATGGGCTCCATGTCGCCCTACGGCGTCGGCGGCGGCCACCGGCACACCCCCGAGATGATCCAGAACCTCGGCGCGGTCGCCGGCGAGCCGGTCACCGTCTCCTTCACGCCCACCCTCGCGCCGATGCCCCGCGGCATCCTCGCCACGTGCAGCGCCAAGGCCCGCCCCGGCGCGAGCGCCGAATCCGTCCGCGCGGCCTACGAGAAGGCCTTCGCCGACGAGCCGTTCGTGCACCTGCTGCCCGAGGGACAGTGGCCCGCGACCGCCTCCGTGTACGGCTCGAACGCCGTCCAGGTGCAGGTCGCGTACGACGCCGCCGCGGGCCGCGTCATCGCCATCAGCGCCATCGACAACCTGGCCAAGGGCACCGCGGGCGGTGCCGTCCAGAGCATGAACATCGCCCTGGGTCTCGACGAGACCACCGGACTGACGACGATCGGAGTTGCGCCGTGAGTGTGACGGCAGCGAAGGGATTCACGGCGGCGGGCATCGCCGCCGGGATCAAGGAGAACGGCAACCCCGACCTGGCCCTCGTGGTCAACACCGGCCCCCGACGCGCCGCAGCGGGCGTCTTCACCTCCAACCGCGTCAAGGCCGCGCCGGTCCTGTGGTCCGAGCAGGTCCTCAAGAGCGGTGAGCTGACCGCCGTCGTCCTCAACTCCGGCGGCGCCAACGCCTGCACCGGCCCCCAGGGCTTCCAGGACACCCACGCCACCGCCGAGAAGGCGGCCGAGGCGCTCGGGATCGGCGCGGGCGAGGTCGCCGTCTGCTCGACCGGGCTCATCGGCGTGCTGCTCCCCATGGACAAGCTGCTCCCCGGCGTCGAGACCGCCGCCGGTCAGCTGTCCGAGCACGGTGGCGAGAAGGCCGCCATCGCCATCAAGACCACCGACACCGTGCACAAGACGTCCGTCGTGACCAAGGACGGCTGGACCGTCGGCGGCATGGCCAAGGGCGCCGGCATGCTCGCCCCGGGCCTCGCCACCATGCTCGTCGTCCTCACCACGGACGCCGACCTGGACAGCGCGACCCTGGACCGCGCCCTGCGCGCCGCCACCCGCGTCACCTTCGACCGGGTCGACTCCGACGGCTGCATGTCCACCAACGACACCGTGCTGCTGCTCGCCTCCGGCGCCTCCGGCGTCGCCCCCGGATACGCCGAGTTCGCCGAGGCCGTCCGCACCGTCTGCGACGACCTGGGCCAGCAGCTCATCCGGGACGCCGAGGGCGCCAGCAAGGACATCAAGGTCGAGGTCGTGAACGCCGCGACCGAGGAGGACGCCGTCCAGGTGGGCCGCACCATCGCCCGCAACAACCTCCTCAAGTGCGCCATCCACGGCGAGGACCCCAACTGGGGCCGTGTGCTCTCCGCGATCGGCACCACGTCCGCCGCCTTCGAGCCCGACCGGCTGAACGTCGCCATCAACGGCGTCTGGGTCTGCAAGAACGGCGGCGTCGGCGAGGACCGCGAACTGGTCGACATGCGCTACCGCGAGGTCCACATCGTCGCGGACCTCGCCGCCGGCGACGCGACCGCCACGATCTGGACCAACGACCTCACCGCCGACTACGTCCACGAGAACAGCGCCTACTCCTCATGAGCACCACACGGAAACACACCGCCCTCCCGAAGGCGCAGATCCTCATCGAGGCGCTGCCGTGGCTGGTCCGGCACAACGGCAGGACCGTCGTCATCAAGTTCGGCGGCAACGCCATGGTCGACGAGGACCTGAAGGCCGCGTTCGCCCAGGACGTCGTCTTCCTGCACCACGCCGGCCTCAAGCCCGTCGTCGTGCACGGCGGCGGCCCCCAGATCAGCGCCGCCCTCGACAAGCACGGCATCGTCAGCGAGTTCAAGGCCGGCCTGCGCGTCACCACCGAGGACGCGATGGACGTCGTACGGATGGTGCTGGCCGGCCAGGTGCAGCGGGAACTGGTCGGGCTGCTCAACCAGCACGGCCCGCTCGCCGTCGGCCTCACCGGCGAGGACGCGCACACCATCACCGCCACCAAGCACCAGCCGGAGATCGACGGCGAACAGGTCGACATCGGACGGGTCGGCGAGATCACCGACATCGACACCGGCGCCATCGAGGCGCTGCTCGCCGACGGCCGCATCCCGGTCGTCTCCTCGATCGCCCGCTCCCAGGACGACGGACATGTCTACAACGTCAATGCTGATACGGCGGCTGCGGCACTCGCTGCGGCGCTCGGCGCCGAGACTCTCATGGTCCTCACCGACGTCGAGGGCCTCTACGAGGACTGGCCGGACTCCGACGAGGTGATCAGCCGCCTCACCGCGTCCCAGCTCGAGAAACTGCTGCCGGAGCTGTCCAGCGGCATGGTGCCGAAGATGGAGGGCTGTCTGCACGCCGTACGCAACGGCGTCACCACCGCCCGCGTCATCGACGGCCGGGTCCAGCACTCGATCCTGCTGGAGATCTTCACCGACGAGGGCATCGGCACCATGGTCGTGCCGGACGAGCAGGGGGAGTCGTGAGCAACGAGGAACTGACCGCGCGGTGGCAGGGCGCGCTCATGAACAACTACGGCACGCCCCGCCTGCCCCTGGTGCGCGGCGAGGGCTCCCGGCTCTGGGACGCCGACGGCAACGAGTACCTCGACTTCGTCGGCGGCATCGCCGTCAACGCCCTCGGCCACGCCCACCCGGCGGTCGTCGACGCCGTGAGCCGGCAGATCGCCTCCCTCGGCCACGTCTCCAACCTGTTCGTCGCCGAGCCGCCCGTCGCGCTCGCCGAACGGCTGCTCCAGCACTTCGGCCGCGACGGCAAGGTCTTCTTCTGCAACTCCGGCGCCGAGGCCAACGAGGGCGCCTTCAAGATCGGCCGGCTCACCGGGCGGCCGCACATGGTCGCCACCGACGGCGGCTTCCACGGCCGCACCATGGGCGCCCTGGCACTGACCGGGCAGCCCGGCAAGCAGGAGCCGTTCCTGCCGCTGCCCGGCGACGTCACGCACGTCCCGTACGGCGACGCGCAGGCGCTGGCCGCCGCGGTCACCGAGGACACCGCCCTCGTGATCATCGAGCCGGTCCAGGGCGAGAACGGCGTCGTCGTCCCGCCGCCCGGCTACCTCAAGGCGGCGCGGGCCATCACCGCGGCCACCGGCGCCCTGCTGGTGCTGGACGAGGTGCAGACCGGCATCGGCCGGACCGGGCACTGGTTCGAGTACCAGGCCCACGAGGGCGTCCTGCCGGACGTCGTCACGCTCGCCAAGGGGCTCGGCGGCGGACTGCCGCTGGGCGCCACCGTCGCCTTCGGCCGGGCCGCCGAGCTGCTGCGGCCCGGCCAGCACGGCACGACCTTCGGCGGCAACCCCGTCGCCTGCGCCGCCGGCCTCGCCGTCCTGGACACCATCGCGGACGAGGGACTGCTGGACAACGTCAAGCGGCAGAGCGAGAAGCTGCGCGGCGGGATCGAGGCCCTCGGCCACCCACTGGTCGCCCACGTCCGGGGCGCCGGTCTGCTCCTGGGTATCGTGCTCACCGAGCCGCTCGCGCCCACGGTGCAGCAGGCGGCTCAGGACGCCGGGATCCTCGTGAACGCGCCCGCACCCGATGTCGTACGGCTGATGCCCGCGCTGAACCTCGGCGACGACGTGGTGGACGCGTTCCTCGGGGCGCTGCCCGGCATCCTTGACCAGGCCCACGAGGCCCACGGGGACGGACGATCCGGAGAATGAGACGACGATGAGCCAGGCGCAGGAGCACGAGCAGACCAACGGGCCTGCCGTACCGCAGACCCGCACCGCACGCCACCGCCGGATCGTGGACATCCTCAACCGGCAGGCGGTGCGCTCGCAGAGCCAGCTGGCGAAGCTGCTCGCCGACGACGGGCTGACCGTCACCCAGGCGACGCTCTCCCGGGACCTGGACGAGCTGAACGCGGTGAAGATCCGCAACACCGACGGCGACCTCATCTACGCGGTGCCCAGCGAGGGCGGTTTCCGCACCCCGCGGGCCCCGCTCGGGGAGTCGGCCAAGGAGGAGCGGATGCGGCGGCTCTCCGCGGAGCTGCTGATCTCCGCGGAGGCGTCCGCGAACCTCGTGGTCCTGCGGACCCCTCCGGGGGCGGCGCAGTTCCTCGCGTCGGCGATCGACCAGGCGGAGCTGCACGACATCCTGGGGACGATCGCGGGCGACGACACGCTGCTGCTGATCAGCAGGGAGCCGACGGGCGGACAGGCGCTGGCGGACCACCTGCTGCGCTTGGCGCAGAACGGGCACTGAGCGCTGTACGGCCTGTGCCGGTGGCGTGGCGCGGGCCGTGGGCGGCCGGCCGCCCGGCCCGCGCGGACCCTCAGTAGCGGGTCACCGCGGTCGCTCCGTCCGACGTGCCGATCGCGATGTGCGGCCGGGCCGCCGGGTCGGCCCACGTGAGGATGCGCCGCATCGCGTCCGCCGGCACCGACACGCAGCCGGCCGTCGCCCCGCGCCCGTTCACGTGCAGGAAGATGCCGGCGCCGCGCCCGCGCACCGGGCGGTGGTAGTTGAAGCCGACGACGAGGGCGTGCGCGTACTGCGTGCCGTACGTGATCAGGTGCTCGGCCTCGGTGGCGCGGCAGTCGGCGGGGCGGGGTTCGGTCCAGCGGTTGTAGGCGCGGGAGGCGTTGTCCTGGCACCACCAGGAGTCCTCGCGCACCGGACGGTAGGGGTACGCGGTCCCGTGCGGTGCGGCCCGGATGCCGAAGGCGTACGGCAGGTCGTACAGGCCGGTCGGGGTGGTGTCCGTGCTCTGGGTGCGCGTCGCCCCGTCCGCCAGTCCCTTCGCCCCGAAACGGGCGGGCGCCGAACCGGCCTTCACCCAGCGGCCGCCCCTGCGGTCCCACCAGGTGACGGTGCCCGTGGTCGCGCCGGTGTCCGGGGCGAGGGCGATGATCAGCTGGGTGCCGCCGCCGGTGTCCGCCATCCGGGCCGGCAGCGGCCGGGGCGCGGGCCCGGAGGCGGGCGCGGCGCCCAGGACGAGGGCGGACAGGGAAAGGAGGGCGGCGACGGCACCGGGGCGCATGGCTCAGACCGTAGACGGCGGCAGCGGCAACGGCAGCCCGGGAAGGCCGTCCAGGCTCGTCGCGATGTGCTCCTTCTTGGTGAAGTACGCGCTCAGCGAGGAGTCGTCCTCGCGCGCGAACCGCTTGCCGTGCAGATCCCGGTCGCTCTCGTACGCCATGAAGGGGACGGCGTATCCGCAGCTGTCGCGGATGAGTTCGGCGGTCACGACGATGATCGCGCGCAGTCCGTGCGCGCTCGGGTCGATGTCGGGGAAGCGGGCCAGCAGCTCCGGGAAGCGCGGGTCGTCGCGGAAGACCGGCTCCCCGCGCCCGTGCACCCGGACGATGTTCGGCGGCCCCTGGAAGGCACACCACATGAGGGTGATCCGCCCGTTCTCCCGCAGGTGGGCGATGGTCTCGGCGGTGGACCCGGCGAAGTCGAGGTAGGCCACGGTGCGTTTGTCGAGCACGGCGAAGGAGCCCGTGAGTCCCTTGGGGGAGAGGTTGACCGTCCCGTCGGCGGTCAGGGGAGCGGTGGCGGTGAAGAAGAGGGGCTGTGCCTCGATGAAGGTGCGGAGCCGGCCGTCTATGCGCTCATAAGTCTTTCCCATGTCTAACGATTATGGGGCCGCGGGGCGCGGCGCACCCCGGACACCCGCGAGATTGACGAATCATGCAGAGTTCTGCATACTCATGCAGGCCAGTGATTGCACGGTGAGGAGCGACACGAGTGAGCAGCAACAACGGTGACGTACGGCTCTGGGGCGGCCGTTTCGCCGACGGTCCCGCCGAGGCCCTGGCGAAGCTGTCCGCGTCCGTCCACTTCGACTGGCGGCTCGCCCCCTACGACATCGCCGGCTCGCGTGCCCACGCCCGCGTGCTGCACCGGGCGGGCCTCCTCACCGAGGACGAGCTGACCCGGATGATCGAAGGGCTCGACCGGCTCGAGGCGGACGTGGCGTCGGGGGACTTCACCGGCACCATCGCTGACGAGGACGTCCACACGGCCCTGGAGCGCGGCCTGCTGGAGCGCCTCGGCCCCGATCTCGGCGGCAAGCTGCGCGCCGGGCGGTCCCGCAACGACCAGGTCGCCACCCTCTTCCGGATGTACCTGCGCGACCACGCCCGCGTCGTCGGCGGCCTGATCGCCGACCTCCAGGACGCCCTGATCGGCCTCGCCGAGGCCCACCCGGACGTGGCGATGCCCGGCCGCACCCACCTCCAGCACGCCCAGCCGGTGCTCTTCGCCCACCACGTCCTCGCCCACGTCCAGGCGCTGTCCCGGGACGCGGAGCGGCTGCGCCAGTGGGACGAGCGGACGGCCGTGTCGCCGTACGGCTCGGGAGCGCTCGCGGGCAGCAGCCTCGGCCTCGACCCGGAGGCGGTCGCCCGCGACCTCGGCTTCGAGCACGGCAGCGCCGGCAACTCCATCGACGGCACGGCCTCCCGCGACTTCGTCGCCGAGTTCGCCTTCATCACCGCGATGATCGGCGTGAACGTCTCCCGCATCGCCGAGGAGATCATCATCTGGAACACGAAGGAGTTCTCCTTCGTGACCCTGCACGACGCCTTCTCCACCGGCTCGTCGATCATGCCGCAGAAGAAGAACCCGGACATCGCCGAGCTGGCCCGCGGCAAGTCCGGCCGCCTCATCGGCAACCTGACCGGCCTGATGGCCACCCTCAAGGCCCTCCCGCTCGCGTACAACCGCGACCTCCAGGAGGACAAGGAGCCGGTCTTCGACTCCATCGACCAGCTGGAGGTCCTGCTGCCGGCCTTCACCGGCATGATGGCCACGCTCACCGTGCACCGCGAGCGGATGGAGGAGCTGGCCCCGGCCGGGTTCTCGCTCGCCACCGACATCGCCGAGTGGCTGGTCAGGCAGGGCGTGCCGTTCCGGGTCGCGCACGAGGTGGCCGGCGAGTGCGTGAAGGCCGCCGAGGCCGAGGGCAAGGAACTGGACGAGCTGACGGACGAGCAGTTCGCGAAGATCTCCGCACACCTGACCCCCGAGGTCCGCTCGGTGCTCGACGTCCCCGGCGCCCTCGCCTCCCGCAGCGGCCGCGGGGGCACGGCGCCCGGCGCGGTCGCCGTACAGCTCGCCGAGCTGAAGGCGGACGTGGCCGGCCAGCACGCGTGGGCGGACGCCAAGAAGTACAAGAAGTAGCAGCCGGTGTGCCCGAGGGGCATCGCGGTTACGTTGGTCGGCAGGAGTACGAGCCGACAGAACGGAGCCCGCGATGCCCTTCGCCCGTCTCGCGACCGCGACGACGCCCGCCGCTCACATGGGCCTGGGCCTCGCCGCCGTCGGCCGCCCGGGCTACATCAACCTCGGCAGAGAGCGCGACCTCGGGGAGGACCGCGGCGTCGAGGCGATGCGCCGGCGCACCCACGACCTCCTCGACGCCGCCTACGCGCAGGGCGTCCGGTACTTCGACGCGGCCCGCTCCTACGGGCGGGCGGAGGAGTTCCTGGCCGCCTGGCTGCGGGACCGTCCCGACGTCGACGACGTGGTCGTCGGCAGCAAGTGGGGTTACACCTACACCGCCGACTGGTCCGCCGACGCCGAGCGGCACGAGGTCAAGGACCACGGCGTCGCCACGTACGAGCGCCAGCGCGCCGAGACGGACGCCCTCCTCGGAGACCGGCTCGACCTCTACCAGATCCACTCCCTCACCCCCGACAGCCCGGCCCTCACCGACAAGGAACTCCACGCCAGGCTCGCCGAGGCCGCCGCCCGGGGCGTCACCGTCGGCTTCTCCACCAGCGGCCCCGCCCAGGCCGACGCCATCCGCGCCGCCCTCGCCGTGACCGTCGACGGCGAGCCCCTCTTCCGCACCGTCCAGTCCACGTACAACGTGCTGGAGACCTCCGCCGGGCCCGCGCTGGCCGAGGCGCACGAAGCGGGCCTCACGGTGATCGTCAAGGAGGGCATGGCCAACGGGCGCCTCGCCGAGCCGCACGCGCCGGACGTCCTGCAGGCCGTGGCCGAGGAGACGACCCTGGGCTGCGACGCGGTCGCCCTCGCGCTGATCCTGCGGCAGCCCTGGGCCGGCGTGGTCCTCTCCGGCGCCGCGACCGTGGCCCAGCTCGGCTCGAACCTGCACGCCGCCGTCGTCGACCTGGACGACGACCAGGTGGCCCGCCTCGCCACCCTCGCCGAGGACCCGCGCGCCTACTGGGAGCGGCGCGGACAGCTGCCCTGGCACTGAGCGGGTCCCAGGTCGGGCCCCGGGCTGTGTGACCGCCCGCAGCGGCCCGCCCCTGCGGCCTCGTGGTGAGCCACACATGCCCACTGTGAGACATCAACGTCTCATCTGGGATACTATTGTCTCATGGCCGTCGATCGAGAACAGGTACTGCGCAGCGCCGCGGCCCTGCTGACCCGCAGAGCCACCGCGACCATGGACGAGGTCGCGAGGGCCGCCGGGATCAGCCGGGCCACGCTGCACCGTCACTTCGCCGGGCGCGACGCCCTCGTCCGCGCCCTGGAGGCGCTCGGCATCGCCGAGTGCGAGGCGGCCCTGGACGCGGCCCGCCCGGACGACGGGCCCACCGCGGAGGCGGTGCGCCGGCTCGTGCGGGAGCTGGAACCCGCCGCGGGCCTGCTCGCCTTCCTCTACACCGAGAACCAGCTGTTCGAGGGCGAGCAGCAGAACGAGGGCTGGGCCCGCATCGACGCCCGGCTCACCGAGCTGTTCCGCCGGGGCCAGGAGAACGGCGAGTTCCGCATCGACCTCACCCCGGCCTGGCTCACCGAGGCGCTCTACGGCCTGCTGGCCTCCGGCGCCTGGGCGGTGACCGAGGGCCGCGTGGCCCGCAACGACCTCACGCACATGATCGTCGAGCTGCTGCTCGGCGGCGCACTTCGGAGAGAGTGAACCATGACCCGCACCCTGCAGTCGGCGCAGTCGACCGAGGCGGTGAAGCGCCCCGGCCGCTGGCTGGCGCTGTCCGTCCTCGTGCTGGCCGTACTGCTGGTGGCCGTCGACGCGACCGTCCTCGGTCTCGCCACCCCCTACATCAGCGAGGACCTCGCACCCACCGGCACCCAGCTGCTGTGGATCGGCGACGTCTACTCCTTCGTCATCGCCGGTCTGCTGGTCTCCATGGGCGGCCTCGGCGACCGCATCGGCCGCAAGCGGATCCTGCTCATCGGTGCCACGGCGTTCGGCGCGATCTCGGTCCTCAACGCCTACGCGTCCACGCCCGAGCTGCTGATCGTCGCCCGGGCCCTGCTCGGTGTCGCGGGCGCCACCCTGATGCCCGCCACCCTCGCCCTGATCCGCAACATCTTCCACGACCCGCGCGAGCGCAGCCTGGCCGTCGGCATCTGGGGCGCCACCGCCTCCGCCGGCATGGCGGTCGGCCCGATCGTGGGCGGCTTCCTGCTGGAGCACTTCTGGTGGGGCTCGGTCTTCCTGATCAACCTGCCCGTGATGGCCGTCCTGGTCCTCGTCGGCGCCAAGCTGCTGCCCGAGTCCCGCAACCCCGACCCCGGCCCGTGGGACCTGGCCAGCGTCGTCCTCTCCCTGGTCGGCATGGTCGGTCTCGTGTACGCCGTCAAGGAGACCGCCGCGCACGGCTTCGCGTGGGCCACGCTCGCCGCGGGTCTGCTGGGTGCCGCCGCGCTGTACGGCTTCGTCCGCCGCCAGCTGACCATGCCGGTCCCGCTGCTCGACATGCGGCTGTTCCGCAGCCGCGGCTTCAGCGGCGCCGTGCTGGCCGACCTGCTGACCGTTCTCGGTCTGTCCGGACTGGTGTTCTTCCTGTCGCAGTACCTGCAACTGGTGCAGGGCAGACAGCCGTTCGAGGCGGGGCTGGCCGAACTGCCCGCCGCGATCGGCGCGGTGGTGGCCGGTCTGATCGCGGGCCGCGCGGCCCGGCGCTTCTCGGTGCGTGCCGTGGTCTCCGGCGGGCTCGCCGCCGTCGGTCTCGCGCTCGCCGTGCTGACCGTCATCGACCAGCACACCGGCTACCCGCTGCTCGGCACGGTCCTGCTCGTCGTCGGTGTCGGCGCCGGGTTCTCGTTCACCGTCACCGCCGACGTGATCCTCTCCAGTGTGCCGGGGGAGCAGGCGGGCTCCGCCTCGGCGGTCTCCGAGACGGCGTACGAACTCGGTGCCGCCCTCGGCATCGCCCTGCTCGGCTCGATCGTGACCGGCGTCTACCGGGACTTCACCGGTCCGGCGGGCACCCCGGCCGCGGCCCACGAGTCGCTCGGCGGTGCGGTGCAGGCCGCCTCCGGGCTGCCCGCGCACACGGCCGAGGCGCTGCTGGACGCCGCCCGCCAGTCCTTCGTGGACGGAATGACGCTCGCGGCGGGCGTGGGCGCGGCGGTGCTGCTGGCGGCCGCCGGCGCGGCCTGGTTCCTGCTGCGCGGCCAGCGCCTGGAGGACGGGGCCGAGCACCCGTGAACCGTACGCACGCACCGAGGGCGGGCCACGATCCGGTGGCCCGCCCTCGGCGCGTGTGTCCTGTGCGGTGTCACGCCGCCTTCGCCTTGCTGGCGTACATGTCCACGTACTCCTGGCCGGACAGCCGCATGACCTCGGTCATCACGGAGTCGGTCACGGCCCGCAGGACGTAGCGGTCCCGGTCCATGCCCTCGTAGCGGGAGAACTCCATCGCCTCGCCGAAGCGCACCGTGACCTTGCCCGGCCGGGGCAGGCCCGCGCCGCCCGGCTGGAGCTTGTCGGTGCCGATCACGGCGAACGGCACGACGGGGGCGCCGGTCATCAGGGTGAGCCGGGCGATGCCCGTGCGGCCCCGGTAGAGGCGGCCGTCGGGGGAGCGGGTGCCCTCCGGGTAGATGCCGAAGACGTTGCCCTCCTCCAGCACGCGGCGGCCGGTCATCAGCGCCGCGACCCCGCCCCGGCCGCCGTCCCGGTCGACCGGGATCATGCCGACGCCGGTGAAGAACCAGGCCATCAGCCGGCCCTTGAGGCCCTTGCCGGTCACGTACTCGTCCTTGCCGATGAAGAAGACCTGCCGGTCGCAGCTCAGCGGCATGATCACCGAGTCGATGAAGGTGAGGTGGTTGCCGGCCAGGATGACCGGGCCGTCGCCCGGAATGTTCTCCACGCCCTCCACCTGGGGGCGGAACATCAGGCGCATGATCGGACCGAGCACTGCCTTGATGAGCGCGAAGCGGGACAACGGGTCCTCCGGTGTCGGGGATGCGGTATGAGTCTGTGCAGGTGAGGACATTACTCGCGGCCCAGGGTGTTGCGCACGTCGGGTCGACCGACGTGTCACACGGTGTTGACGCGCGTTCACCTGCGGTGCCGGGGTGCGGCACCGCCGTGACACGGGCGTCGGGATGTGAGGCAACTCGCTTCCGCGGGGCAGGATCCGCCCACGCGTGTCCGCCGTTCCCGCCGTGCTCCGTGCCGTCATGGCAGCCGCCGTCACCGTCCTGGTCCGCGGGGACCGGCGTCGTCGTTCCCCGGGCGCGGACACCGCCCGGATCGAAGCACACGCGACACGCGGATCGCGTGAGGCGCGCCGCCGGTCCCTTCCCGGTGGCCACGGGTCCCGTCGGGCGCCGCCACGACGAGCGCGGCCACCGACCGCGTACCCCGGCCCGGCACCACCAAGCCGACGGAACGTCAGACATCCCGCCCCACCTGCCCCTCCACACCCGCCCGACATCCCGGATCACCCGCGTGTTCCGCACGCGGTCTCCCGTTCGTCATGTACGCGCCCCTACGATCGGCCCGCACTGACGGTCGACGGCGGGAGGTCCCGATGGGAACGCAGGAGTCTGACGAGCGGGCGGGCGGCACCGGACGGCGGGCGCTCCTCGGCGCGGCGGTGCTGGGCGCGGGCGGAGCCGTACTGGGCCTGTCCGGCACGGCGAGAGCCGCCGACGCCCGGCACGGCGGCGGACGGGGCGGGCGGGGCGGACTGAAGGGCCTGCCCGTCCCGACGGTCATCGGCCACCGCGGCGCCAGCGGCTATCGCCCCGAACACACCCTGGGCGCCTACGAACTGGCCCTGGACATGGGTGCCGACATCGTCGAGGCCGGTGACCTCGTCCCCACCAGGGACGGTCACCTCGTGTGCCGGCACGAACCGGAGATCGGCGGCACCACGGACGTCGCGGACCACCCCGAGTTCGCCGACCGCAAGCGCACCAAGCTGCTCGACGGCGTCTCCACCACCGGCTGGTTCACCGAGGACTTCACCCTCGCCGAACTCAAGACGCTCCGCGCCACCGAACGCATCCCGGCCAACCGCCCGCACAACACCCTGTACGACGGCCGCTGGGAGATCCCCACCTTCGAAGAGGTGCTCCGCTGGCAGGACGAGCAGACCCGCAGGCGCGGCAGGCAGGTCTGGATCTACCCCGAGATCAAGCACCCCACCTACTTCCGCAAGCTGGGCCTCGGCACCGAGGAGCGCCTGGCGAAGCTGCTGCGCAGGCACGGCAAGGACGGGAAGAACGCGCCCGTCATCATCCAGTCCTTCGAGCCGACCAGCATCCAGCGGATGAACAAGCTCGTCGGCAACCCGCTCGCCGTCCTGCTGTCCGGGGCGAAGAGCCGTCCCTGGGACTTCGTCGAGACCGGCGACCCGCGCACGACCGCCGACCTCGTCACGCCCGCGGGCCTGAAGGAGATCGCCTCCTACGCCCAGGGCATCGGCCCCACTCTCGACCTGATCATCCCGAAGGACTCGGCCGGCAGGCTCACCGAGCCCACCACCCTGGTGCGCGACGCCCACCGGGCGGGACTGATCCTGCACCCGTACACCATGCGCAACGAGAACCCCTTCCTGCCCGCGGACTTCCGCAAGGGGTCGGACCCCGACGCCTACGGTGACGCCTTCGGGGCCTTCCGGACGTACTTCGCCACCGGCATCGACGGCGTCTTCACCGACAACCCGGACACCGGCGTGCTGGCCCGCGAGGACTTCGTCAACCGCTGAGGAGCCCCCACCGGTTGGGGTGACGTCCGGCCGCCCGGGGCAACCGCCGCCCGGGCGGCCGCGTCGCACTGCATATGACGCACGACCTGGTCACCACCCTGCGCCCGCTCCTCGCCGCGGAGGCCTCGGCCGAGGCATATGCCACCGGCGCCGAGCCCGGAGACCTGGAGCAGGCGGTGTGGCTGCGTCTCCTGGAACGCCTGGAGGCCGACGGCCCGCCGCACGACCCCCACCGCTGGCTGCGCAGCGCCGTCCGCATCGAGGCCCGCCGCTCCCGCCGCACCACCCGTGCCGAGCGGCCGTACGAGACCGAACCCGTCGACGCCGCCGAACGCGAGCCCGAGCAGCTCGCCCTCACCGCGGCCCGCCACCGCGCCCTGCGCGACGCGGTGCGCCGGCTGCCCGGCCGATGCCCCCGCCTGATGGAGGCCCTGCTGTCCCCGAAGGACCTCACCTACCGGGAGATCGCGGGGGAGTTGGGTATCTCACAGGGCAGTCTCGGCCCGGAACGCTCCAGATGTCTGGGATGTCTCCGGCGATTGCTCACACCGGAGGTTGCGGCCCGCTGAGGACGGGGATAGGAGTGGGGGACCACAGGCGATCAGGTGAGCGGGAGGCATGCGCACATGGGCATGAGCGTGACCATCTCGGCGGCGACCGGGCAGGATGCCGAGCAGATCTTCCGGCTGCAGTACCTCTGCTTCCAGAGCGAGGCGGCGCTGTACGGCAACTACCGCATCGACCCGCTCGTCCAGACCCTCGACTCCGTGCGCGAAGAGGTCGCCGGCGACTGCGTCTTCGTGGCGCGGCTCGGCGACGAGGTCGTCGGTTCGGTGCGGGGCCGGGTGACCGAGGACGGCGCCGCGTCCATCGGCAAGCTGTGCGTCCACCCCCGCCTCCAGGGCCACGGCATCGGAGCCCGCCTGCTGCGGGCCGTCGAGTCCGCCCTCGCCGAGGAGCGCGGCGCGACCCGCTTCCGCCTGCACACCGGCCACCGCAGCGAGAGCAACCTGCGCCTGTACCGGCGGGTCGGCTACGAGACGGTGGGGACGGCCGAGGGCGCGGACGGTGTCCTGATGATCGTTCTGGAGAAGCCGGCGGGGACGTACGCGACGACGGCGTGAACCGCCGCCGGGCCGCGGCCGCCCGGCGGCGTCAGGCGGCGTCCCCGCGGTGCTCGCCCTTCCGCAGCCAGTACAGCGCGGACAGCGGCAGGAGCACCGGAATGAAGACGTAGCCCATGCCGAAGTCGGACCACACGGTCGCGTCGGGGAACACCGACGGCTCGGCCATGCTCCACGTACCCACCGCCAGTACGCCCACCAGCTCGGCGGCGCAGCACATCCGCGCCGCCCTGCGGGCCGTCTCCCCGCCGCGCACCAGGGTGTAGGTGATGAAGCCGTAGACGACGCCGGCGACGGCCGACAGGGTGTAGGCGAGCGGTGCCCGGCCGAAGTCGGTGGAGATCTGGTACGCGGACCGCGAGACGGCGCCGACGACCATCACCCCGTACAGCCACACCAGCAGGATCCCGGGCCCGCCGATCAGCCGCGTGCGGGCCGGCTTCTCCTCGGTCGCCGCCATCTCAGCCTCCCCAGATGTCGAACAGCCGTACCTCGAGGACGGCCAGGACCACGCCGCCGGCGGCCACCGTCACCGAACCCCAGCGGGTGCGCTCGGCCAGCGACATGAACCCCGCCGCCGGGACACAGGCGAAGGCGCCCAGCAGATACGCCACGAAGATCACCGTGCCCTGCTCCGGCTTCTCGCCCCGCGCCAGCTGCACGATCCCGATCGCCAGCTGGATCAGCGCCAGCACCGAGACCGCGGCCATGCCGATGAAGTGCCAGTCCTTCGTCGCCTGGTCACGGTAGGCCGCCCAGCCGCACCAGGCGGCGAGCAGCAGCGCGGCGACTCCGGTCACCAGCGTCAGGACGTCAAGCATGGCAGCGACCCTATTACGCCCCCAGGGGCCCGCCGCGCGCGGCCCCGCCCGCGGCGCGGTGGCCGGCGAGTGCGGGATCGCGGCCGTACGGTTCGCGCGGGCCGGGCCGCACGGGCGACCGGCCGCACCGTCGGTGCGACCATCGTGGCGTTGGCCACACCCCACCGGGCCGCCGAGCCGGACGCCGCCCGCCGGCCGGCGACCTGCGGCCCTGTCCCCACTGGTCACCGGCCGCGGACCGGGATCTGCGCACGGTGCCGGTCCGCGCCCCCGTCACCGGTCGCCGTCCACCGCTGTCCAGCATCCGGACAGTGGTGTCCGCTCAGAACCACCGGTCTGCTTTACTGATCGCATGAGCACCACGAGCGACCGCACCCCTGCGACCGAGGCGACGACGACGCCCGGTGCTCGTTGTATGTGCCGAATGTGCGCCTTCTAGAGGGCCCCCGCACCACCTGAGCCTCGCGCCCCGAAGCGAGCGCCCGCGCATGTCCGCCGCCGCACGCCGCGTACGTGGACGAGCCGGCCCCGCGCACACGTTCTCCCCGGTTTCACTGCCACGGCGCACCGCCACCGCGAGAACCGTGCCGCGTTCCGAAGGTCCCGCGAGAACCCCGAAGAACAACGCCCCCGTGCCGGCGCACACACCCGCGCCGCGCACTCGACAGTGACGGAAACCACGTGATCACCACATCAGGCCTCACGAAGGTCTACCGGTCGCACCGCGGCCGTGAGGTCACCGCCCTGGACGGCGTCGACCTGCACGTCCGCGAGGGCGAGGTGTTCGGCGTCATCGGCCAGTCCGGCGCCGGCAAGTCCTCGCTCATCCGCTGCGTCAACCTCCTGGAGCGCCCCACCTCCGGCACGGTCACCGTCGCCGGCCAGGACCTCACCGCGCTGGCCGGCCGCGGCCCCCGCGCAGGCCGGGAGCTGCGGCGGGCGCGAAGCCGTATCGGCATGGTGTTCCAGCACTTCAACCTGCTGTCCACGCGGACCGTGCAGGACAACGTCGAACTGCCGCTGGAGATCCTCGGCAGGTCCGGGAAAGAACGTTCCCGCAAGGCGCTGGAACTGCTCGACCTGGTCGGGCTCGCCGACAAGGCCAAGTCCTACCCCGCCCAGCTCTCCGGCGGCCAGAAGCAGCGTGTCGGCATCGCCCGCGCCCTGGCCGGCGACCCCAAGGTGCTGCTGTCCGACGAGGCCACCAGCGCGCTCGACCCGGAGACCACCCGCTCCATCCTCCAGCTGCTGCGCGACCTCAACCGCGAGCTCGGCCTGACCGTCCTGCTCATCACCCACGAGATGGACGTCGTCAAGAGCGTCTGCGACTCGGCCGCCCTCATGGACCGCGGCCGCATCGTCGAGTCCGGCACGGTCGGCGAACTCCTCGCGACGCCGGGCTCCGAGCTCGCCGCCGCCCTCTTCCCGGTCGGCGGCGAGGCGTCGGGGGACGACCGCACCGTCCTCGACGTCACCTTCCACGGCGAGGCCGCCACCCAGCCCGTCATCTCCCAGCTGTCCCGCACCTACAACATCGACATATCGATCCTCGGCGCCGCCATCGACACCGTCGGCGGCCTCCAGATCGGCCGGATGCGCATCGAACTCCCCGGCCGCTACGAGGACAACGTCGTGCCCGTCGGCTTCCTGCGCGAACAGGGCCTGCAGATCGACGTGGTGAACCGGGAACCGTCCCCGCTGGTGAAGGAAGGTGCCAAGTGACCTGGTCCGAGATGCAGCCCCTGCTGGAACAGGCCTCCTGGGAGACCCTGATCATGGTCGGCTGGTCCACCGTGATCGCCGTGGCCGCCGGACTCCCGCTCGGTGTGCTCCTCGTCCTCACCGACAAGGGCGGCCTGCTGCAGAACGTCGTGGTCAACAAGGTCATCGGCCAGGTCGTGAACATCGGCCGCTCCATGCCGTTCATCATCCTCATGGTCGCGCTGATGAGCTTCACCCGCTGGATCACCGGCACGACCATCGGCAGCGAGGCCGCGATCGTGCCGCTGGCCATCGGAGGCATCCCCTTCTTCGCACGGCTCGTCGAAACGGCCGTCCGCGAGGTCGACGGGGGGCTGGTCGAGGCCGTCCAGTCCATGGGCGGCAACACCTGGACCATCGTCCGCAAGGTCCTGGTCCCCGAGGCGCTCCCGTCGCTGATCGCCGGTACCACGACCACGATCATCGCCCTCATCGGCTACTCGGCCATGGCCGGCACCGTCGGCGGCGGCGGCCTCGGCGACCTCGCCGTCCGCTACGGCTACCAGCGCTTCGAGACCGGGATGATGTGGATCACCGTGGCGATCCTCGCCGTCGTCATCTCGCTCATCCAGTTCGCCGGCGACTACGCGGCCCGCACCCTGCACCGCCGCGGCTCACGCTCGAGCGCCGCGCCCCGGCTGCGCCTGCTCAAGGCCGAGGAGCCCGCGGCGGCCGATGTGAGCAAGGTCGCCTGACACCCCCACAGAACTCCCCGTCCCACCGAGACGGGGTCGCACCACCCTTCAGGAAAGGCACTTTTCGTGCGTAACACCACCAAGATCACCACCGCCGTCCTCGCCGTCGGAGCCCTCACCCTCGGGCTCTCCGCCTGCGGCTCGGACAAGGACTCCGCCTCCGACACCTCCGGCCCGCTCGTCGTCGCCGCCAGCCCGACCCCGCACGCCGAGATCCTCGCCTTCGTCAAGGACAACCTGGCGAAGAAGGCGGGCCTCGACCTCGAGGTCAAGGAGGTCTCCGACTACGTCACGCCGAACACCTCGACGGAGGACGGCTCGGTCGGCGCCAACTTCTTCCAGACCAAGCCGTACCTCGACGACTTCAACAAGAAGCGCGGCACCCACATCGTGCCCGTCGTCGACGTGCACCTGGAGCCCCTCGGCCTCTACTCCCACAAGGTCAAGAAGGCCGACGACCTGAAGAGCGGTGCGACCGTCGCCGTCCCCAACGACACCGTCAACGAGGGCCGCGCCCTCCAGCTGCTCGCGGCCAACAAGATCATCACCCTCAAGGACGGCGTCGGTACCTCGGCGACCCCCGCGGACATCACCGGCAACCCGAAGAAGCTGAAGTTCAAGGAGCTGGAGGCGGCCCAGACCCCGCGCGCCCTGGACGACGTCGACGCGGCCGTGGTCAACGGCAACTACGCCCTCGAGGCCGACCTGAAGCCCGCCGAGGACGCCCTCGTCCTGGAGGCCGCCAAGGGCAACCCGAACAGCAACCTGCTCGCCGTCAAGGAAGGCCAGGAGGACGACCCGCGCGTCAAGAAGCTCGCGAAGCTCCTCACCTCGCCCGAGGTGAAGAAGTTCATCGAGGACAAGTACGCCGGCGCCGTGCTCCCCTCCTTCTGATCACCCGGCCCCCGGCCGCACCCGGGTCCGCTCCGCGCGGGAGCGGACCCGGTGGTGCGGCCGGGTGCTTTCATGCTGCATGCTGGGCAGTTCAGCAGGCCCTGACGGTCACACAGGTTTACGGAGCGGCGCATGACGAGCACCTTCCCCAACATCTCCATCAGCACGGAGCGGTTGGTGCTGCGCCCCCTCGACGAGGACGACGTCCCCGCCCTCGCGGCGATGATGAACGACGAGCAGGTCGGCGCCTGGACCGACGTCCCGCAGCCCTTCACCGAACAGGGCGCCCACACCTGGATCACCGAGTACGCCCCCGCCGAGCGCACCACCGGCCGCGGGCTCGACCTCGCCGTCACCGAGTTCCTCACCCAGCGCCTGGTCGGCATCGTCCAGCTGACCAAGACCGACTGGCACGTGCGGTCCACCGAGCTGTCCTACATCGTCGCCCCCTGGGCCCGCGGCGAGGGCTACGCCTCCGAGGCGGCGCTCGCCACCGCCCAGTGGCTCTTCGGCGACCAGAAGTTCGAGCGCATCGAACTGCGTACCGCGGCCGACAACACCGCCTCCCAGCAGGTCGCCCAGAAGATCGGCTGCATCAGCGAGGGCGTCCTGCGCAACGCCTGCATAGCGCACGTCCGCGCGGACGACGGCACCTGGACCGACGTACGCACCGACTTCATCGTGTGGAGCCTGCTGCCCGAGGACATCGAGGGTGCGGCGGGGCACCTGGCCGACAGCGACGGTTTCACCACCTTCACCGACTGGAACTGATCCGGGGGACGGCGGCGTCACCACCGCGCCCCGAGGCGGCACCGGGTACCCTCACGGAGCCCGCCCACGAGCGGATCCGCGACACGACCTGCGAAGAACCCTGGAGACTGACGACGATGGCCGACCGGGTCACGGTGATCGGCTGGGACGGTTCGCCACTGACCGCCGCGGCACGCGCGGCCCTGGGTGCCGCCACACTGGTGGCCGGCGCCGCCCACCACCTCGCGCTCCCCGAGGTGCCGCCCGCCGCCGAACGCATCCGGCTCGGCAGCGTCGCCCTCGCCGCCCGCCGCATCGCCGCCCACCGGGGCACGGCGGTCGTCCTCGCCGACGGCGACCCCGGCTTCTTCGGCGTCGTCCGCACCCTGCGCGCGCCCGAGTTCGGCCTGGAGGTCGAGGTCGACCCGGCCGTCTCCTCCGTGGCCGCCGCCTTCGCCCGCGCCGGCATGCCCTGGGACGACGCCCATGTGGTGGTCGCCCACCCCCGTACCCTGCGACGCGCCGTGAACGTATGCCGGGCGCACACCAAGGTCGCGGTCCTCACCTCTCCGGGCGCCGGCCCCGCCGAACTCGGCCTGCTGATGGAGGGCGTCCACCGCACCTTCGTCATCTGCGAGGAACTCGGCACCACCCGCGAGCAGGTCACCGTCGTCACCTCCGACAAGGCCGCCGACCACACCTGGCGCGACCCGAACGTCGTCATCGTCGTCGGCGGTGCCACCGGCCCGGGCGCCCCGGCCGACGGGGGCGGCTGGATCGCCGGCCGGGACCCCGCCGCCGGGCCGCGCGGCTGGTCGCTGCCCGCCGAGGCGTACGGCGGCGAACTCGGCGAGGGCGAGACCGGACTGCTGCGCACGGCCCAGCTCGCCCGGCTCGGGCCACGCCTCGGCGACCTCGTGTGGGACATCGGCTGCGGCAGCGGAGCCTTCGCCACCGAGGCCGCGCGCGCCGGCGCCGCCGTCATCGCCGTCGACCGCGACCGGGACGCCTGCGCCCGCACCGAGGCCACCGCACGGCACTTCGGCGTCCAGCTCCAGACCGTGCACGGCACCGCCCCGCACGTCCTGGAGAACCTCCCCGAACCGGACGTCGTCCGCGTCGGCGGCGGGGGAGCGGCCGTCCTCTCCGCGGTCGCCGACCGCCGTCCGCAGCGCATCGTCGCCCACGCGGCGACCCGCGACGCGGCCGAACTCGTGGGCAGGGACCTGTCGGAGCACGGCTACCGCGTCGAATGCGCCCTGCTCCAGTCCGTGGGGCTCGACACCCGCGCCTGGACGGAGACGGAGCGGAGCGTCGTTTTCCTGCTCAGTGGGGTACTGCCCGACCGCGCCCCGTGATCGGATCGTCGTATCGCGCGGGGTAGGCTGGCGGATTGTTGTACCGCACTCGGACACCGGACGCTTCGTCGCCCAATGTCCTGAAAACCCGCCAGTTCCGGGTGGTGTGTGTGGTACGGCGGAACCGGAGGACGCGCAACGTGGCGCAGTCCACAGCGGGCCGTTGCGGATCAAGCTGTCGTGACGGGGGAACGACCGCGACAATGCCACTGAATGGCTTTGTCGTCTTTTCCGGCGGGTCGTTCGTGCCGCTGGGCACGCACGCTCGTTCTTCACTACGGGGCGGTCGGTGCGCCGTCCCGGGTGAGCTGGTCGTAGAAGCACTAACCGATGGGCGAGGGGTTACGCATGACCGACACCGGCCAGATCCCGGGCGAGGGGCTGCCGGAGAACGCAGGCATGGTGGAGCAGCCGGGCGTCCCCGCATCCGGCGCGTACACCTACCTCTCCGAGACCACCGCCGAGGACGAGGACCTGTTGCTGCTGCCGGGCGCCCAGAGCGCCTGGGGCAACGAGGTCGCGCCGCCCGCGCCGGAGCCGGTCGTCGAGACCGTGCACCAGCCGGGTCCGCACGAGATGTCCGGCCGCGACAGCGGCTCGGTCGACCTCGGCGGCGTCCGCCTGCCGGAACCGGCCGCGGAGCGCACGGCCGCGCCGGCCCCGCCGCGCCGGCCCCTGCACCTCGGTCCGCCGATCCCCGACGCCTCCGCGAGCCCCGTCCGCTCCCTCGCCGACCGGGGCCCCGCCGACATGCCGGTGCGGCACGCCGGTCCGCCGACCGCCGGCCCCGAGTACCTCGACGTCCCGCAGGCCGCCGCGGCGCCTCCTCAGGGGGCGGCGCCCTGGGGCGCGCAGGCGGCCCCGTCGGGCACCGGGGCGGCGCCTGCGGAAACGGTTGTTCCAGTCCCGGACCAGCGTCCCGAGCCGCTGGGCGCGGCCGAGGCCCTCGTCTCCCGCGTGGCGACGGAGGCCGTGGCGGCGACCGGCGGCGTCCCGGCACCGGCGGAGGCCGGGGCCCCGGTCGTGGACGCCGCCGAACCCGGAGCCGCGCAGGCCGTGCCGGACGCGCAGGCCGTGCCGGGCGACGGAACGGCCCACGTCACGGGAGCCGCGCTCATCGCCGACGGCGGACACGAGTCCTCGGCCGAGACCGGCGGTGCGCCGCTGCTCGGTACGGACGGTGCGCCCGAGACCGGTGACGTGCAGGGAGCCGACACCGCACAGCAGCCGCCCGCGCAGGAGCCCGGCGCCGTGCAGGGGCCGGCTGACGTACCGGCACCCGAAGCGGTCACGTCCGAGGCCGTGTCGGTCGCCGAGGCACCCGGGGCCGTGACCGTGCCGGAGCCGGAGCCGGAGACCGACCAGGCCGCCGCCGTTCCGCCCGCTCCGGAGGCCGGTCCCGGGCAGCAGCCCGGCGTGCCGGAGCCCGCGTCCGGCACACTGCCGCCGGGTGAGGGCGTACCGGCCCCTGAGGCGGTGGCGTCCGAGCTCGAGCCGACGCCCGAGGCGCCCGAGTCCGAGCCCACGCCGGTCGCCGAGGCGCCCGAGTCCGCTTCGGCCCCTGCGGCAGTGGCCGACTCCGCGCCGGTCCCCGAGTCGGTCGCGCCCGAGTCCGCCCCGGTCGCCGAGGTTCCCGAGGCCGAGGCCGAGGCCGTGCCGGGGCCGGGGGCCGACCGGGCCGCCGTCGTGATGCCCGCGCCCGAGACCGGCGCCGAGCAGCCGGGCGCGTCGGAGTCCGCCACCGGCATACTGCCGCCGGCCGATGGCGCACCGGCCCCCGAGGCACCCGTGTCCGAGCCCGACCCCGCCCCCGAGGCGCCCGTGTCCGAGCCCGCCGCGGAAGTCTCCGAGCCGCCCGTGGCGGCAGAGGCCGAGCCGATCGCCGAGCCGTCGGAAGACCCCGCGCCCCAGTCGGTCCCGGCGGTGGACCGGACCCGGTCCGCGGAGCCGGCCCCGGCCGTCGACCCGGTAGCGGCGGCCGAGCCTGCGCCGACGACAGACCCGGTAGCGGCGGCCGAGCCGGCCTCGCCTTCCGAGCCCGCAGCCCCGGCCGAGCCGCTCGCGGCAGCCGAGCCGGCCCCGGCTTCCGAGAAGCAGGAGTCCCAGCCGGCCGGCGCGCCCGCGTCCCAGGACGTCCAGGCGCCCGCCGTGCACGGTCCCGAGGCCGCCGTGCCCGGACCCTTCCCGGAGGCACCGGAGGCACCGGAGGCACCGGAGGACCGGACGGCCGCCCCCGCCGCGGTCACGGCCGAGGAGGCGGCCGCCGTGCAGGACCCCGTGCAGGACCAGGCCCCGCAGCCTCACCCGGGCGTCCCGCACCCCGCCCAGGGCCCCCAGTCCCTGCCGGTCACGGACGCGGCGCCCCAGACCCACGCGGCGCACACCACGACCGTGCCCGCGCAGCAGCCCGGAGGCCCGGCGGAGTCCCCGGCACAGCCGGTGGGCCGGTTCGTGCCGGTCGACGGCGGCCAGGTGCCCACCATCCCGCACCTCGCTCCGACCCCGCCCGAGGCGCTCGTCCTCCCCGCGGAGGCCCAGGACGCGCCGGCCCGGCACGCGGTCGCCGACGTCCCCGCGCCGTACGAGGCCGACGCCGGACTCGTACAGAACGCCGACGACCTGGACACCCGGGACGCCGGACAGGAAGACCAGGAAGACCCGCACGTGAGCACGGCCGCAGAGGCAGACGTACGACAGCCCTCCGGCCCCGCGGCACCCGCCTACGACGACGCCGAGCGCGAGGCCGTCCTGAAGGTCATGCGTGAACGCCGGGACATCCGCAACGGCTTCCGCAGCGACCCCATCCCGCACGAGGTGCTGCTCCGTGTCCTGGAGGCCGCCCACACCGCGCCCTCCGTCGGGCATTCGCAGCCCTGGGACTTCGTCGTCATCCGCTCCGCCGACACGCGGCGCGCGATGCACGAACTGGCGATGCGTCAGCGCGACGCGTACGCGAAGTCCCTCCCCAAGGGCCGGGCCAAGCAGTTCAAGGAACTGAAGATCGAGGCCATCCTCGACACCCCGGTCAACATCGTCGTCACCGCCGACCCCACCCGTGGCGGCCGGCACACCCTGGGCCGGCACACCCAGCCGCAGATGGCGCCGTACTCCTCCGCGCTCGCCGTCGAGAACCTCTGGCTCGCCGCCCGCGCCGAGGGCCTCGGCGTCGGCTGGGTCAGCTTCTTCGACGAGCGCGAGATGGTCCGCGCCCTCGGCCTGCCCGAGCACCTCGAGGTCGTCGCCTACCTGTGCGTCGGGTACGTCGACGAGTTCCCGGACGAGCCCGAGCTGATGCAGGCCGGCTGGTCCAAGCGCCGCCCGCTGTCGTGGGTCGTCCACGAGGAGACGTACGGACGCCGCGCCCTGCCCGGCGAGGCCCCGCACGACCTGCTCGCCGAGACCGTCGCGCAGATCCGCCCGCTGGACGCCAAGGCGCTCGGCGAGGCCTGGGAGCGGCAGAAGCGCATGACCAAGCCGGCCGGCGCGCTCGGCATGCTGGAGATCATCTCCGCGCAGCTGTCCGGGCTGTCCCGCCAGTGCCCGCCGCCCATTCCGGAGCCCGCGGCCGTCGCGGTCTTCGCCGGCGACCACGGAGTGCACGCCCAGGGCGTCACTCCCTGGCCGCAGGAGGTCACCGCTCAGATGGTGGCCAACTTCCTGGGCGGGGGAGCGGTCTGCAACGCCTTCGCCACCCAGGTCGGCGCAGAGGTCTGCGTCGTGGACGTCGGTGTCGCCGCCGACCTGCCCGCCACCCCCGGTCTGCTGCCCCGCAAGGTCCGCGCGGGCACCTCCGACATGACCACCGGTCCCGCGATGACCCGCGAGGAGGCCCTGCAGGCCGTCGAGGTCGGCATCGAGACCGCCCGCGACCTGGTGGCGGCCGGCAACAAGGCGCTGCTCACCGGCGAGATGGGCATCGCGAACACCACCGCGTCCGCCGCCCTGATCTCCGTCTTCACGGGCGCCGACCCCGCCGAGGTCACCGGCCGCGGCACCGGCATCAACGACGAGACGCTGGCCCGCAAGACGGAGGTCGTGCGCCGCGCGCTGGAACTCCACCGGCCGGACCCGGCCGACCCGATCGGCGTGCTCGCGGCGGTCGGCGGCTTCGAGCACGCGGCCATGGTCGGCCTGCTGCTCGGCGGCGCCTCCCTGCGCACCCCGGTGATCCTGGACGGCGTCAGCGCCGGCGCCGCCGCGCTCGTCGCCCGCGCGATCGCCCCCGAGGTCCTCGCGGCCTGCATCGCCGGTCACCGCAGCGCCGAGCCCGGCCACGTCGCCGCGCTCAACAAGCTGGGCCTGCGTCCCCTGGTCGACCTCGACCTCCGCCTCGGCGAGGGCACCGGCGCGCTGCTCGCCCTGCCGATGGTGCAGAGCACGGCGCGGGCGATGCACGAGGTGGCGACGTTCGACTCGGCGGGCGTCACCGAGAAGTAGCGGCCGCACACCGCAGGGGGCCCGGCACCAGGGTGCCGGGCCCCCTGCGGACACGCCGCGCGTGGGTACGACCGCCTGCACCCGGCAACGCCGTCCAACCACCGGACCACCTGGGCCCCACCGGCCACCCCGCCATAAAATCCGCACGTCAGCGCCATCGCCGCAAGAGGAGCCGTCCCCTCATGGCCGAACACCCCGCCTACCCCGTAGGCCTCCGCCTCACCGGCCGACGTGTGGTCGTGCTCGGCGGCGGACAGGTCGCCCAGCGCCGCCTTCCGGCCCTCATCGCCGCGGGCGCGGACATCCGCCTCGTCTCCCCGGAGGCGACCCCCTCGGTCGAGGCCATGGCCGACGCCGGCGAGATCACCTGGGAGAAGCGCCCGTACGCCGAAGGGGACCTCGCGGACGCCTGGTACGCCCTGATCGCCACCGGCGACACCGCGGCCAACACCGCCGCCTCCGCCGAGGCCGAACGCCACCGCGTGTGGTGCGTCCGCTCCGACGACGCCGACGCGGCCACCGCCTGGACCCCGGCCACCGGGACCAGCGAGGGCGTGACGGTCGCCGTGCTCACCACCGACGCCCGGGGCCGCGACCCCCGGCACACCGCCGCCATCCGCGACGCGGTCGTCGAGGGCCTGCGCGATGGCACCCTCGTCGCCCCGCACCACCGCACCCGCACCCCCGGCGTCGCCCTGGTCGGCGGCGGCCCCGGCGACCCGGACCTGATCACCGTCCGCGGCCGCCGCCTGCTCGCCGAGGCCGACGTCGTCATCGCCGACCGGCTCGGCCCCCGCGACCTGCTCGCCGAGCTGCCGCCGCACGTCGAGGTGATCGACGCGGCGAAGATCCCCTACGGCCGCTTCATGGCGCAGGAGGCCATCAACAACGCGCTGATCGAGCACGCCAGGCAGGGCAAGTCGGTCGTACGGCTCAAGGGCGGCGACCCGTTCGTCTTCGGGCGGGGCATGGAGGAGGCCCAGGCACTGGCCGAGGCGGGCATCCCGTGCACGGTCGTCCCCGGCATCTCCAGCTCCATCTCCGTCCCCGGCGCGGCCGGCATCCCCGTCACCCACCGGGGCGTCGCCCACGAGTTCACCGTGGTCAGCGGCCATGTGGCCCCCGACGACGAGCGGTCCCTGGTCGACTGGCCGTCGCTGGCGAAGCTGACCGGTACGCTCGTGATCCTCATGGGCGTCGACAAGATCGGCAAGATCGCCGAGACCCTCGTCGCGCACGGCAGGTCCCCCAAGACTCCGGTCGCCCTCGTCCAGGAGGGCACGACCGCCGCCCAGCGCAGGGTCGACGCCACCCTCGCCACGGTCGCCGACACCGTCGTCGCCCAGGGGGTCAAGCCGCCCGCGGTCATCGTCGTCGGCGACGTCGTCCACCAGGGGCCGCAGGGAACCGCCTGACATGGCCGAACCGATCGTCCTCCGGGACCCCGACGACCCCCGCCTGCACGACTACACGAACCTGACCGACGTCCAGCTGCGCCGCCGCCGCGAACCCGCCGAGGGCCTGTTCATCGCCGAGGGCGAGAAGGTCATCCGACGGGCCCTGCGGGCGGGCCACGAGATGCGGTCGATGCTGCTGTCGGCCAAGTGGGCCGACGTCATGCGCGACGTCATCGAGGCCACCCCCGCCCCGGTGTACGTGGTCGATCCCGCCGTCGCCGAACAGGTCACCGGCTACCACGTGCACCGCGGCGCCCTCGCCTCCATGCGCCGCGAACCGCTGCCCGCCGTGGCCGACCTGCTGCGCGCCACGCCGGCCCACGGACGAGGGGACGGCACGGTCCGCCGGGTCGCCGTGTTCGAGGACATCGTCGACCACGCCAACGTCGGCGCCGCCTTCCGCAACGCCGCCGCCCTCGGCGTCGACGCGGTCCTCCTCACCCCGCGCTGCGCGGACCCGCTGTACCGGCGCTCCGTGAAGGTCTCGATGGGCGCCGTCTTCCAGGTGCCGTGGACCCGCCTGGAGTCCTGGCCGGCGGACATCGGCACGCTGCGCTCCGCGGGGTTCACGGTCGCCGCGCTCTGCCTGAGCGACCGGGCCGTCACCCTCGACGAACTCGCCGCGAAGAACCACGGGAAACTCGCCCTGCTGTTCGGCACGGAGGGCACCGGCCTCACCCCCGGGGCGCTCGCCGCGGCCGACGAGCACGTGCGCATCCCGATGGACGCCGGCGTCGACTCCCTCAACGTGGCGGCCGCCTCGGCGGTCGTCTTCTACGTCACCCGGCCGGGAGCCGCCTGACCCCACCGCCGCGGGCGGCGACCACCCGGACGGACAGGTCAGAATCCGGACGTTCCAGGTTCCGGCCCGTCGGCACGCAGGTCGGTCTGCTCCTGCTGGGCCCGTACCCCGCCCCGGTCGTCACCGAGCCCCCGGGACGGTCCCTGGCACCCCTGTGCGGCGGCGATGCCGAGGGCGACCAGCAGCGTCACCACCACGAAAACGAACAGCCGCTGTCGCAGCAGGCGCGGATTGGCGGGACGCAGCCGGGTCCCCGTGGTCCGCTGCCCCGGACGGCCGGACCCGCCGCGCGACCCGGGCCGGCCGCCGCCGGAGCGCGTGCCGTTGCGCCCGGTGTCGCGGGGGACGGGCGTGGGCCGTCCCCCGGCCCGGGCCCCCGCACGGCCCCCGCGCGAGACGTCGCCGCGGGACGCGCCGTCGCTCCGTGGGGAGGAGCCCCCGCGCGACGGCACGCCGCCGCGCGGGGCGGGGCCCCGGCCGCGCGCCGGTGTGACGCCCCGCGCGGGCGTGCCGCTCCGCGAACCCGACGCGCCCCGGGGCGGGGGAGTGCCCTGGCCGCCCGGCTGCCCCTGCGGGCGCCGCTGGACGCGCTCACGCTCCGGATAGGTGTCGGCGAGCCGACCCGTGGGCCGGTCCGCCTCCGCGGACCGCGGCGCGGGCGGCCGTACGTCGGCGAACCCCTGCGCCTCCCGGGCGGCGATCTCCTTGAGCCGCAGGGACAGCTGGAGGGTGCTGGGTCGCTCCTCGGGGTCCTTCGCCAGACACGCCCGCACCAGCGGCGCGAGCGCGTCCGGCACCCCGCGCAGCTGGGCCTCCTCGTGCACCACGCGGTACAGCATCACCTCGGAGCTGCCGTGCCCGAAGGGCGAGTCGCCCATCGAGGCGTACGCCAGCGTGGCACCCAGCGAGAACACGTCCGTGGCCGGCGTGACGGCCGCCCCGCGCACCTGCTCCGGCGCGAGGAAACCGGGCGAGCCGACCGCCGTGCCGACGTGCGTGAGCGTCGAGGCGCCCGTCGCCCAGGCGATGCCGAAGTCGATGATCCGCGGCCCCTTCGGGGACAGCAGGATGTTGGACGGCTTCAGGTCCCGGTGCACGACCCCCGCCTCGTGCACGGCGACCAGGCCCTCGGACAGGGCGGCCCCGACGGCGGCGACGTCCGCCGCACCGAGCGGGCCCTCGTCGACGACCTTGTCGTGCAGGGAGGGCCCGGGGACGTACTGCGTCGCGAACCAGGGCCGGTCCGCGTCCAGGTCCGCGGCGACCAGCCGCGCGGTGCACCCACCGCGGATCCGCCGGGCCGCCGAGACCTCGCGGGCGAACCGGGACCGGAACTCCTGGTCCTCCGCGAGATCCGGCCGGATGACCTTCAGCGCGACCCGTTGCCCCTTCTTGTCGGAGCCCAGGTAGACCACGCCCATACCGCCCGCGCCCAGCCGCCTGTGAAGCCTGAACGAGCCGACGACGCGCGGGTCCTCGCGCCTCAGGCGCATCATCGCCATGTTCATCCCCGCTGCCCGGTCCCTGTGACGTGCCACAGCTTACGTTTCCCCGGCCGCCCGCGCGCAGAGGCCGCGCCCTCTCCTCCCGAGCGATTGTCGGTACGGGGCGGGAGAGTTGAAGGGCGGTCAGACCCCCCGGGGGCATCCGAGCCTCACACGGCCCATGATCCCAACCACCCGGCGGGGGGAGGAGGTTGATCCAGACAGGGGCGATCATGCGGGGCGGGGCCCCCGGCCGGGACGGAGGGCGCGGCCCGTGCGTCGCGCACGTGATCGAAGTCACCGGGCGGCGCGTGTCCCCTCCGGGAAGACCCCGAGAGGCGGGACCGGGTCTCCACCCAGGGGAGTACACCACGGGTCGTGGCTCATCCTCCGGGAGGCCCGGCAATCGGTACGAGGGCATGACGTCCCGCGGACCCCGGGCGCCTAGATTTGAGGTCAAGCGGCGGGTGCAGCACTCGTCCCCCGAGGTCAGACGCCCGCCGCTGCCAAAGACAACGGAACGGTCGGGAGAGGGACCATGGCCCAGACGGCACCGCGGACGCTGGTCCGCACGCGGGAACAGCGCCGTCAGGGACGTCGTCACCCGGTGGTGGCGACCCTCATGGCCCTGCCCCTGGCGGTCCTGCTCCTCCTCGTCTTCGACGGGTGGGAGACAGTGGCCACACAGGCGTCGTCCGTGGGTGTGATGCTGGGGCGCTGAGAGGCGACCCCCAGGCCCGGAAGAGCGGTCCGGGCAGGGACATCCACCCATGAAACCCCGTGGGGACGGGGGTGCGGCGGACGGCAGAATGCCGGCGCAGCTGGGGAGCTGCGCCGGCATTGCTTTTCCCACGCCCGCCTCCCGCCCCAGCCGCCACCGCAGCTGCGGGCAGTCGCACCCCCCGGTGCCTGAACAGTCTGGGAAACACCCCCAGGGGCGATGGAGGTCCCCGCGCATGGGGCCCCCTGGGCGAGTGAAGCCGAGCGCGGGGAGGGTGGACGCTGACCAGGTGCCTCCCCCGGAGGGGCACCTGGTCAGCGCCGGGCCACGCGACCCACTCCCGCCGGGAAGTCCGCAACGCCAGCCGCACACCCCTTCCCCGCGCCGGGCACCCGATCGCACCGGCCCCTACACCCCTTCCCCGCGCCGGGCACCCGATCGCACCGGCCCCTACACCCCTTCCCCGCGCCGGGCACCCGATCGGACCGGCCCCTACACCCCCTCTCCGCGCCGGGCACCCGATCGCACCGGCCTCCACCCCACCCCCGCCCGCCCCGCACCCCCGTACCCTCACCCCGTGACCCCGGACGCCCTCCTCCCCGCCCTGACCGCCCACGTCAGAGCCGCCGCCCACCCCCACGCATCCCCCACCACCCCCTGCCCCTGCGGCGCGGCCACCCTCGCCGACCGCCCCGACACCACCGTCGTCCGCCACGCCGGCACCGTCGCCAAGGCCCACGCCGCGGACACCGACCCGGCCGAGCTGGCACTCCGGGTCACCGTCGCCGCCCGTCTCCCCGGCACCCTCCTCCCCCCGCTCCACCCCACCCCCACCCACCTGCACGGACGGCTCGTCACCCACTGGCCCTACGGCACCCCCGTCGACCCCGACGCCCCGGACGCCGCGCCCTGGGAGGCCGCCGCCGCCCTCCTCGCCCGGCTCCACCGGGCCCCGTCCCCCGTCGCCGGACCGCCCGTCATGCGCGGCCCCGAGAAGGCGGCCCGCGCCGTCGCCCTGCTGCGCGCCACCGCCCCGCACCATCCCGCCACCGCCCCCGTCCTGCAGGCCTGGAGCGCCCTCCCCGCCTGGGCACGCGGCGAGGCGGCCATGCCGGACACGACCACCCTCTGCCACGGCGACCTCCACCTCGGCCAGCTCATACGCCACCCCGTCCCCGACGGCCCCTGGCTGCTGATCGACGTCGACGACCTGGGCGTGGGCGTGCCCGCCTGGGACCTGGCCCGGCCGGCGGCCTGGTACGCCTGCGGACTGCTCCCGCCCGACGCGTGGGACCGCTTCCTGGCCGCCTACCGTGCGGCGGGCGGCCCGGCCGTCCCGCAGGACGGCGACCCCTGGCCCGCCCTGGACGTGCCGGCGCGTGCCCTCACCGCACAGACCGCCGCCCGCGCCGTCACCAAGGCCGCCGCGGCCGGCAGCCCCCTGGACGAGGTGGAACGCTCCCTGGTCGACGCCTGCGCGCGGATGGCGCCCGTCACTCCCCTCATCCCTGCCGCACCCCCCTCCCCGCCGAGTTGAGCCGGGGTTTCCCCACGTAGGGTGCAACCGACCGCCGCCGGACGGAGTCTGTCCAGGCGATACGCGAAGCAGGACCGACCAGCGAGGAGTTGAGCCGAACATGCAGTGCCCCAAGTGCCACGCACCGATGCACACCTACAACCGCAACGGCGTTCAGATCGAGCAGTGCAGCGGTTGCCGCGGGATCTTCCTCGACTACGGGGAGCTGGAGTCGCTGACCCGTCTGGAGGCGCAGTGGTCCCAGCCCGCGCCGCCGCCCCCGCCCGCCGCCCCGCAGGCCTATCCGGCCGCCCAGGCTCCCGCCTGGGGCGCCCCGCAGCACGGCCACGGCCACTACGGCCACCACCACAAGAGCTTCGGCCGCATGCTCTTCTCCAGCTGAGCGCGAGCACGACGAAGCCCCCGGCCGTACGAGACGGCCGGGGGCTTCGGTGCTGTGGACGATACTGGGATTGAACCAGTGACCTCTTCCGTGTCAGGGAAGCGCTCTCCCGCTGAGCTAATCGTCCTTGGAGATACTGCGTGCGCGATACTGGGATTGAACCAGTGACCTCTTCCGTGTCAGGGAAGCGCTCTCCCGCTGAGCTAATCGCGCGGGGTCCTTGCGGACAGTGGACGATACTGGGATTGAACCAGTGACCTCTTCCGTGTCAGGGAAGCGCTCTCCCGCTGAGCTAATCGTCCTTGGAGGTGGAGACGGGATTTGAACCCGTGTAGACGGCTTTGCAGGCCGTTGCCTCGCCTCTCGGCCACTCCACCAGGAGTGTAGGGGACCCGGGAGGACCCCTGTTCCTGCGAGCGGACGACGAGGCTCGAACTCGCGACCTCAACCTTGGCAAGGTTGCGCTCTACCAACTGAGCTACGTCCGCCTGTCGGTCCGGTCCGCTTGCGCGTCCCGGCGACGTGTTGAACTCTAGCGGATTCCCGGGCCAGTACAAAAACGCGTTTGTGCAGCGTGCTGCGGTGCCCCGGCGCGCGGACCTGGTCAGGGCCTCCGGAAGGACACGTTCGGGTCACCTGGACGACACGCCGCCTAGACTCGGCCACGTGCTCGACCTCCCTCCCCTCGCCCGGTTCGGCGACCGGCTCGCCACCGGTCTGCTCGACGTCACGAGTGATCCCGCCGCCCTCGAATCCCAGGGCTTCTGGGCCGTGTGCGCGGACTTCGAGGGCCGCCTGACCTGCGCACGTTTCGCCGACGTACGGACGATCCCCGTCCCCGCGCCGGTACCGGGCCGCTGGCGGGGGCCGGCCGTCGGCGACTGGACGTCCTCCCTCGACCGCGCCGCGTACACCGCCGCCGTGCGCCGCATCCGCGCGTACATAGCCGCCGGCGAGGTCTACCAGGCCAACCTCTGCCGGGTGCTGTCGGCGCCCGTCGCCCCCGACGCCGACGTGGACGCCCTCACCGCGGTGCTGGCCCGCGGCAACCCCGCGCCGTACGCGGGAACGATCCGGCTGCCCGGGCACGGCCTCGAGATCGCCACCGCCTCGCCCGAGCTGTTCCTGAGCCGGGACGGCCGGACCGTCGAGTCCGGGCCGATCAAGGGCACCGGACGGACCGAGGCCGACCTGCTGGAGAAGGACTACGCCGAGAACGTGATGATCGTGGACCTGGTCCGCAACGACATCGGCCGGGTCTGCGCCGCGGGCAGCGTGACGGTGCCCGACCTGTGCGCCGTGGAGAAGCACCCGGGGCTGGTCCATCTCGTGTCCACCGTGCGCGGCGAGCTGCGCCCCGGCGCCGGCTGGCCGGAGCTGCTGGGCGCCGCCTTCCCGCCCGGCTCGGTCACCGGCGCTCCCAAGGCGAGCGCCCTGCGGATCATCCAGGAGCTGGAGACCGCGCCCAGGGGCCCCTACTGCGGCGGCGTCGGCTGGGTCGACGCCGACCGGGGCACCGGCGAGCTGGCCGTCGGCATCCGCACCTTCTGGATCGACCGGGCCGCGGGGCTGCTGCGCTTCGGCACCGGCGCCGGCATCACCTGGGGGTCCGACCCCGAGGGGGAGTGGCGGGAGACCGAACTGAAGGCGTCCCGGCTGCTCGCGGTAGCGTCGGGTGCGTACGAGGCCGACGGAAGTGGAGAGGCGCAACAGACGTGAAGATCTGGCTCGACGGCGGACTGCGGGACATCGAGTCCGCCCGTGTCTCCGTGTTCGACCACGGGCTGACCGTGGGCGACGGCATCTTCGAGACGGTCAAGGCGGTGGACGGCAGGCCGTTCGCGCTGACCCGGCACCTCGACCGGCTGACCCGCTCGGCCCGCGGCCTGGGCCTGCCCGACCCCGACCTCGACGAGGTCCGCCGCGCCTGCGCCGCCGTCCTCGAGGCCGACCCGATGCCGCTGGGCCGGCTGCGCATCACCTACACCGGCGGCCACGGTCCGCTGGGCTCCGACCGCGGGGAGCACGGCACGACCCTCGTGGTCGCCCTCGGGGAGACCGGCCGCCGCCCCGACTCCACCGCCGTGATCACCGTGCCCTGGACCCGCAACGAACGCGGCGCGCTCGCCGGTCTGAAGACCACCTCCTACGCCGAGAACGTCGTCGCCCTGGCCCGTGCCCGCGAACGAGGCGCCACCGAGGCCCTGTTCGCCAACACGGTCGGGCAGCTGTGCGAGGGCACCGGGTCCAACGTCTTCGTCGTCCTCGACGGCGAGATCCACACCCCGCCGGTCGCCTCCGGCTGCCTCGCCGGGATCACCCGGGCGCTGACCGTCGAGTGGACCGGCGCCCGCGAGACCGACCTCCCGCTGGACGTCCTGGAGCGCGCCGACGAGGTCTTCCTGACCTCCACCCTGCGGGACGTGCAGGCCGTGCACCGGATCGACGACCGCGAACTGCCGGGCGCGCCCGGCCCGGTGACCGCCAAGGCCATGCGGATCTTCGACGAACGGTCCGGGGACGACCTCGACCCGTGAGAGGCGATATTCGACTGCTCCAGAGGCCGTGCGAGGGGTAGAACTCCCCTGATGACCACGACTCTGCGGCCGACCGAGCCGCTTCAGCGCGCGGCCGACGGGAGCCGTTCACGCCGCTACCAGGTGTGTGTGAACAGCCGTCCCGTCGGCGCGATACACCTCGGCACCTCCCCGGCCTTCGGCGACTCGGTGGCCGTGATCCACGAGTTGCGCATCGACGAACCCGACCGACGGCGTGGCAGGGGCACGGTCGCCGCGCTCGCCGCCGAGGAGGTGGCACGGAGCTGGGGCTGCCGGCAGATCCAGGTGAGCATCACCGGTGACGACGAGGCCGCCCCGCGCCTCGCCGGGGCGCTCGGCTACGTCCTGCGCACCCGCGGCATGGTGAAATCACTCGGCGCCGCCCCGCCCGTCCTGCCCGCGGGCAGCAGCCCGCGCCCCATGACCTCCGCCGAGTTCGACGCCTGGCAGAGCCACCAGTCGGAACAGTACGTCCGCACCTGGATGGAGCGGGGCGTCCCGGAGGCCGAGGCCCGCGCCAAGGCCCGCAACGACCACCGGACCCTGCTGCCGCGGGGCCTGGACACCGAGAACACGCTGTTCAGCGTGCTCGAGCACGACGGCGACCGGGTCGGCGTCCTGTGGCTGGCGCTGCACGAGGACCGGGCCTACGTCTTCGACGTCGAGACCGACGCGGCCCATCGCGGGCGGGGGCACGGCCGCACGCTGATGCTCCTGGCGGAGACCCAGGCGCTCGCCGCCGGCCGGCGCCTCGTCGGACTGAACGTCTTCGCGGGCAACACCCCGGCCGAGCGGCTCTACGCGTCGCTCGGTTACGAGACCACGCGCTACAGCTACTCCAAGCCGTTGCTGTAGGAGCCCGGCCGGACGGCGCTTCAGGCGTCCTGTCCGGCCAGGAGCCGGTCCACGATCTCCTCGATGCGCCCGCGCAGCCCTTCCTGGCTCTTGCCGCCGTCGAGGCGCTCGCCGCCGATCACGTACGTGGGGGTGCCGGTCACGCCGATCGCCTTGCCCTCGGCCTGGTCGGCGTCGACGATCAGGATGTGCCGGCCGTCGACGAGGGCGGTGTCGAACTCCTCCGCGTCCAGCCCCAGTTCCCGGGCCACCTCGACCAGGAAGGGCTCCCCCCTGCGGTCCAGCTCCGCGACCCGGCCCAGCACGGCCTCCACGTACGGCCAGCCCCGGCCCTGCTCCATGGCCTCCTCGGCGGCCTGCGCGGCGGCGAAGGCGTGCTTGTGCTTCTCCAGCGGGAAGTGCCGCAGTCGCACCTCGAGACGGTCGCCGTAGCGGGCGCGCAGGGCGCGGACGTCGTCCAGGGCGGTGCGGCAGTCCGGGCACTGCAGCTCGCACCAGACGTCGAGAACGGGAACGGCGGCGGGGGCGGGGGAGGAGTCGCTCATGCCCCCAGTCTCCCAGCCCCCGCGGGGACGCCCCAACCGGACCCGGGGCGCCGCCGGTGTACCCCGTCACCGGCACCTGGGAAGGAGCCGACCCCTAGATCTCCCTGATGTAGGGGTCGGGACGTGGCCCGGCCGGGCCACGGCGGTGCAGGATGGAAGGGACGAAGTGCTCATGCCCGACCGGAGCCCACCCTGGAGGACCGGATGATTGCCGAGACAGTCTGCTCCGCGGTGTCCGCGGCCGGCTTGGGCATAGCGGCGGTCACCGCGTACCGAAGGCGGTTCCTCGCGGCCGCCCGCATCGCCGCGTACGCACTGATTCCGGTCGGCCTGGTGATGACGGGCATCGTGGAGTGGCTCGCCGACACGGCCTTCAGCCCGACGGCCTGGGCCGGCTTCGCCGTGCTGGGCGTCGCCTGGGTGCTGTTCATGACCACGCGCGCCGTGGAGCGCCGCCGCGGCGGCACCCGCAAGGAACGCAAAGAGGCCCGCGCCGCCGCACAGCGCGAGACGGCGGCCCCGTCGGACTCCAGGCCGTCCCTGGGCGGCTCCGGCGCCTCTGCGGCGCCCCGACCCGCCCGGCCCGCGAGCGCACCCCGCGGCGACGAGGACTTCAGCGACATCGAGGCCATTCTGAAGAAGCACGGCATCTGAAGAAGCACGGCATCTGAGGGAGCACGGCGCCCGAGGAAGCAGGGCGCAGGTGGGCGTGACGCCGTATTGAAACGACACAACGGTCCGGGCCCGTCGGCGGACGCTCGGAAATGATCACAACCCGAACCGGACATTGCGGAATTCAACGAACACCCGGTGCTTACGGGCGTGTTGATCGCGCCGGGCGGGTGCGCTGCGTCATCATCACGGCGAGATGCCGGACCCGACTCAGCTGGACACACAGCTGGACACGAGACAGAGCGAAGCCGCGCCACCACAGGACGAACCGCGCGGCTGCCTCTTCGCCCTTTCCCAGCCACCGCTCATGATCTTCCTTGCGGTGATCGGGTGTCTGCTCCTCATGGCTTCGTTGCACGACCTGCTGTTGCTGTGAGCCGTACCCGCGGTCCCCGGCGTCACCCGCCGGGGCCGTGTCGGTCCGTGTTCAGCCCGTGGCCTCCTTGCGCCGTGCCCGGTACGCGGCCACGTGCAGGCGGTTCCCGCACGTACGGCTGTCGCAGTACCGCCGGGAGCGGTTGCGGGAGAGATCGACGAAGGCACGCCGGCAGTCGGGCGCCTCGCACCGGCGCAGCCGCTCCTGCTCCCCGGCGACCACGAAGAAGGCCAGGGCCATGCCGCAGTCGGCGGCCAGATGGTCGGCGACCGAGGCACCGGGTGCGAAGTAGTGGATGTGCCAGTCGTAGCCGTCGTGGTCGGTGAGCCGGGGGGTGGTCCCGGCGGCGGCGACCAGCTCGTTGATCAGCCCGGCGGCGGCACGGGGCTCCGGGGCGGCGAAGACGGCCGCGAACCGGCCGCGGATCTTGCGCACCGCCGCGAGGTCCAGCTCCGAGAGGGCACCCACGTCGCTGATCTCGTGCGCTCCCACGAAATCCTCGAGGGCCGCCACGTCCGGCAGCCCGTCCGGCGCCGAGTCGTCCTCCGGCACGGTGTTCACCAGATCCACCACGGTGTCGAGCGCGCACCGGGTGTCGTGGGTGATCAGCACGTTCTGCTCCCTGGCCTGGGGGTCGGGCGCGGGCACCCGCCGATGCTGGCCGATCGTAGTGGCTTCCGCGCCGGCCGGACCGGCTCCGCCCACGGCCCCGGGCCCGCGGTCGCCGGTACAACGGCGGCGAACCGGCCCTGGTTCCCGCCCACGGCCCTCCCGCGCCCGGCTCTGCGCGGGCTGCTCTCCGTACCCGGCCCCCTTCCCGCCCCACCCCGGCGGACGGTGCCGCTGCCCCGCGGTGGCCGCCGGGGCACGCACGCGCACCGGCGTTGTCCCGCGGGGGTCCGCGGCGACGACGCCGGTGTGTGTCGTATGCGGTTGTCCGGGCCCGTGCCGTCACCCCGAGTCGACGGCGCCGGGCGGCCTCACGGGGCCTCGCCCCTAGCTTTCCGCCAGGATGTGCGAGAGCTCCTGATCGAGATCGAAATGCCGGTGTTCCGTGCCGGGGGGCACGGCGGCGTCTGTGCGCTTCAGGAAGGACTCCAGAGCCCGCGCCGGGGCCTCGAGCAGTGCCTCGCCCTCCGGGGAGCTCAGGGCGATGCACACGACGCCCTGACCGTGACTGCGCGACGGCCAGACTCGGACGTCACCCGTGCCGGTGGGGCGGTGGAGGCCTTCGGCGAGGAGGTCGCGGGCGAACACCCACTCGACGGTTTCCTCGGCTCCGGTGTGGAAGGTGGCGTGCACGGCGTAGGGGTCGGCCGTGTCGTACCGCAGGCCTGCGGGGACAGGCAGGGAGGACTCGCTCGACACAACGAGGCGCAGGTGCAGCTCGCAGCTGACCGTGGTGTTCATAAGCGCCAGGGCCTTTCGCTCAGTGTGCGCTCGGGGATTCGCACGTCGGCGAAATCGACATGCCACCTACGGTGCCGTTGTAAACCCCTCTGAGTGTTTTGCGTGGGTTTAGGTAACTCTTCCGGCCGAAAGATCGTTCTCGGCGTGCGCCCATTCCGGTGACAGGTTTCGCTCCGGTAGTGTTTGACTGTATGAACACGGGGAGTGACAAGCCAGGCGATGCCGTCGTGGCACAGGACCGATCGGGGACGGACGGTGCCCCGGAGGAGCGTGCGCTCGGCTCGCGGGCGCCGGAATTCATCAAAGCGCGCCGTGCCCTGCATGTCAGCTGGCAGGTCGGCGTTTTCGTCGTGGGGCTCGCGGTGGTCGTGGTCGGCATCATCATGCTGCCGCTCCCGGGACCGGGCTGGGTCGTGATCTTCGGCGGCATGGCGATCTGGGCGACCGAGTTCGTGTGGGCCCAGCTGGTGCTGCGCTGGACCAAGCGCAAGGTCACCGAGGCGGCGCAGCGGGCGCTGGATCCCAGGGTGCGGCGCCGGAACATCATCCTGACCTCGGTCGGCGTGGTGATCATCGGCGTGCTGGCCGGGATCTATCTGTGGAAGTTCGGTCTGCAGATGCCCTGGAAGATCAAGGACCAGTGATCCGCGGCGGGGGCGCGGGCCTCCGGCCCCCGCTGGTCACGGGCACCCCCTGACATGGGGTAATGTTCTTCCTGCGTCCGGGCGATTAGCTCAGTGGGAGAGCGCTTCGTTCACACCGAAGAGGTCACTGGTTCGAACCCAGTATCGCCCACCGGATCATCAGGCGGCCCGGCTCACCGATCGTGAGCCGGGCCGCTCTGTCGTGTGCGCGGGCGGGCGGTCGTTTCGCGCGCGAGCGGCCGTGCCCGACCGGACCGAGAAGGTGTGCGGCCGTTCCGCTTCGGCCTTCCTTCATTCAACCGTGACCTTCGGCGGTGCGGGCTCCGTCGGGGGTATCGGTGTTCGGCCGGCCGGTCCGCACCGTGTCGACCTGCGGTTTTCCCTTCGCGTCGGCCTCGGGGGCCGTGACCGCCGTCGCCGTCGCCCGCTCCCGCGCCCCATCAATTCCTGTCCGAATCATTGACGTCCCCGTGGGCCGTCCGTAACTTGTGCCAGCAAGCGCTTACTTGAAACGATTCATGGGGCGACGCGACGGCGCGGGGAGGCTCATATGCAGCAGAACAGGAATGTGGAGAGGCGGACGATCCTCAAGGCGGCGGGGGCCTCGCTGGCCGTCGCGGGGCTGGGTGCCACGGCCACCGCGTGCGGCGGCGGCACCGGAGCGGGAGACGGGACGGTGACGATCCGTTACTCCTGGTGGGGTGCCGAGGACCGGGCCGAGCGGATCAACAAGAGCATCGCGCTCTTCGAGAAGAAGTACCCGAAGATCAAGGTCAAGACCGACTTCCAGCAGTACACCGACTTCTGGAAGAAGTTCAACACCCAGGCCTCCGGCGGGAATCCTCCGGACGTCTTCCAGAATGCCATCGGATTTCTCCGCAAATACGACGCGAAGAATGTCCTGCTCGACCTGAGCGACCAGGTCGAGGCGGGCAACCTCTCCCTGGCCGGTTTCCGGGCGGGCCTGGAGAAGTTCGGCGAGATCGACGGCAAGCTCCTCGGCGTGCCCGTCGGTTCCAACTCGATGGCCCTCGTCATCGACAAGCACGTCTACACCCGGGCCGGCGTCACGCCCGAACAGGGCTGGACCTGGGACGACTTCGACGAGGCGATGAAGAAGATCCGCGACAGGACCGGCCGGGCCGGGGACAGCGGCATGTACGGCGTCATGTACCTCTACGACCTGTACCTGCGTCAGAACGGCAAGGCCTTCTTCACGAAGGACGGACTCGGCTTCACCGAGGCCGACCTGACCCAGTGGTGGACCAAGGCGGAGAAGAGCCTGAAGTCCGGCCTGGTCGCCGACCCGAAGAAGGTCGTCCAGGTCAAGCCCAAGTCGGCGGTCGCCGCGGAACTCGCGGGCAGTGAGTTCACCTGGGACAACTTCACCGTCCGCTACACCTCGGAGGGCAAGAGCGAGTACGGCCTCGCGCCCATCCCCACCACGGACGGCAAGAAGACCGGCCAGTACCTGGGCTCCCTGATGCTCAGCGGCTCCAAGCGCACCCAGCACCCCAAGGAAGTCGCCCAGTTCATCGACTTCATGGTCCACGACCCCGAGGTCGCCAAGATCATGGGGTACGACCGCGGCGTCCCCGCGACGCAGGCCCAGTACGACGCCTACCAGCCGACCGACCCGGTCAACAAGGCGATCGCCGCCTACGAGGAGTCCCTCGTGAAGGCGGGCGTCCTGCAGCCCATCACCCCGCACCCGAACGGTGCCGACATCTGCGAGGCCGCGTTCCTGCGCATCGCCGAGGAGATGGCACTGGGCAAGCGGTCCGTGGACGACGCGGTCGAGCAGTTCTTCAACGAGTCGAAGACGGCTCTCGCCGGCTGATGGGAAGCGCCGTGACACACGCCCCCGCGATGGAGGACCTGGCCCGGAACTCCGAGCCGCGGCACGGTCCGGTGAAGTCTCCGAGCCCCGCCGCCCTGAAGCGCCGGCGGCGCCGGGACAACCTGGCCGGCTACCTCTTCATGTCCCCCTGGATCGCCGGTTTCCTGCTGCTGACGGCAGGACCGATGATCGCCTCCTTCTACTTCGCGTTCACCGACTACGACCTGTTCGACACACCCCGGTGGATCGGCCTGGACAACTTCTCCGAGATGTTCGGCGACCCCCGCTGGCGCCACTCGGTGCAGGTCACGCTCTGGTACGTCGTCGTCGGCACGCCGATCAAGCTGATCGCCGCACTCGGTGTCGCGCTGCTGCTGGCGCAGAAGCGGCGCGGGCAGGCCTTCTACCGGGCCGCCTTCTACGCCCCCTCCCTGATCGGCGCGAGCGTGTCCATCGCCATCGTGTGGAAGGCGATCTTCTCGGACGACGCGGCCGTCGACCGCACCCAGCAGCTCTTCGGGATCGACGTCGGCGGCTGGACCGGTGACCCGGACCTGATCATCTACAGCCTGGTCGCGCTCACCGTCTGGCAGTTCGGCGCACCCATGGTCATCTTCCTGGCCGGCCTCAAGCAGGTGCCGCGCGAGCTGTACGAGGCGGCCGACGTGGACGGGGCGGGCAAGCTGCGGCAGTTCTGGAACATCACCCTGCCGATGATCTCCCCGGTCCTCTTCTTCAACGTCCTGCTGGAGACGATCCACTCGTTCCAGATCTTCAGCTCGGCGTACATCGTCGGCGGCGGTGCCGGAGGCAACGCCTGCGGCCCGGCCGACGGCTCGATGGTCTATACCTGTTATCTGTACGTCCAGGGCTTCGAGAACAGCCGCATGGGCCTGGCCTCCGCCATGGCGTGGATGCTGCTCGTCGCGGTCGCCCTGGTGACGGCGGTGCTGTTCTGGTCCCAGAAGCGCTGGGTGCACTACGAGGAGGGCGGCCGATGAGCGCGCAGGCCACCGACGTCACGCCGGCCCGGTCCACGACGGGAGCGCTGCGGCGCAGGATGCCGGGCTCGCTCGCCTGGCACATCGGGTCGCTGGCGATCCTCGCGGTGATCCTCTACCCGGTGATCTGGGTGATCGGCGGCTCGTTCAAGAAGAGCGAGGACATCGTCGGCAGCCTGGACCTCTTCCCGGCCGATCCGGTCGTCTCCAACTACACGAGCCTCGCCGACGGCATCGCGGACATCTCCGTCTCCACCTTCTTCTTCAACTCCCTCTTCCTCGCGGTCGGCTCGGTCGTCGGGATCCTGGCGTCCTGCTCGCTCACCGCGTACGCCTTCTCGAAGATCAGATTCGCGGGCCGCAATCTGCTCTTCACCCTGATGATCGGCACCCTGCTGCTGCCGTACCACGTCCTGCTGATCCCGCAGTACGTCCTGTTCCGCAACATGGGCATGATCAACACGTACACCCCGCTGCTGCTGGGGAAGTACCTCGCCACGGAGGCGTTCTTCGTCTTCCTCATGGTGCAGTTCATGCGCAACCTGCCCAGGGAACTGGACGAGGCGGCCCGCCTCGACGGCTGCGGACACTTCCGCATCTACTGGTCGATCGTGCTCCCGCTGTGCCGCCCGGCGCTCATCACCAGCGCGATCTTCACCTTCATCAACTCCTGGAACGACTTCATGGGTCCGCTGATCTACCTCAACGAACCCGGCAAGTACACCGTCTCCCTCGGTCTGAAGATGTTCGTGGACCAGGAAGGGCTGGCCAACTACGGCGGCATGATCGCCATGTCGCTCGTCGCGCTGCTGCCCGTCCTCGCCTTCTTCCTGGCCTTCCAGCGCTACCTGATCGACGGCATGGCGACGTCCGGTCTGAAGGGCTGAGGTGAACCGATCATGACCGAGGTGCGCGCAAGGGTCCGTGCGGAACGCGGGGAGTCACGGCTCGCCGAGCGGTTCGCGCTGTTCGCCGAGTGCCTGCTGACCGGGGTGTGGATCGCGGTGGCCTCGCTGCCGCTGGTCACCTGTCCCGCCGCGTTCGCGGCAGGCGCGCGGCACCTCGGACGCCGGCTCGCCCACGAACGGGGCGGCCTGCGCGAGTTCACGGCCGATTTCCGGGCCGCGCTGCGCGGGGGGTGGCTCGTCGGACTCGCGGGATGGGCCGTCCTCGCCGCGGTGTGGGTGGACGTGCAGGCCGTGCGCAACGGGCTGCCCGGCGGCCCGTTGGTCGGCGTCGTCGGGGTGCTCGCCCTGATCGGCGCGGCCGTGGCCGGGTTGCGTGCGGCGGCGGCCTGGCGGCCCGGCGCCTCCTGGCGCTCCCTTCTCGCCGGGGCCGGCCGCCGCACCGTACTCGACCCCGTCGGCTCCTTCCTGATCGTGGGCGGGCTGGCCCTGGTGGTCTGTTCCGCCTGGTTCAGCGTGCCGCTCGGGATCGCCGTGCTGGGCGCCGTCGCGGCGGCGGCCGTCGCCGTGGAGGAGCGTTACCGGCACCGCTGACCAGCGGTGTGCCCCGTACCGAGGTCGGCGCCCCGGCGCCGCACCTCTCTCTGTCATGCCCTTGACATCCCCTTGCTGTCGCACGGAACGGAAAGGAAAGGCCATGTCCCCCATCCCCCGCAGATCCCTCCTCAAGGCGGCCGCCGTGGCCGGCGCCACCGCCCAGTTCAGCTGGGCGCTCGGCGCCAGGAACGCCCAGGCCGCACCCGCCGCCCGGGCCGCCGACGACAGCCCCGTCACCCTGACCTGGCTGGAGGACGGCGGCCTGGGCGCCGCCCCCGGCTCCACCGTCGGCGTCCCCTGGCCCAAGGGCACCTACCGGGAGGACCAGTCGTTCGCCGTGACGGACGCGGACGGCAAGGCCGTACCCGTGCAGTCCTGGCCCCTCGCGTACTGGCCCGACGGCTCCCTGAAATGGACCGCGCACGCAGTCGGTTCCGGCAAGGGCGAACTCACCCTGACCGCCGGTACCCCCGCCGCACCCGCCGAGAAGGTCACCGTCACCCGGCACGGCGGCACCATCGACATATCGACCGGCGTCATCACCGCCAGGATCGGCACGTCCGGCGCCACGCTGATCAGATCGGTCACCAGAGGCTCCACCGAGATCGCGAAGAACGGCCGCCTCGTCCTGCTGCGCCAGCCCGAGATCGAGGACGGCGACCAGGGCACGGTCAAGTACGAACGCTTCGACGGAGCGATCACCGAGGTGAAGGTCGAGCAGGAGGGCCCGGTGCGTGCCGTCGTCCGCATCGACGGCAAGCACCGCAAGGGCGACCGGAGCTGGCTGCCGTTCTCCCTCCGCCTCTACTTCTACGCGGGCGCCGACTCCTTCCGCATGGTGCACACCATCACGTTCGACGGCACCCAGGAGCCCGGCAGGGCGAGTGGCGACTTCATCCGCGGCCTCGGCGTCCGCTTCACCGTGCCGATGCGCGACGCGGCCTACGACCGCCACATCCGCATCGGCGGCGAGGGCACCGGCCTGCTGCGCGAGGCCGTCAAGGGCATCACAGGACTGCGCCGCGACCCGGGAGCCGCCGTGCAGGCGGCACAGTTCGCCGGCGAGAAACTGCCCGACCCGTCCACCTGGGACCAGCGGGTCACCACACGCCTGCAGTACATCCCCGAGTGGGGTGACTACACCCTCTCCCAGCTCTCCGCCGACGGCTTCACCGTGCGCAAGCGCACCAAGAAGGGCCACGGCTGGATCGGCGCGGGCGGCGGCCGGCGCGCCTCCGGCTTCGGCTACGTCGGCGGCGCGAGCGGCGGCCTCTCCTTCGGCCTGCGCGACTTCTGGGAGAAGTACCCCGCCCAGCTCGACGTCCGCGACGCCCACACCGACGAGGCCGAGGTCACCCTCTGGCTCTGGTCGCCCGAGGCCCAGCCCATGGACCTGCGCTTCTACCACGACGGCATGGGCCAGGACACCTTCGCCGAACAGCTCGAGGGCCTCAACATCACCTACGAGGACTACGAACCCGGCTTCGGCACCCCCTACGGCATCGCCCGCACCTCGGAACTGCTGTTCTGGGCCAACGCCGCCACCCCGAGCGCCGAGACGCTCGCCCGGCAGGTCGAGGCCGTCCGCGTCCTGCCGCAGCTCGCCGCCCCGCCCCAGCAGCTCATCAAGGCCGGGGTCTTCGGACGCGGCCTCTACTCCGAACCCGACCGCTCCACCCCCGCCAAGGCGAAGATCGAGGACCACCTCGACTTCCTCTTCACCTACTACAAGGACCAGGTGGAGCAGCGCCGCTGGTACGGCTTCTGGGACTACGGCGACATCATGCACACCTACGACACGGCCCGGCACCAGTGGCGCTACGACGTCGGCGGCTACGCCTGGGACAACTCCGAGCTCTCCCCGGACCTGTGGCTCTGGTACGCCTACCTGCGCTCCGGCCGCGCCGACATCTTCCGCTTCGCCGAGGCCATGACCCGGCACACCGGCGAGGTCGACGTCTACCACCTCGGCAAGTGGGCGGGCCTCGGCACCCGGCACGGCGTCCAGCACTACGCCGACAGCGCCAAGCAGCAGCGCATCGCCAACACCACCTACCGGCGCTTCTACTACTTCCTCACCGCCGACGAACGCGTCGGCGACCTCATGCGGGCCAACGTCGACTCCGACGAGACCTTCCTCGTCCTCGACCCCCAGCGCAAGGTCCGCCCCGACCCCGACTACACGCCCGACCCGCACGCCCTGTCGATCGGCTTCGGCACCGACTGGAGCGGCCTGGTCTCCGCCTGGCTGACCGAGTGGGAACGCAAGGGCCCGAAGTGGCAGAAGGCCAGGGCCCGCGTCCTGTCCACCATGGAGACCATCGCCGCCCAGCCCAACGGCTTCGTCCAGGGCAGCGGCCTCTACGACCTGGACACCGGCAGGTTCGCCATCGCCGAGAAACCCGTCGTCGCCGTCTCGCACCTCTCGGCGGTCTTCGGACTGAACGAACTGTGCGCCGAACTCATCGACCTCGTCGACATGCCGAAGTTCAACGAGGCGTACTACGACTACTGCCGCTACTTCAACGCCTCCAAGGCCGAACAGACCGCCCGCTACGGCAGCAACTTCGGCAGCCTGATCCTCTTCCAGGGCCACTCCCGCCTCGACGCCTACGCGGCCGTCCGGACCGGGGACGACAAGCTGGCCAGGCGCGCCTGGGACAAGTTCTACAACTCCGACGGCTACAAGGAGTCGGCACCCTGGAAGACGGAGAAGCTGAGCGGCCCCGTCGCCCTGGTGCCGGGCAGCGAGGCGAGCTGGGTGTCCACCAACGACACCGCGCTCTACGGCCTCGCCGCCATCGAGAACCTCGCACTCCTGGGGGACAGGATGCCGTAGCCCGCACGTGACGGGGGCGGACGCGGGCACACTCCACGGGTGGACTGGAACCATTACGTCTTCCGCAGCCTGTGGACCCTGCCCGCGCCCGCCCCCGCCGTCTACCGCGAGCTCGAACGCATCGAGGACTATCCCCGCTGGTGGCCCCAGGTGCGCGAGGTCACCCGCCTCGACGACGCCGGCGCCGTCCTCCGGATCCGCTCCCTCCTCCCGTACGGCCTGACCCAGACCGCGCGGGAGCTGCGGCGCGACCCGGCGGCCGGCGTGCTCGAGGTCTCCCTGTCCGGCGACATCGAGGGCCGGGCCCGCTGGACGGTCGTCCCCGACGGCACCGGCGGCAGCAGGGTCCGCTACGACCAGGAGGTCGACGTCCGCAAACCCCTGCTGCGCCGCCTCGCCGTGCCGGGGCGGCCCCTGTTCCGGGCCAACCACCGGCTGATGATGCGGGCCGGCCGGCGCGGGCTGGCGGCCCGCCTGTCCGATGGTCCGGAAGCGGTTTGAAGGAACCGTGCCGCTCCCTGTATTGTTCAGTGCGTTCCCGGGCGATTAGCTCAGTGGGAGAGCGCTTCGTTCACACCGAAGAGGTCACTGGTTCGAACCCAGTATCGCCCACCCGGAAAGAGGCCGGTCCGTCGTGCGACGGACCGGCCTCTTCGTGTGATCACGCCGCCGCCGGCAGGTCCGGACGCAGGGGCCAGGCCGGGTCCACGGCCTCCTCGGTCCCGTTGAGCGCGAACCACGCCTGCAGTCCCCGGGCCTGTCCCGCGTGCCACACCGCCTGGAGCGTGTGCAGCTCGGCGGGGGACAGCCGCCCCAGCCGCGCCTGGAAGCGGCGCCCCAGCGCCCGGACGACCCCCAGCGCGGCCTGCGCGTCGGCCGCCGCGTCGTGCGCTCCCTCCAGCTCCACGCCGTAGTGCGTGCACAGGTCGGTGAGAGTGCGGCGGCCCTTGCGGTAGCGGTCCAGGTGTTTGTCGAGCACGCGCGGATCCAGGACGTGCAGCGACGTCCGCTCCAGCCGGGCGGCCAGCGACGAGGCCCGGTGGCGGCGCAACTCCCGGTCCAGCAGCGTGAGGTCGAACGGCGCGTTCATCACCACGAGCGGACGGCCGGCCCGGGCCTGCTCGCCGATCGCCTCGGCTATCTCGTACATCACCGGCGCCGGCCAGCGGCCGTTGCGCTGCAGATGCTCCTCCGTCAACCCGTGCACCGCCGTCGCGGCCTCGGGCACCGGCACCCCCGGGTTCACCAGCCAGCGGCTGACCCGGGGCCTGAGCCCCGGGGCGTCCTGGACGACCAGGGCCGCCGACACGATCCGGTCGGTCTCGACGTCCACACCCGTCGTCTCCGTGTCGAAGGCGGCCAGCGGCCCCTCGAACCAGCACGTCATAGGGCACTCAACTCCTCGTCCGGACACGGCAGCCGACGCGCCGTCTTCTGTCCCGGTTCGGTGATACCCGGGCTGTTTGCGGCGTACGCCGGAAGGACACAACAGGAGTACGGGTCTTTGCAGTTCAGCGACCCACAGCGCGATCTCACCAGTTCTGGAAGGCTGTTGGCCATGGCCGTAGCGCAGCCCGAACGGGGCGGGCTGCTGCCCGAGTGCACGGCGCCCACTCGCGGTTCCCTCGCCACCACCGCCTGCATGGAGACCCTGCAGGTCGGCTATCTGCACGCGGTCGCCGCCGCGGCCGGCTGCTCGTTGTCCCAGCCCTTCCCGGACAACGGCATCGACTGGCACGTCAGCCACAGCGCACCCGGGCACACCGTCGACGACGAGGTCACCATCAAGGTGCAGCTCAAGGCGACCTACCAGATCCCGCCGAGCCCACCGGGCCGCTTCTTCTCCTTCACCCTCGACAACGACCACCTGGCCAAGCTCGCCCGCACCCCGGTGTCGGTGCACAAGATCCTGGTCGTGATGATCGTCCCGCGCTCCCGCGACAAGTGGCTGCGCGCCGGCCACGACCGGCTGGACCTCAGGCACTGCTGCTACTGGACCAACCTCGCCGGACACCCGGTCACGGGCCGGCGGCGCACCACCGTGCGGATACCGACCGCACGGGTCTTCGACGACCGGGCGCTGTGCGAGATCATGACGCGGGTCGGGACGGGAGGGAAACCATGACGCACCGCCCCACCCACGAACCCCTGCGCCCGGTCCGGACACACCCCGCCGACACCGGCGGCACCGCCTGGGACGGCGGGGTGCCCGAGCCCGCCGCCGTCGACCCGGCCGTGCTCGCCGCCCTGCTGCACCGGCACGGCTGGCACCGGCGCGGCGCCGTCCCTGGCCGCTACGCCCGCTGGACCCCGCCCGGCCCCGGCGGCGGTGCCACCAGCCTGCTGGTGCCCGACAGCCGCGCCTTCCCCGACAGCGACGACCTGCTCGCCGAGGCACTGCTCGCTCTCTCCCGCAGCGGCACGCCCTCCGCCCGCGAGATCCTCGTCTCCCTCGCCGTACCCAGCGACGAGATCCGCTGGTCGCGCGACCTACCGACCGGCCCCGCGGGCACCGCGTCCTGGACGGTGGAGGAGCACCTGCGCTCCGCCGCCCGGGGCGTTCTGCTCGCCGGCGCCCTCGCCACCCGCGCACGGGCCGGCTACCACGGAGCCCGGCACCGTCGCGCCGCCGCCGCGTCCCTGGCGAACGTCCTGGTCGGCCCCGCCCCCGACGGCCGCCGGCTCACCGCCTTCGTGCCCGTCACCACCGGCCGCCCCCTCGCCGTCCGCCTCCACCAGGCCCTCTTCGCCGCCCGTGAGGCCGTCGACTACCGGCGGGCCACCGGCGCCATGGACGCCTTCGACAGCGCCGTCGCGGCAGGCGTCAGCCACGAACTCACCGAGGCGCTCGTCGCCCTCGTCCGCGGCACCGAGGGCGCCCGCGTCGCCGTCGCCTGGGCCCCGGCCGCCGGTGTCCCCGAGGGCTGCGCCACCTCCGCCGAACCCGTCGAGTTCTCGCCCGGCGACCTGCCCGCCCTGCGCGAGGCCGGCGCCCGCTACCTGCGCGCGGAGCCCTCCGTGCCGGTGCGGCTCACCGGCACGGTCGTCCGGATGCGCAGAACCGGGCCGCGCGGCGCCGGCACCGTACGGCTGCGGGTGCTCGCCGGGGCCGACGTGCCGCACGTGCGGATCACGCTGGACGAGGAGGCGTACCGGATCGCCGGACACGCGCACCTGGTCGGGCTGCCCGTGCGCGTGCTGGGGCGGCTGGAGAGCCGGGGCGGGTTCCGCCGCCTCACCGGCGCCTGCGAGGTCACCCCCGTGCAGGTCGACGACGCCGAGCGGGACCGGCTGCTCAAGGCCCTCCAGGAGAACCTGGACGTCTTCGGGGAGGCCTGCGGCGGGGAATGATTTCGACCTGGGCGGGCCCGGGTCGGTACGATCGCCCTCATGCGTGCGCTCCGGTATGGCGCCGCTGCCCCACTTCAGTCAGGAGAGACCGGTGTCAGACGTCCGTGTGATCATCCAGCGGGATTCCGAGCGGGAAGAACGCGTGGTGACTACGGGCACTACGGCCGCCGAGCTCTTCGCCGGCGAGCGTTCGATCGTCGCCGCCCGCGTCGACGGGGAGCTGAGGGACCTCGCGTACGAGCCGAAGGACGGCGAGACCGTCGAGGGCGTCGAGATCTCCTCCGAGGACGGCCTGAACATCCTGCGCCACTCCACCGCGCACGTCATGGCCCAGGCCGTGCAGGAGCTGTTCCCCGAGGCCAAGCTGGGCATCGGCCCGCCGGTCAAGGACGGCTTCTACTACGACTTCGACGTGGAGAAGCCCTTCCACCCCGATGACCTCAAGGCCATCGAGAAGCGCATGCAGGAGATCCAGAAGCGCGGCCAGCGCTTCTCGCGCCGCGTCGTCACCGACGACGAGGCCCGCGAGGAGCTCGCCGACGAGCCGTACAAGCTGGAGCTGATCGGCCTCAAGGGCTCCGCGTCCCACGACGACGGCGCGGACGTCGAGGTCGGCGCCGGCGAGCTGACGATCTACGACAACCTGGATGCCAAGACCGGCGAGCTGTGCTGGAAGGACCTCTGCCGCGGTCCCCACCTGCCCACCACCCGGAACATCCCGGCGTTCAAGCTCATGCGCAACGCGGCCGCCTACTGGCGCGGCAGCGAGAAGAACCCGATGCTCCAGCGCATCTACGGCACCGCCTGGCCGACCAAGGACGAGCTGAAGGCGCACCTGGAGTTCCTCGCCGAGGCCGAGAAGCGCGACCACCGCAAGCTCGGCAGCGAGCTGGACCTGTTCTCCATCCCGGAGCAGATCGGCTCCGGTCTCGCCGTCTTCCACCCCAAGGGCGGCATCATCCGCCGGGTCATGGAGGACTACTCGCGGCGCCGCCACGAGGAGGAGGGCTACGAGTTCGTCTACACCCCGCACGCGACGAAGGGGAAGCTCTTCGAGACCTCGGGCCACCTGGACTGGTACGCCGACGGCATGTACCCGCCCATGCAGCTCGACGAGGGCGTGGACTACTACCTCAAGCCCATGAACTGCCCGATGCACAACCTGATCTTCGACGCGCGGGGGCGGTCCTACCGCGAACTGCCACTGCGCCTGTTCGAGTTCGGGACCGTGTACCGGTACGAGAAGTCGGGTGTCGTGCACGGCCTGACCCGGGCCCGCGGCTTCACCCAGGACGACGCGCACATCTACTGCACCCGGGAGCAGATGTCGGAGGAGCTCGACAAGACGCTCACCTTCGTGCTGAACCTGCTGCGCGACTACGGTCTGACCGACTTCTACCTGGAGCTGTCCACCAAGGACCCGGAGAAGTTCGTCGGCACCGACGAGGCCTGGGAAGAGGCCACCGAGACGCTGCGCCAGGTCGCCGAGAAGCAGGGCCTGCCCCTGGTCCCGGACCCGGGCGGCGCTGCCTTCTACGGCCCGAAGATCTCTGTGCAGGCCAAGGACGCCATCGGCCGCACCTGGCAGATGTCGACCATCCAGCTCGACTTCAATCTGCCGGAGCGCTTCGACCTGGAGTACACCGGCCCCGACGGCGGTAAGCAGCGTCCGGTCATGATCCACCGTGCGCTGTTCGGCTCGATCGAGCGGTTCTTCGCGGTGCTGCTGGAGCACTACGCGGGCGCGATGCCGCCGTGGCTCGCCCCGGTGCAGGCGGTCGGCATCCCGGTCGGCGACGCGCACGTCGAGTACCTGGAGCAGTTCGCGGCGGAAGCGAGGAAGAAGGGGCTGCGGGTCGAGGTGGACTCCTCCTCGGACCGCATGCAGAAGAAGATCCGCAACCAGCAGAAGCAGAAGGTCCCGTTCATGATCATCGTCGGGGACGACGACATGAACGCCGGTACGGTGTCGTTCCGCTACCGCGACGGCTCGCAGGAGAACGGGATCCCCCGCGACCAGGCGCTGGCAAAGCTCGTTGATGTGGTGGAGCGTCGCACACAGGTGTGATCTGTTCCCCGCCTGAGCGGGGTGCTCCGATGCAGGAGATCCAGAACCGTGGACAGCGGTTGTGCTCCCCGCCGATGCGGGGGTCGGCCCCCGAGGAGCTACCTCGGGGGCCTTTCCCGCTGCTCCCGACGACGCCATATGCTGCACGCATGACGAGTGAGCCGGAGCAGCAGATCGGAGTGGGGACGCCGGACGCGTTCCAGCGCCTGTGGACGCCCCACCGGATGGCCTACATCCAGGGCGAGAACAAGCCGAGCGGCCCCGGCGCCGACGACGGCTGCCCCTTCTGCTCGCTCCCGGCCAAGTCCGACGAGGACGGGCTGATCGTCCGGCGCGGCGAGCTGGTCTACGCGGTGCTCAATCTGTATCCGTACACCGGCGGCCACCTGATGACGGTGCCCTACCGGCACGTCGCCGACTACACCGACCTGACCGACGCGGAGACGGCCGAGCTGGCCGCGCTGACCAAGCAGGCGATGACGGCCCTGCGGACCGCCTCCGGCGCGCACGGGTTCAACATCGGCATGAACCAGGGCACGGTGGCCGGCGCGGGGATCGCCGCCCATCTGCACCAGCACATCGTGCCGCGTTGGGGCGGCGACACGAACTTCATGCCGGTCGTCGGCCACACGAAGGTGCTGCCGCAGCTGCTGGGGGACACCCGCACGATGCTGGCGAAGGCCTGGCCGGCGGGCTGATCGACGCGCCCGTAGGCCTCCGGCCGGACCGCCGGAGGCCTACGCGTCGTAGACGTCCGCCTTCTTCGGCGTCGGATCCTGCACCGCCGTGCTCAGGAACGCCGACCGCGCCCCGAACTTCTCCGTGTCCACGCCGTTCTCCGCCAGGACCTTGATGGCCGCCGAGTGCACCGCCCGCAGCACCGGCGTCGCCGCCCGCAGCGCGTCGTCGGCCATGAAGCGGTGCCGCCAGGGCTGGTCCGCCCACGCGTGCCGCAGGCCGAAGGGCTCGGGCAGGCCGATCGTGCCGCCGAGCCAGTTCAGCAGGGGCGGGTACCAGGTGAGCGGGGCGCGGACGGCGAGGCGTACCACCTCGTTGGCGGTGACCAGCGGGAGCATCACCTTGCGGGTCTCCCACGGCTTGAACGACTTGGCGACCTCCTTGGAGGGGGCCTCCGGTTTGGTCGTGAAGAGGGAGTTGACCGGGCCCAGGGCGTGGCCGGTGACCTCGATGCGCAGCGTGGCGTGCAGTACGGTCACCGTGATCATCATCGTGAGGACCAGCTGGCCGTCCCACAGAGTCCACTGCACGCCCAGATAGTGCCGGTCGCCGGCACCGAACTGCTGCTTGTTGCAGATCTCCTGGACGGCGTGCGGCTTGACCTGGTACGCCTCGACGTCCGTGCCCTCCGGACGGGACACCGCCTTGGCGTTCTCCCCGATCGGCGTGACGATCCAGTGCCGTATGGACGGCTTGGTGAAGCCGCCGGTGTTCAGCGGGCCGCGCTGGAGCATGCTGAGCTGGTCGTGGACGGCCCGTATGACGTCCCAGCTGCGGAACGGGTGGATCTCCCGGGACGGGTCGGCCGGCACCAGTTCCTCGGCGAGCTGCCAGCTGCCCCACCGGGTGCCCATGCCGAGGATGCCCTTGGGGCCGGCGTAGAAGACGGAGTTGGACTGCTGCTCGGCGCCGAGCTTGGCGAAGGACTGGCGCAGTTGCTCGGCCGCGGTCTCGTTCGGGTTGCTGGGGACGGCTTCGGGCACCTTGGCGCCGATGCCGCTGCCGGACAGCAGGCCGTCCCAGCGTTCGCGCAGGTCCCTGGCGGTGCTCTCGCAGATCCGCTTGGCCCAGAACCAGCCGACGACGGGCATCACGACGGCCGCGCGCGCGTACCAGGCCCAGAGGCCGGAGAACGGCATCTTGATCAGGAACAGCACGGCGAGGGCGGCGATCGCCACGAGGACGGCGGTGCCCAGGGTGCCGGCCTGCTTGTTCTCCGCCTTGGCGACGGTGGTGCGGATCTGGAAGCCGAGCAGCCAGACCAGCATGCCGGGGAGGAACAGCAGGCCGCACAGCACGCTGACCATGGTGAGCCGGCGGTCGCGGGCCTTGCGGATGCCGTTGGCCGCCAGGCAGTGCTCCACGACCACCTGCGGCTCGGCCCCGAAGGACTGGATGAGCGGCTTGCGGTCACCGCCGAGCATGCGGTCGGCCACCGCGCGGGAGAAGGCCTCGCCGAGGTTGGGGCGGAAGATGGTGGCCCAGGAGCGGCCCGCGTTGACGGTCGTCTGGTGCCACTCGTTGTCGGCCTTCTTGATCTCCTCCACCGGGTTGTCCCGGTAGGCGGCCGAGGCCAGCGCGAAGGTGGCCGTCTGCCCCCCGTCGTCCGTACGCGGAACCTGCGGTCCGAAGAAGTCCGCGTAACCGCCGTCAACGGTCATTCCCGCCCCCGATCGCCACCACTGTCGCTCCTGCGGCCTTCCCGACTTCTCCGCCCCGCACACCTGTTGATCAGGTCATCAGCGTATCCGTAGCCGGCGGCATGCGTCACCGGACGGCCAAAGGCGCCCCCACGCGCGCGGGTTGACACCCGGGCGCGCCGTCGTGCGCCGGGGTGGCGGGCCTCCGGCGCGGGGCGGCCCGCGCCGGTTCCCGAAGTGCCGCGGCCCGCTCCGGCAGCGCCGCGGCCGGTGTGCGAAGTGCCGTCACGACACCGCGTGCACCTCCTCGCGCAGCCGTTCCGCGACCTGCTGCGGCATCGGTTCGTGCCGTGCGTAGCGGCGGTCGAAGCGTGCGGTGCCGTGCGACAGGGAGCGCAGGTCCACCGCGTACCGGCCGATCTCGATCTCGGGCACCTCGGCCCGGATCAGGGTCCGCCCGCCGGCCGTCTGCTCGGTGCCCAGCACCCGGCCGCGCCGCCCCGACAGGTCGCTCATCACGGCGCCCACGTAGTCGTCGCCGACCAGCACGCTCACCTCGGCCACCGGCTCCAGCAGGTGGATCCGGGCGCCCGCCGCGGCGTCCCGCAGCGCCAGCGCGCCGGCCGTCTGGAAGGCGGCGTCGGAGGAGTCCACCGAGTGCGCCTTGCCGTCCAGCAGCGTGACGCGGACGTCGATCAGCGGATGGCCCGAGGCGACGCCCTTGGCCGCCTGGGCCCGCACGCCCTTCTCGACCGACGGGATGAACTGCCGGGGCACCGCCCCGCCGACGACCTTGTCCACGAACTCGATGCCCGAGCCGCCGGGCAGCGGTTCCACCTCGATCTCGCAGATGGCGTACTGCCCGTGCCCGCCGGACTGTTTGACGTGCCGCCCGCGTCCGGTCGCCTTGCCGCCGAAGGTCTCCCGCAGGGGCACCTGGTGGGGGACGACGTCGACCTGGACGCCGTAGCGGCTGCGCAGCCGTTCCAGGGCGACGTCCGCGTGGGCCTCGCCCAGGCACCACAGGACCACCTGGTGGGTGTCCTGGTTCTGCTCCAGCCGCATCGTCGGGTCCTCGGCGACCAGCCGGGCGAGCCCCTGGGAGAGCTTGTCCTCGTCGGGTTTGCTGTGCGCCCGGATGGCGAGCGGCAGCAGCGGGTCGGGCATCTGCCAGGGGGCCATCAGCAGCGGGTCGTCCTTGGCCGACAGCGTGTCCCCGGTCTCGGCGCGGCTCAGCTTGGCCACGCACGCCATGTCGCCCGCGATCACGTGCGTGACCGGCCGCTGCTGCTTGCCGAACGGCGTCGACAGGGCGCCGATCCGCTCGTCGACGTCGTGGTCCTCGTGACCGCGGTCGGCCAGGCCGTGCCCGGAGACGTGCACCGTCTGGTCGGCGCGCAGGGTGCCGGAGAAGACGCGGACCAGGGAGATGCGGCCGACGTACGGGTCGGAGGACGTCTTGACGACCTCGGCGACCAGGGACTCGTCGGGGTCGCACATCCGCAGCTCGCGCGGTGCGCCGTCGGGCGTGGTCACCCGGGGCGCCTCGCGTTCCAGCGGTGTCGGGAAGCCGCGGACGATCAGGTCCAGCAGTTCGACCGTGCCCAGGCCCTGCCGGGCGCCCTCGGCGGCGGGGGCGGCGGCCAGGACGGGGAAGAAGGCGCCGCGCGCGACGGCCCGCTCCAGGTCCTGGATCAGGGTCTTGACGTCGATCCGCTCGCCGCCGAGGTAGCGGTCCATGAGGGTCTCGTCCTCGCTCTCCGCGATGATCCCCTCGATGAGCCGGTTGCGGGCCTCCTCGATCAGCGGCAGCTGGTCCCCGACCGGCTCGGACTCCTCGCGCACGCCGGAGGAGTAGTCGAACAGCCGCTGCGTCAGCAGCCCCATCAGCCCCGTCACGGGCGCGTGCCCGTCGGGTGCCTGCGGTCCGCGCAGAGGCAGGTAGAGCGGCAGCACGGCGTCGGGGTCGTCCGCGCCGAAGGCGTCCGCGCAGATCCGCGTCATCTCCTCGAAGTCGGCCCGCGCCGCCTCCAGGTGCGTGACGACGATGGCGCGCGGCATGCCGACGGCGGCGCACTCCTCCCACACCATGCGGGTGGAGCCGTCCATCCCGTCGGAGGCCGAGACGACGAAGAGGGCCGCGTCCGCGGCGCGCAGACCGGCCCTGAGCTCACCGACGAAGTCGGCGTATCCGGGGGTGTCCAGGAGATTGATCTTGATGCCGTCCCATTCGACCGGCACCAGGGAGAGCTGTACCGAGCGCTGCTGCCGGTGCTCGATCTCGTCGTAGTCCGAGACGCAGCCGCCGTCCTCGACGCGGCCGGCCCGGTTCACGGCTCCCGCGGTCAGCGCGAGGGCCTCCACCAGAGTCGTCTTGCCCGATCCGGAGTGGCCGACCAGCACCACATTCCGTACGGACGCGGGGTGGTCGGCCGCCGTTGCCCTGCCGGCGGCTCCGGGGTGGGTATGTGCTTTCTCGCCCATGTCCTTGCCTCCCGTGCACGGTGAGGTCGTTGTGGGCGCGGACGCGCGGGACCGCGTGCACTGGCGGCTCCGGCGACGCCCGCGGTCCTTCGAGATTCCCACTCCCGTCACGCCGCGTCCATACGAGGGACGCACCCCGGTCCCGGTCGGGGCGCCGGGGTGCGGGTGCCCGTCCGCCGTGCACGCGCGCGCGTGACTACGATGGGCCAGCCGGTGGCCAGCAAGGGCCGCGCGGCCACACCGACCGTCGGGAAGGCCATGCTGAACAAGTACGCGCGTGCATTTTTTACGCGTGTCCTCACACCGTTCGCCGCGTTTCTCATCCGCAGGGGCGTCAGCCCGGACACGGTCACGCTCATCGGCACCGCCGGTGTGGTCGCGGGGGCGCTGGTCTTCTACCCCATGGGCGAGTTCTTCTGGGGCACGGTCGTGATCACGCTGTTCGTCTTCTCCGACCTCGTCGACGGCAACATGGCACGCCAGCTCGGCCGCTCCAGCCGCTGGGGCGCCTTCCTGGACTCCACCCTGGACCGGGTCGCCGACGGCGCGATCTTCGGCGGCTTCGCCCTCTGGTACGCGGGCCACGGCGACGACAACGTGCTGTGCGCCGTGTCGATCTTCTGCCTGGCCAGCGGCCAGGTGGTGTCGTACACCAAGGCGCGCGGCGAGTCGATCGGCCTTCCGGTCGCCGTCAACGGGCTGGTCGAGCGCGCCGAGCGCCTCGTCGTCTCCCTGGTCGCGGCCGGTTTCGCGGGCCTGCACAAGTTCGGCGTGCCCGGCATCCAGTACCTGCTGCCCGTCGCCCTGTGGATCGTCGCCGTCGGCAGCCTCGTCACGCTGGTCCAGCGGGTCGTCACCGTCCGCCGGGAGTCCGCCGAGGCGGACGCCGCGGCGCAGGAGGACCAGGGCACCGAGGCGACGCAGTGAGCGCTCGGGAGCGGCTGTCCGACGCCCTGTACGGCGCCGGCTGGAGCACCGTCAAGAAGCTTCCCGAGCCGGTCGCGGTGCGGTTCGGCCGCACGGTCGCGGACCTCGCCTGGAAGCAGCGCGGCGCGGGCGTACGGCGGCTGGAGAGCAACTACGCGCGCGTGGTGCCGGGCGCGGGTCCGGAGCGGCTCGCGGAGCTCTCGCGCGCGGGCATGCGCTCGTACCTGCGCTACTGGATGGAGTCCTTCCGGCTGCCCGCCTGGAGCGCCGAGCGCGTCAGGGCGGGCTTCACCCCCGAGGACCTGCACCACCTGACGGAGGGCATGGACGCGGGCAAGGGCGTGATCCTCGCCCTGCCGCACCTGGCCAACTGGGACCTCGCCGGCGCCTGGGTCACCACCGAACTGGGCATCCCGTTCACGACCGTCGCCGAGCGCCTGAGGCCGGAGACGCTCTACGACCGCTTCGTCGCCTACCGGGAGGGCCTCGGCATGGAGGTCCTGCCGCACAGCGGCGGCACGGCCTTCGGCACGCTGGCCCGCAGGCTGCGCGACGGCGGTCTGGTCTGCCTGGTCGCCGACCGCGACCTGTCCGCCTCCGGGGTGGAGGTCGACTTCTTCGGCGAGACGGCCCGCATGCCGGCCGGCCCCGCCCTGCTCGCCCAGCAGACCGGGGCGCGGCTGCTGCCGGTGACGCTCTGGTACGACGACTCGCCGGTCATGCGGGGCCGGGTCCATCCGCCGGTCGAGGTGCCCGGGTCGGGTACGCGGCGCGAGAGGACGTCCGTCATGACACAGGCGCTGGCCGATGCCTTCGCCACGGGGATCGCCGGCCATCCGGAGGACTGGCACATGCTCCAGCGCCTGTGGCTGAAGGACCTCGACCCGGCCAAGGCGCCGGCCCCCGGCGAGCGGGACGCCTCGTGAGGATCGGCATCGTCTGCCCGTACTCCTGGGACGTGCCGGGCGGCGTCCAGTTCCACATCCGCGATCTCGCCGAGTACTTCCTCCGCCTCGGCCACGAGGTGTCCGTCCTCGCCCCCGCCGACGACGACACCCCGCTGCCGCCGTACGTCGTCTCGGCCGGGCGCGCGGTGCCGGTGCCGTACAACGGCTCGGTGGCCCGCCTGAACTTCGGTTTCCTGTCGGCGGCGCGGGTGCGGCGCTGGCTGCACGAGGGCGCGTTCGACGTCATCCACATCCACGAGCCGACCTCGCCGTCACTGGGTCTGCTGACCTGCTGGGCGGCGCAGGGCCCGATCGTGGCCACCTTCCACACGTCCAATCCGCGCTCGCGGGCGATGATCGCCGCGTACGCGATCCTCCAGGCGGCCCTGGAGAAGATCAGCGCGCGGATCGCGGTGAGCGAGTACGCCCGGCGCACGCTGGTGGAGCACCTGGGCGGGGACGCGGTCGTCATCCCGAACGGCGTCGACGTCGGTTTCTTCGCCGGGGCGGAGCCGAAGCCCGAGTGGCAGGGCGACACGATCGGCTTCATCGGGCGCATCGACGAGCCCCGCAAGGGCCTGCCGGTGCTGATGCGGGCCCTGCCGAAGATCCTCGCCGCCCGCCCGGGGACCCGGCTGCTGGTCGCGGGGCGCGGCGACGAGAAGGAGGCGGTGGCCTCCCTGCCCGCCGAGCTGCGCCCCCGGGTGGAGTTCCTCGGCATGATCAGCGACGAGGACAAGGCCCGCTTCCTGCGCAGCGTCGACCTGTACGTGGCGCCCAACACCGGCGGCGAGAGCTTCGGCATCATCCTCGTCGAGGCCATGTCGGCGGGCGCCCCCGTGCTCGCCTCCGACCTGGACGCCTTCGCCCAGGTCCTCGACCAGGGGGCGGCCGGCGAGCTGTTCGCCAACGAGGACGCCGACGCGCTGGCCGAGGCGGCGATACGGCTGCTGGGGGACCCGGAGCGCCGGGCCGAGCTGCGGGAACGGGGCAGCGCGCACGTACGGCGCTTCGACTGGTCGACGGTGGGCGCGGACATCCTGTCCGTCTACGAGACGGTGACGGCGGGCGCGGCGGCGGTGGCGGCGGACGAGAGGGCGACGGGCCTGCGGGCACGTTTCGGCCTGGCGGCGAAGGACTGAACGCCGGGTTCGTGTCCAGCCCGTCCCGGGGGGCACCCCCTCCGGGGAAGCTTCGCGGACGAGGCCGTTCGGGCCGGGGCGGGGCCCCGGGGCGACGGCCCCCGGCGACGCCCACCGCGGAGGCACCCGGCCGACCCGGCGGAGCGCTCCCGTAGGGTTGCCGCCCGTGACGTTCACCCTCATCTGGATCCTGGTCGTCCTCATCGCGATCGGCCTGTACCTGAGCTGGACGGCGGGGCGGCTGGACCGGCTGCACGCCCGGATCGACGCCGCCCGTGCCGCGCTCGACGCCCAGTTGCTGCGCAGGGCTTCCGTGGCCCAGGAGCTGGCCACCTCGGGTGTGCTGGACCCGGCCGCCTCGATCGTCCTGTACGAGGCCGCGCACGCCGCCCGGCAGGCCGAGGAGGAGCAGCGGGAGGTGGCCGAGAGCGAGCTGAGCCAGGCCCTGCGGGCGGTGTTCGAGGACCCCCGGCAGGTGGAGGCGGTGCGCGAGGCGCCCGGGGGAGAGGAGGCGGCCCGCGAACTGACCGAGGCGGTCCGGAAGGTGCCGATGGCCCGCCGCTTCCACAACGACGCCGTGGGCGCCGCCCGCCGCCTGCGTGAACACCGCAAGGTGCGCTGGTTCCGGCTGGCCGGACACGCGCCCTTCCCGCTGGCCTTCGAGATGGACGACGAGCCGCCGGCGGCGCTGGTGGACAGGGCCTAGTGCCGCCACAGGCGCCGTTCGCCCCGTCGCGGCGCCCGGCACGTTCTCCCGGAGGGGGTGCCCCCACTCGCCGCACCGGACGAACGCCCGCGTACGTCCAGTACGAGGGCTTCCGGCCGGCACTCCCCCAGCCTCCGGCCGGGGGACCCCCGGAGCACGCACCGGACGCCACTCCTCACCGGGCGAACGTCGCCTGCCGCGGTACCTAGCCGCGGTCCCCGGCGTCTCCACCGGGAAAAGGATCCACCGGCTGTCCATTGGCCCTTGCTGTGGCCTGGTCCACTCGCGTTTCCTCGGTGATGCAGAAACCCCCCGTTCTCATCAGTGAGGTACCCGTGTCCAGCACGCTCTCCGAAAACCAGGCCCCCGAGACCGGCACCGCCCGTGTGAAGCGCGGCATGGCCGAGCAGCTCAAGGGCGGCGTGATCATGGACGTCGTCACGCCGGAGCAGGCGAAGATCGCCGAAGACGCGGGCGCCGTCGCCGTCATGGCCCTGGAGCGGGTGCCCGCGGACATCCGCAAGGACGGCGGCGTGGCCCGCATGTCCGACCCGGACATGATCGAGGGCATCATCGACGCGGTGTCGATCCCCGTGATGGCCAAGTCCCGCATCGGCCACTTCGTCGAGGCCCAGGTCCTGCAGTCCCTCGGCGTGGACTACATCGACGAGTCCGAGGTCCTCACCCCGGCCGACGAGGTCAACCACTCCGACAAGTGGGCCTTCACCACCCCCTTCGTCTGCGGGGCCACCAACCTCGGTGAGGCCCTGCGCCGCATCGCCGAGGGCGCGGCCATGATCCGCTCCAAGGGCGAGGCCGGCACCGGCAACGTCGTCGAGGCCGTCCGCCACCTGCGTCAGATCAAGAACGAGATCGCCCGCCTGCGCGGCTACGACAACAACGAGCTGTACGCCGCCGCCAAGGAACTGCGCGCCCCGTACGAGCTGGTCCGCGAGGTCGCCGAGCTGGGCAAGCTCCCGGTGGTCCTGTTCTCCGCCGGCGGTGTCGCCACCCCCGCCGACGCCGCGCTGATGCGCCAGCTCGGCGCCGAGGGCGTCTTCGTCGGCTCCGGCATCTTCAAGTCCGGCGACCCCGCCAAGCGCGCCGCCGCCATCGTGAAGGCCACCACCTTCTACGACGACCCGAAGATCATCGCGGACGCGTCCCGCAACCTCGGCGAGGCCATGGTCGGCATCAACTGCGACACCCTCCCCGAGGCCGAGCGCTACGCCAACCGCGGCTGGTAAGGCACCGGACCCATGAGTGACACCCCCGTCATCGGCGTCCTGGCCCTCCAGGGCGACGTACGGGAGCACCTCGTCGCCCTGGCCGCGGCAGACGCCGTGGCCAGGTCGGTCAGGCGCCCCGAAGAACTCGCCGAGGTCGACGGCCTCGTGCTGCCCGGCGGCGAGTCCACCACCATCTCCAAACTGGCCGTCCTCTTCGGCGTGATGGAACCCCTCCGCGCGCGTGTGCGCGGCGGCATGCCCGTCTACGGCACCTGCGCCGGCATGATCATGCTGGCCGACAAGATCCTCGACCCGCGTTCCGGTCAGGAGACGGTCGGCGGCATCGACATGATCGTGCGCCGCAACGCCTTCGGACGGCAGAACGAATCCTTCGAGGCGGCCGTCGACGTCACGGGCGTGGAGGGCGATCCTGTCGAGGGCGTCTTCATCCGCGCCCCCTGGGTCGAGTCCGTGGGCGCCGCGGCCGAGGTGCTCGCCGAGCACGACGGCCACATCGTCGCGGTCCGCCAGGGCAACGCGCTGGCCACGTCGTTCCACCCGGAACTGACCGGCGACCACCGCGTCCACCGCCTCTTCGCCGACATGGTGCGCGCGAAGCGGGCGGCGGAGTCCTTGTAGGATTCCTGCGTTCGTTCAAAGACGGGTTACGCGAAGGAGACAGGCAGATGTCCGGCCACTCTAAATGGGCCACGACGAAGCACAAGAAGGCCGTCATCGATGCCAAGCGCGGCAAGCTCTTCGCGAAGCTGATCAAGAACATCGAGGTCGCGGCCCGCATGGGGGGCGCCGACCCCGAGGGCAACCCGACGCTCTACGACGCCATCCAGAAGGCGAAGAAGCAGTCGGTCCCCAACAAGAACATCGACTCCGCGGTCAAGCGCGGCGCGGGCCTGGAGGCCGGCGGCGCCGACTACGAGACGATCATGTACGAGGGTTACGGCCCCAACGGTGTCGCGGTGCTCATCGAGTGCCTCACCGACAACCGCAACCGCGCCGCCTCCGACGTCCGCGTCGCCATGACCCGCAACGGCGGCTCCATGGCCGACCCGGGATCGGTGTCGTACCTGTTCAACCGCAAGGGCGTCGTGATCGTCCCCAAGGGCGAACTGACCGAGGACGACGTGCTCGGTGCCGTCCTGGACGCGGGCGCCGAGGAGGTCAACGACCTCGGCGAGACCTTCGAGGTCATCAGCGAGGCCACCGACCTGGTCGCGGTCCGCACCGCCCTCCAGGACGCCGGCATCGACTACGAGTCCGCCGACGCCAACTTCGTCCCGACCATGCAGGTCGAACTGGACGAGGAGGGTGCCCGGAAGATCTTCAAGCTGATCGACGCCCTCGAGGACAGTGACGACGTGCAGAACGTCTTCGCCAACTTCGACGTCAGCGACGAGGTCATGGAGAAGGTCGACGCGTAGCGCGCGCGACGGCGTTCCGGCGGGGCCGGGGGGCCATTGCCCCCCCCCCCCCCCCCGGGGGGGGGGGCCCCCCCCCGCGCGACAAAAAAAGTTTTGGGGGGGTGGGTGGGGGGGGGGGGTTTT